>NZ_JBNIEW010000002.1:0-411098 GCF_050106715.1 Acetobacter sp. AAB5
CAACGGCGTGATACTTGTCTCCGGCTTTTTCGGCTGGCTGATAGCCGTGGCCTTTTTCCGTGATGACATGCAGCATGATGGGGCCGTTATCCGTATCGCGCAGGTTGCGCAGGATAGAGACCAACTGCGGCAGATCATGCCCATCTACAGGGCCAACGTAGTAAAAACCCAGTTCTTCAAACAGCGTACCGCCGGTGATCATGCCGCGGGCATATTCATCCGCCTTGCGGGCCGTGCGCTCCACAGGGGCAGGCAGCTTTTTCACGAACTTGCCGGCCAGCTCACGCAAGCCCATGAACTTGCGAGAGGACATCAGGCGCGACAGGTAGTTCGACATTGCGCCCACGGGTGGGGCAATGGACATTTCGTTGTCGTTGAGGATGACAATCAGCCGTTCCGCGCCGGGGCCAGCCACGGCGGCGTTGTTCATGGCCTCATACGCCATGCCGGCGGAAATGGAGCCATCGCCAATCACGGCAATGACGTTGCGTTCGCGGTAGCTGGGGTCTTCCTCCGCCCGCAGGTGGTGGGCCACGGCCATGCCGAGTCCCGCGGAAATGGAGGTGGAGGAATGCGCTGCGCCAAACGGATCGTACTGGCTTTCTGCACGGCGGGTAAAGCCAGAAAGGCCGCCCGGCTGGCGCAGGGTGCGGATACGGTCCCGCCGTCCTGTTAGAATCTTGTGGGGGTAGGCCTGATGGCCCACATCCCAGATTACCTTGTCATCAGGGGTGTCAAACACCGCATGCAGGGCAACCGTCAGCTCCACAACACCCAGGGATGCCCCAAGGTGGCCCCCCGTGGTGGAAACCGCGTCCACCGTTTCGGCCCGCAGTTCATCCGCAACCTGCTTAAGCTGCTCAACCGAGAGATTGCGCAGGTCCGCCGGATACTCAACCCGGTCCAGCGCAGGAAAACGCCCTAACGTCGGAATCGGTGAAGGCGCGCTCTTGTCCTGAGAACTGTCCATGCGATCGTTTCCATCTTTTTGTTGCGGGCTGCTGTCTGGTACCTGGGCGGATGACGCAACCCGAAGTGTGTCTTACGCCGCGTTTGCATGCCGACAGACATCGCGATCCGATGGCATGTGGTTTAATGTTTCACGCAAGAACGCAAGTATTGAAACAAAACAAGCCGGCGATTGTGGCCTTTTTGCAACAGGAGTGTGAAAACACTTGAGCTTGACAAACCACACAACATATATGCAGGCCAATATCTTCTTTCATGCGTGGCCGCGTAACGCGTGTATTCAGTATTCTGTCTGACCACCTGATGGCTCAGGGCGGAAATACTTGCCGCGGGTAGCACGGCCGCGTTTCTTGTTACACACTGAACTGAACAAGTTCTTTCCAGTCACGATACGGGCGTAAGTGATGCGCCGGAGCGGGGGTTTATGGCCGTACCGATAATGCAGGCCGTCAGGGTCGGCAAATATGTCGTCACACAGCATCTCAAGAAGCGGAAGCGCTATCCGCTTGTGCTGATGCTTGAGCCGCTTTTCCGCTGCAATCTGGCATGCGCAGGTTGCGGGAAGATCGACTACCCGGCTGCCATTCTCAACCAGCGCATGACCGTGCAGGAATGCATGGATGCAGATGCCGAGGCAGGCGCACCAGTTGTGGCTGTGGCCGGTGGTGAACCGCTGCTGCACAAGGAAATGCCGCAGATTATTCGCGGTTTGATTGCGCGTAAAAAATACGTTTACCTGTGCACAAATGCCCTGCTGCTTGAAAAGAAGATGGATGAATATGAACCATCCCCCTTCTTCTCTTGGGATGTGCATCTGGATGGTGACAAAACCATGCACGATTCCTCCGTCTGTCAGGATGGGGTGTATGAACGTGCCGTGGCAGCCATTAAAAAAGCCAAGGAGCGCGGCTTCCGCGTTTCCATCAACTGCACCCTGTTTGATGGCGCAGATCCGCAGCGTGTTGCCAGTTTCTTTGATGAAGTGATGGCAATGGGCGTGGACGGAATCATGACCGCACCGGGTTATGCTTACGAACGCGCACCGGATCAGGAACACTTCCTGAACCGCCAGAAAACCAAGCAGCTGTTCCGCGATATCTTCCGTTTGGGCAAAGGCCACAAATGGCGGTTTACGCAGTCTCCGCTGTTCCTGAACTTCCTGGCGGGGAACGAGCAGTACCACTGCACGCCGTGGGGCAAGCCGCTGCGTAACGTGTTTGGCTGGCAGCGCCCGTGCTATCTGCTGGGTGAAGGCTATGCCAAGTCCTTCCGTGAGCTGATGGATGACACGAAGTGGGATGATTACGGCACCGGTAACTACGAAAAATGCGCTGATTGCATGGTGCATTCCGGTTACGAATCCACCGCTGTGATGGATGCCGTACGCCGCCCTTGGCACATTGCCAAAGTGGCGCTGTTTGGCCCCGAAACAGAAAAACCAATGGCACCGGAAATCTCGCTGGCAAACCAGCGCCCGGCCCAGTACGTCTTCTCCAAACAGGTGGAAGAACAGATGGACGCCATTGCCGCACGCAAGCCTGCCAAGGCCCCACGTGTGAAGGTGATTCGCACAGCCGAAGGCGCGAACGATGCTCCGGCAGCAAAGCCAGCAGTAGAAGCCACTGCGGCAGACTGATCGGGCCTTCCGAATCGGGTTTTAAAAAGGAGCGGTTCCCGCAAGGGGCCGCTCTTTTTTTGCTCTGAACGCCTAAAACATACCGAATTGGTCCGCTTTATCCGGAAGGCAGACATACTGCCGCCGCATAAGGCAATACGCTTTCCTGTATGGCCTAGCTGTGGCTTTGGGGGAAATCATCCCCTATTCTGCCCGCCAGAAACCCGCCACGCGGGTACCCTACACAGAGGGCATATCGTTTTTCATGGCACTTTCCATTCTTGTCATTTTCTTTCTGGTGTTGCTGAACGCCGTGTTTGCCATGGGGGAACTTGCACTTATTTCCGTGCGTATCCCCCGGCTGGTCATGTTGCAGGAACAAGGCGTACGCGGGGCCGAGCGGGCCATGCGGCTGGCGGAAGACCCGCAAATCTTCTTGCCCACAGTGCAAGTGGGCATGACACTTGTTTCCATTCTGGAAGGCACATTTGGTGGGGTGCAGATAGAAGCGCACCTTACCCCCATGCTGGAGCGTATTCCGGCCATTAAACCTATTGCCCCGCAGCTTTCCATGATTGTGGTGGTGGTGCTGATTACGGCCATTATGCTGGTGCTGGGTGAGCTTGTGCCCAAGCAACTGGCCCTGCGCGAACCAGAAAGAGTGGCCGCCCGTCTGGCTGCACCGCTGGAGGTTCTGGCCAATGCCACCCGCCCGGTGGTGTGGCTGCTGCGCCAGTCTTCCAACGTGGTTCTGCGCCTGATGGGGGCCGCAGATGCCGTAAACCAGACGCTGACGGAAGAAGAACTGAAAGCCTACATTGCAGAAGGCGCGCGCTTGGGCGTGCTGGAGCATGAAGAACGCACCATGATCGAACGTCTGCTGCGCCTTGCAGACAGGCCCGTGCGTGCCATCATGACCCCCAGAAACGAACTGGTATGGATAGACCGCCATGCCGGGCGCGAGGCACTGGTGCAGGCGCTCAAGCAAACCACCTATGCCCGCCTTGTGGTGTGCGAGGGTGGGGTGGATAACCCCGTGGGTGTGGTTCTGGCCAAGGATATGCTGGACCGCGTTCTAGACGGCATGCCTGCCTCTATAGAGGCAGGTTTGCGCCCAATGGTGGTGGTGCCAGACAGTATTTCCGCGCTGGATATGCTGGAGCGCATGCGCAGTATTCCGCTGGGCATGGCCTTTGTGTTTGATGAATACGGGGCGTTTGAAGGCATTGTTACGGCGTCTGATTTGTTTGATGCCATTGTGGGGGAAACTTCGCACGAGCCTCAAAAACTCACGCGCCTGAACACAGAACCGGCCCCAGATGCCGTGCTGATGCTGGATGGCACGGAATCCGCCGATGAAGTGAAAGACCAACTGGCCATCAAAACCCTGCCGGAAGAAGGCAGCTACCACACGCTGGGCGGCCTTATTCTGGCCCTTCTGCGCCGTGTGCCAGCGGTGGGCGATAAGGTGGCTTACGAGGGATGGCTGTTTGAGGTGCTGGAAATGGAAGGCCGTCGTGTTTCCCGCGTGCGGGCCAGCAGGCAGCCTCTGGCGGAAAACTGAGGGCCACCCACGCGGGCAGGTATTTGGCCTGCCCCAAGGGGCTCTAATGCACCCTTGCCATAGGTTATAAAAAAGGGGCGCAGCCGGTTAAAGCTGCGCCCCTTTTTGTATGCGATAAGCCCGCCAAACCTGCGCCGCAGAGCCTTAATGAAGGGTGCGGGTGTTGAGCGTATGGGCCAGTGCCTTTTCATCCTCAAAGTCTGGCCATGTGCTTTGGGCCAAGGCTGTAAGGGAGGGTGTCGGCAGCTTCATCTTGGCGGCATACATCCACAGGTAAGCAAGGGTATGGTGCACGTAATCCCGCGTTTCTGTGTTGGGCAGCAGTTCCATAAACAGCAGCGGATCATTAGCTGCTGGGCCGGTAGAACTTTCCCAATGCGCAAGGGCGGAAGGCCCCGCGTTATAGCTGGCAAGCAGGCGGATAATATCTCCACCACGTGCCTCTGTGTGGTTGCTCTGGCGCGTTAGCCCCGCCAGATACTGCACATAGCGCTGCCCGATTTCCAGATTGATGCTGGGGTCATGCAGGGCTTCGGCGGAATGCACAAAATGGTGGTTCAGATTGGTGGGGGAGTCGCTGGTGACAAAATCAGCCGTAAGGGGGCGGATTTGCATCAGGCCATGTGCCCCTGCGCCGGAAACAGCGCGTGGGTCGAAGTTCGATTCCACACGGGCCAGTGCGTAAACAAGGGCAGGGTCCATGGTAAAGCCGTGCCGGGGGCGTAGCAGGGGCAGGGGTGTATCCTCTGCATTCTGCGCCGTGGCGGCATGGGTGTTCAGGGCATCGGCCATTTCTGTAGCCAGATCATGCAGCCCGGCTGTTTGCGCCACAAGCTGGAAGGCCCGTGCCAATGTAACGTCTCGCAGGTCTGGCCATGCGCGGCGGATGGCGTTTTCTGCCATTTCCGGCTCACCAACTTGCAGCAGGGCAAACACGCGGCGGCCTACTTCGGAACTGCCAACGGCTTCGATATCAATTTCCGTTAGCACCGGAGCGGAGGACGCACCGTTATCCGGAACGGGGCTGTTTTCCAGCGGTTTAAAGCCAACAGGGTGCGTATGGGCGTTAGAGGCCGCATGGTCTGCCGGGTCTGGCTGCAACATCCGATAGGCCAGAAGCCCATAGAAACTACGCGGGAAAGCTGCCGCGTGTTGGAGCCACACATGCTGAGCATGGGCATTGCCGGTTTTTCCGTGCCCACGTGCAGCCCAAAAGGCGCAGGCGGCCCGCATTTCCGGCATGGCGCGCGGGGCGTGGGAGGCTTTTTCAAAAAACGGAATAGCTTCCGCATAGGCCTGCTTCTGCCACAGGGCCAGCCCTGTAATGTAGCTGGCTAGTGGATTGCGCTCACGGGAAAGGTGTACAGCCGTGCGGCCAATATCCAGCGCCATATCCGTTTCACCGGAAACCAGCATGGCCTGTGCGGTTTCTGCTTGGAGCTGGGCCGCGTAGGCGGGCGTCATGCCCGGTGTAATGCTGATAAGGTGCAACGCACTGTGCACGCCCTTCAGCCCCCATGTGGTGCGTTCACGCAAGGTGCGGTCTAGCAGGGGGTTGCGGGTGAATTCCTGCGCCAGTGGGCCAGCCGCAAGGGCGGCATGGGCCGGGGCTAAGTGGTCTGCCGGTGGGGCAGGTGGTAACGGGCCACCCCGTTCGGGCAGCGCGGCAAGGCGCGCCCATATGGCCGGAGCATCGGCATAGCTGGTGTATTGTTTCAGCCAGTTCCGCAGCTCGGTCGCGTTGGGGTGGTAATTCGGGTTGAGGTAACGGTCTGCCTGTAGCTCACCCAACAGGGTGGAATCTGTTAGATGCGTGGTGCTGCTAATGGCTTCCGTGAACGCCCCCTGCTGTTGCAGGCGCAAAATAGCGCGCACCTGAGTGGCAACTTCTGGGGGAAGAGGTTTGGGGAGTGTAACATCATCACCTTCGGGGAAAGCCTGGCGTGGCAGAACCATAGCCAGCTCTTCGCTGTACGGTTCTGGCCCGGCTTCCGGGGGCTTGGCATGGGCTCTCGTCACAACGACGGAAGCGCTGGCCAAAAGGGCGGCACCAGCCAGAATGGCTTTTGCCGCGATCTGATGAGGAATTTGACCTATCGCTCGCATGGCTGGCGGGGTCTAGGCCCTTCCAGCCTAAAAGGCAAGTTTCCTGTCTGTAAGAAAAGGGAAAGGTTCTTCAAAAATTGTTGCATTCCCTGTGGTGAATCGCTGGTCAAGCTGGAAGAATTTCTATGATTTGCGCAGGTATTCCCACGGTTTATGCAATGTATTTCTTGCTGACATATTCTGTAACATCTGGCGCAGCGCTTACGCTTACATGCGTGTGCTGATTACATGCTTTGGCTGTCTTGGCGCAGGGTATCCATCACCGTCATCAGTGTTGCCCATATTTCACGCCGTGCAGCGGGGCTGGCCCGAAGTTGGAGCGGATGGCGCATGGCCATAACCGGCAAGGCAGGCAACCCCGGCAAGGTAATCTCCTGCCAGTTGCGGCGGGGCAGATCTGTTGTTTTGCCGAGCAGCATCCGGGCGGGCAGCCGCCCGCACAGTAACAGGCGCTGGGGGGCAAACAACGTTATGGCGCGTTCCAGAAAGGGGCGGCAGATGCGCTGGTCCATCTCTGTTGGTGCGGTGCCTCCGGCTGGCCGCCACGGCAGGGCCGTAGCAAGGGCCAGTTGGCTGCGTTCCAAAGGCAGCGGGGCCAGCATGGTATCCAGCAGGGTGCCACATAGGCCCGCAAAAACCTGCCCGCTTCTATCTTCATCCTCATCCGGGGCTTCCCCAATCAGCATCAAGGGGGCGTGGTGTGGTCCGGCGGGCATAAGGGTGTGCATGGCAGCACCGCGCAAGGGGCATGCCATGAAGGAATCCATCGCCTGAAACAGCTCTTCTGGCGTATTGGCGGCGGCGGCAAGGCGCTGCGCCTGTTCCACTGTATCTGCAAAACTGGTGGGGGCAGGCTGCTGCTGTGGGGGGCGTTGCGCAGGGGCGGCAGGTGCCGGTGTTCTGCCTGTTCCGGGCTGCGGCGGTGTGTACGGTGGCGCCTGCTGGGGCGTTTTGCCCCGTAGCGGAGGCAGCACAAGCCCGGCCCCGGCGTGCCGATGATCGACCGCGGCATCGGTTACAGCAACATCCACGCCCCATTCCGTATAAAGGCGCAGGAGAGACAGAGCTGCTTCCATCATATAAACCGTATCATAAAGCGGACGGTTTGGTGGTTTGGCGCGGGCGCGTTAGACAAAACCAGTCGTTCATGTCGTTCCTTTCCGCTCTGCCAGAAGGGGTGGGGCATCCGTGGGCGGCCTGCCCGGTTGCCACCGTATCCTGTAGATAGGGTTCTTATGCTGTTTTGTCGCCTTCTGCCTACGGTTTTCATGCTGCTTTCCGCCACTGTGCTGGCTTCTCCGCTATATGCGGCCCAGCCCGATACATCTGGCGCAGCCCTTAAAGGGGCCGAACCCAAAGCAGATACTGCGGTTATGCATGCGCCTGTCGGGCATGTCGATTCGGGGGCGTTTCTAAGCGCCGTAATTGCCGTCCGCAGGGGGGATGACCTTCAGGCCGCACGTTCTTTCCGCCAGGCCGCAGCCGCAGACCCACAGAATATGGACCTGCTGAAGCAGGCTTTTGTGCGCAGTGTTATGGCGGGGGATGCCGATGCGGTGCCGCTGGCCCACAAGCTGGACAAGCTGCCCGGCGCGCAAAGCGTAATCTCCGCTCTGGTGCTGGGAAACGATGCCGCTGCGCGTGGTGAGTGGGGCGAGGCGCTGACCTATTACCATCAAGCACGCACAGACCCGCTGACACATCTTATTATGCCGCTGTTGCTGGCATGGTGTGAACAGGCCCAAGGCCATGCGGATGAGGCGGTGGAAAGCCTGACCCATATTCAAAAATCTGTTCTGGTACCGTTTTACACGCTGCATGCCGCCCTGATTGCGCAGGTAGCCGGCCAGACAGACCGCGCAGGCCAGCTTTTTGATGAAACGCGCAAGATCATGCCGGGGGGTGATCTGCTGCTCACCCGTTCTTACGCCGCATGGTTGTGGGAGCACGGGCAGAAAGAAAAAGCCCGCGCCGAGCTGCGCAAGCTGGAAGGGGATGATCCAGTTCTGTTGCTGGCTGGCCCGCAGCTTCAGGCCACCATTTCGCACTTCCCGGTTACATCGGCGCGCGGAGGTATTGCGCGGGCTTACATTCTTACGGCGTTTTTGCTGCGCCAGCAGGGGCGGGAGCAAGCCCAGCAGGCCGCAGCCACCGGCGGCATGGTGGGGAATGATGCCAACCTCTATCAGTTTAACGAGGCCGCACGCCTGATGCTGGGCTTTGCCTTGGCGATGGACCCCACATTGGCCGAAGCCCGCCTGATGCTGGCCGAAATCCAGATTGATGAAGACCACGGGGCTGCCGCGCGTGAAACATTGCTGCGCGTGCCGCAGTCTGACCCCATGTCCCCCGTGGCGCGGCTGCGGCTGGCGGTGCTGGATTCCACGCCCGATCAGGCTACCGAGGCGGTAAACCTGTTGCGCCCGCTTGTGGCCCAATTGCCAGATCAGATTCTGCTTCAGCGTGCCTTGGGCAATGCGCTGGTGCAGCAGAAGGACTGGAAAGGCGCAATTGCCGCCTATACCAAAGCCATAGACCTTGCCACCGCCCAGAAAGATGTGGATTGGACGCTGCTTTTCCTGCGCGCCATGGTGTACCACGAAATGGGGGATTGGCCCCACGCGCGGGATGATGCCCGTGCCGCACTGGCCTATGCGCCAGACGAATCCATGCTGCTGAATTTTCTGGGGTATTCCATGGTGGAGCGGCATGAAAACCTGCCCGAAGCCGAAAAACTTTTGCGCAAGGCGCACCAGCTTTCTCCCGATGATGCCGCTATTACAGACAGCCTCGGCTGGGTGCGTGCAGAGCGTGGAGACCTGAACGAAGCGCTGGACCTTTTAGAAAAAGCCGCAGAAAAAACGCCAGAAGACCCGGAAGTGAATTATCATCTGGGCGAGGTTTACTGGCGGCAGGGCCGCAAGACCGAAGCCATAGATCAGTGGAACGTGGCTTTGGGGCTGCACCCTATTCCATCGGATGAAGTATTGATACGTGCTGCGCTCAAGCGTGCAGGTGTAGAGCCGGATGTAAAAAAAGCAGATCAGGCCGCCCCCGCTAAAGTTGCGCCGCAGGATAAAGGAACACACACGCCATGACAGTTGATGTTCTGGATGTTGCAACCACAACCCTAACAGAAATTGCCCCTGCAAAAATCAATCTGTATTTGCATGTTACTGGCCGCAGGCCAGATGGATACCACTTGCTGGATAGCCTTGTGGTGTTTGCTGGCGCTGGTGATGTGCTGCATTATGAGCCGGGTCCAGAACCGCTGCATCTCAAGCTGGAAGGCCGCTTTGGCCGCGCCCTTGGGGCAGATGCTGCCGGGGCTGATAATCTGGTTATGAAAGCCGCCGCCGTGCTGCGTGATCTGGCCGGGCCAGATGCCAATGTGCAGGGTGGTTGCCTTGTGCTGGAAAAAAACCTGCCCGTGGCCTCTGGCATTGGTGGGGGTTCAGCAGATGCCGCCGCGGCCTTGCGTTTGCTGAATCGGGCATGGAACGCGCAGGTGGGTGAACCAACCCTGTTCCGTGTAGCGGAAACATTGGGGGCGGATGTGCCCGTGTGCCTGCTAAGCCAGACCGTGCGGATGGAAGGTATTGGGGAAACCCTTACCCCCGCGCCGCGTTTGCCAGAGTGTGGCCTTGTGTTGGTAAATTGCGGGCAGGCTGTTTCCACCCCGGATGTGTTCCGCAAAAGAACCGGCGATTTTGTGCCTCGGGCTGCTTTGCCGCAAAGCTGGCCCAATAGTGCTGCTATGGTGGAAACCTTAAAGGCGCAGGAAAACAGTCTGGAAGCTCCGGCATGCAATGTATGCCCGCCCGTTAAGCGGGTGTTGGCCGATATTGCCACGCAACCAGAATGCCAGTTGGCCCGCATGAGCGGTTCTGGCGCCACGTGTTTTGGTGTGTTCCCTACCGTAGAAGCCGCGCGAGAAGCGGCAGACAGGTTGGCAGATGCACACGCCGCATGGTGGGTGTGGGGTGGTGCTCTGGTTTAAGGGGCTTTGCCTCACCATATCAGCGTAAAGTTTTTCGGTGAGCCAAAGGGGCGCAAGCCTGTTTTGGGGTAACCGGGGGTAGGAGGTTTTATGTCTTCCAAGCTTGATCTGTCTCTTTCAGCAGACCACACAGAAGTACATCTTAAGGTGCTAGAGCAGGAAGATCAGCCTGCTGTAGATATTGCGCTTTCGGTAGAAGACATCACACGGCTGATTCAGGTTTTGGGCCAGTGCCGGGAAACGATGCTGGAAGGTAAGGAGCTGCCGCCCATAGAAGGTGCTACTTTTACACCTGTTACGCGCACCAAATGGGCGCTTCAGCCCGAAGCCAGCACGGATGGCTCTGTTCTGGCTTTTCAGCACCCGGCCTTTGGCCCGGTAGGGCTTGTGCTGCCACCAGCAGATGCAGACCGCCTGATGCATGGTTTGCACATGCACCAGCAAATGCGCCAGCAGCCCATTAAACCACGCGGGCGTTTGAACTGATTTCTGGCTGTTTATTCAGATGGTATAATTGAGGCCGCAAAAATTTGCCCCGTGCAGCAGAAAAACCACACGGGGCAGAAAGCAGGTGTTCAGGATTTCCGGCAGTTACGAATATGCGCCATCAGGGCGGTAAGGCCCATGGCCGTAAGCGCGCCAAAAATGCTTGCCCGCAAGCTGCTGGAAACAAAAAAGGTTAGTGGGCTGTCCACCCTGCGGGAGTGTTCATTAAACGGGCCTTGCGCCCCAAAGGAACCGGGCACGGATTTGTATAAATCATCCGGCTGCGGGCCTTCTGCCCAATCATGCTCCATCTGGGCCTTATAGCCTTTCTCCGCCAAGCGGGCTTCACGGCAGCCAGGGGCAATCATATGCCACAGGGCGGCAAAGCTGTTGGTAGCGCCAATGGAAATAGAGCGGCTGGTGCTAAAGGCGGCACGGCAAATGGCTTCTGCCGCTACTTCGGGTTCATATACCGGGCCAACGGGTTTTAAGCGCTTGCCCGTAAGGTTGCGTGTCCAGCCATAATGGGGGGTGTTGATGGCGGGTAAATCTACCATCACCACGCGAATATTATCGGCATCGTGCCGCAGCTCTGGGCGCAGGCTTTCACAAAAACCGCGCAGGGCAGAACGTGCCCCGTTTTCTGCTGCCTGAAGCGGCATGCCGCGTAAATTGGGGGCCAGATCCAGATTGATAATAGCCCCTTGCCCGCGCCGACGCATAACGCCAAGTGCGGCCAGTGTGCCGTTTACGCTGCCCAGATAGGTTACCTCTGTGGCCCGGCGGATATCATCGGCAGAAAGAGTAGAAACCTGCCCAACCACCGTGGCCCCGGCGCAGTTGGCCCAAACCGAAATGGGGCCAAGTTCTGTTTCAATACGCTCTGCCGCATCCTGCACGGCTTTGGCGTCTGAAACATCCAGCGGAATGACCAATGACCGCACAGAATGTTTGGCCAGATTTTCTGCTGTTTCTTTCAGCCGGTCTTCATTGCGGCCCAGCAGGGCAATATCAAACCCGGCGCGGCCCAGCGCACGTGCCGCCGCGCGGCCAATACCGGCGCCTGCGCCTGTAATCACAGCTATCTGGGTTGGCATCCGCGTTTTTTCTCCCGGTTATCACTCAAGCAAGATGTTTAAAATCTGGCTACCATTTTGCGCTGCAATCGGGCAGGGCACAAGCCACAGGGCAGGGGTTCTGCCCCGCGTGGGCTTTTATGCAAGGGCCAGACTTACAGATATTTCAGCGCGATAATGCCGCCTAAAAACACTATGGCAAATGCCCCGGCCACCAGCGGCAGGCGTTTTTCCAGAAAATCCTGAATAGGGGCCCCAAAGCGCCACAAAAGGCCCGCCACCAGCATAAACCGCACACCGCGCGTTACAAGGCTGGCCAGCATAAAAGGCAGAATGGCAAAATGCGCCATGCCGCTGGCAATGGTTACAAACTTGTAGGGGATAGGCGTTAGCCCCTTAAGCAGAATAATCCACACACCCCATTGGCGGAATTTTTCCTGCAAGGTCAGCAACGTGGCCTCGGCATGGTAAAAATGCACAATCGGGCGGGCTATCGTATCCAGCAATGCCGCCCCAATCAGCCAGCCCAGCAGGCCACCGGCCACACTGGCTACCGTGCAGATGGCGGCATAAACCCACGCCTTTTGCCTATGTGCCAACACCATGGGCACCAGCAGCGTTTCTGGCGGAAGGGGGAAAAAGCTGGCTTCTGCAAAAGCCAGCGCCGCCAGCCATAAAGGCGCGTAGGGGCTGGCGGCGTGCCGCAAAACGCGGGCATACAGGCGGTTTAGCATATGGGTTTAAATACTACATTCGTTCGCGGCGCAGAACATCCTCCGCCTTGGCGTGGATGGTATCATATTCTTCCTGCGTAAGGTTTCCCCGGTGCAGCATTTCGCTGGCACGGGCCAGCGCATCACGCGCATGGGTGGCATCGGGAATGGGGTAGCGGCGGCCGGGCAGGGCAAAGGCATCATCGGGCAGGGCGTTGCGTTCTTCAGTTGTCAGCTTAGACATGGTTGGTCTTCCTGTCTTCCTCACACAGTTCAGAGGCACTTTCCAGTTCGTCCAGTTCCGCCATGGCAGCTTCTGCGCTGGTGGTGGGAACATCGGAAACCGGTGTGCTGCTCCGCACTCCCGCTGCCAGAGGATGCTGTGCGGGAGAGACTTCTAATGTTTGTGTCACACGGAACGCCGTCAAGACTGCAAAAGAGCCAAACACTATCGCCCCCAGCGCTTGCCCGGCCTGCACGCCAAGTGGGCCAAAGCGTGCGCCCATCATTACAAACGGAATGGTGCCCAGCGTGGCCCGCCCCCAGTTAAAGGCGGTGGAATACAGCGGAAAACCAAGGTTGTTAAAGGCGGCATTCGCCACAAACAGCATGCCCACAAACAGATAACTGCCGATTGTCCATGTGCAGAACATATGGATAAGGGCTGCGGCATCGCCTTGCGCATCATACATGGCCACAACGCCGTTCTGCGCACAAAACAGGAGCAACCATGTGGCCCCAACGCTCAGAATTACCAGCTTTAGGGCTGCACGCAGGGTTTCTCGCACACGGTCGCACTGCCCGGCGCCAAGGTTCTGGCCCATAATAGGGCCAACAGATCCGGTAAGGGCAAAAACCAGCGCAAACAGCACAGGCACCGTACGCTCGATAGAGGCTTGCCCCGCAACAGCAGCTAACCCAAAGCGTGCCATGGCCTGCGTAACGTACACACCCCCAACAGGTGTGGCCAGATTGGTAAGAATAGCCGGAAAAGCCACCGTGGCCACGCGTTTGGTATCGGGCACAATTCGGTGGGCTTGTGGCATGGCCAGCATATCGTGCCGCAATGCGCCGCGCAGGCCCACTGTTGCCACCACCGCGCGTGAAAGCACTGTGCTGATGGCCGCCCCCATAAGCCCTTCATGCAGCCCAAAAATAAACAGAGGGTCCAGCACCGCAGCAACCACGGCTCCCAGCAACGTAATGTGCATGGAGCCCTTGGCATCCCCCACCACGCGCATAAGGGATGAAGCCCCCATGCCCGCACAAATAAGGGGCAAAGCGGGGCTAACGGTGCGCAGGAATGTGGTGGCGTTGGCCAAGGCCTCACCCTGCGCGCCAAACAGCACCAGAATGGGGTGGGCAAAAATCATGGTGCCGATACCCAGCACCATTGCCAGCCCGATCATGACAGTAAGGGCGGAGGAGGCAATGCCCCGAGCCTCATCCGCACGGCCTGCGCCAATCTCACGCGCGGTGGCGGCACTTATGCCAATGGTTAGCCCGATGGAAACGGCAATCTGCAAGCCAATAACGGCCCCGGCAAAGCCAATGGCAGCCGTAAGGGCGGTGTTACCCAAGTGGCTGATATACACCATATTGAGCATATCCACCGCAAACACTGCCATAAGGCCAATGGCCCCGGTGCCAGCCATAACCAGCACGTGGCGCATGATGCTGCCGGTGGTAAAGCAGGCCTTGTGGCGTCCGCCAGGCGGGGAGGGCCGGTTCATTCATGCTCCGTGTAGGCTGTGCTGTGCGCGCGGGCCGATGTGGGTATTGAGTATGTCATGACTTGTGCCCCCTGCGAACAGGGAGAACACGGAACATCTGCCCTGAAAGGCGTGCAAGCCCGAATAATGTGCTGCAAGCGCCGCTTTTAGAGGGTGGGCGGCGTTGCTTCGGGCTTTTCTGCGTCTGCCTTGCGTTCCAGCGGGCGGCCTAAATACGCTTCCAGCACCTGCTCTGTAGGGCCATCCATACGTACCTGCCCCTGATCCAGCCAGATCAGGCGGTTGCACCAATCGGCCATCACATCCGCCATATGGCTGGAGAGCACCAGAATATCGGCGCGGGAGACAAGGTTTTCAAGCCGGGCACGGGCACGGTTACGGAAGGAGGCATCCCCCGCCATAAACCATTCATCCATCAGCAGCACATCGGGCATGATAGCCGTGGCCAAGCCAAAGGAAAGGCGCACCATCATGCCCGAACTATAGGTGTTTACGGGCAGATCCATAAAAGCGCCAAGGCTGGCAAAGTTTTCTACATCAGCCTCAACCTGCGCGGTCTGCTCCTTGCTGAGGCCAGAGAACATGCCGCGCAGGCGAATGTTTTCCCGCCCGGTTAGGTCCATGTTCATGCCCAGTTCGGGGTCTAGCAGTGTGCCAATGCTGCCGCGCACCGTAACGCTGCCGCCTACGGGTTCATAAATACCGGCCAGCGCGCGCAACAGCGTGGTTTTGCCTGCCCCGTTGCCACCTACAAGGCCCAGCCTGTCCCCCGGTTGCAAGGTAAAGCTTACACCTTTAAGCGCCTGCACCACCACGCGGTCTCGGTTATCGTGCATGAAGCGGGTGTTGAGCGTACGGCCCAGCGTTTTGCTGAGCGATTTGCGCAGGCTGCGGGCATTGCCATGATACAGCGGAAAGGTGATTTGCAGGTTTTCAACCGCAATATCTGTCATGCGCCTTACACCCAGTATGCCAGCCGTGTGCGCATGCGGGCGAACAGGCAGAAGGTTGCAATAATCAGCACGGCAGACCACCCAAGGGCCGCAGGCCATACGGCGGTTTGCATGACATCCCCAGTAAAGGGCGCGCGCAAAATTTCAATTAACGGAAAGAAGGGGTCTAGCAGCAGCCAGGCCTGCCCGGTTGTCATCAACTGCGGAGACCACAAAATGGGCGTTACAAAGAACATCACCTGCGTCAGGCTGGCGATAATGGGGGGCACATCCCTAAACCGTGCGCCCAGAATACCCAGCAGCAGCACGGCAAAAAAGCAGTCCACCAACCACAGGCCTGTGGCGGGCAGCAGAGTCCATGTCCATTTGGGTGCGACGTGAAACCACAAGAACACTCCGGCCACTACGGGTACGTTATGCGCAAATACCAGAATGTTGCGCACCGCCACGCGCAGCACATGCAGGGAATACGGCATGCGGGCAGCATGGATAAGCCGCGCAGCCCCTGTAAAAGTGCCACACCCTTCCTGCATGGTGCCGCCTACAAAGCCCCATAACACCAAGGAAAGGGTAAGAAAGGGCAGGTAGGTGTGCACATCTGTGTTAAGCAGATACGCATACAGCACGCCCATGGCCGCCACCATAATGGCCGTGGTGGCCGTAAGCCAGAACGGCCCCAGAATGGAGCCACGATACCGCAGCCGAATATCCAGCCAAGCCAGCGTAAGCCCCAGCCGGGCATGGCGGAAGCCGCGCGCAAAATCTTGGGCGGCATGCACAAAGTAGGAAAAACCCCGTTCTGGCACCAAATGCAGCACGGGTTGGCCCTCTGGCTGGGGGGCGTGCTGCGGCGCAGCCGAAAGAGGGGGCTGTTTTTTTGCGGCGCGTTCTTCCTGCGTATCCGGCAAGGTGGGCGTGCTGTTCATGGTGTTTAACGCGATAGAGAACCCAGCCTGTTTGTGCAAGGTTGGCATGCTTTTTATGCTGCCATACAAGCCCGTGCAGCCTTAGGTGAGCGCGCCATTTGCGCAACGATTGGCAGGAAAACACTCCGCAGAGATGACAACAGGCCCCGTGGTTGCTACACCCGGCCCGCCGGAGAGCCCTTTTTTCGTTCCACACCTAAGGCCGGGAACCGTCCTTGTCATGAAAATCGTCGCCTGTAACAGCAACCTCCCACTTGCCGAAGCCGTTGCCGCGGAGCTGAACCTCCCCCTCTGCAACGCCACCGTGCGCCGCTTTGCGGACATGGAGGTGTTTGTAGAAATCCACGAAAATGTACGTGGTGAGGACGTGTTCGTTATCCAGAGCACCTGCACCCCCACAAATGATAACCTGATGGAGCTGCTGATTATGCTGGATGCGCTGCGCCGTGGTTCGGCCAAGCGTATTACCGCTGTCATGCCCTATTTTGGTTATGCCCGGCAGGATCGTAAATCCGGCCCGCGCACGCCTATCAGCGCCAAGCTGGTGGCGAATCTGCTGGTGGAAGCCGGTGCCAGCCGTGTGCTGACACTGGATCTGCACGCCATGCAAATTCAGGGCTTCTTTGATATTCCGGTGGATAATCTGTACGCAGCCCCGCTGTTTGTGCGCGATATCCGCTCCCACTATGGGGACCGCGATCTGATGATTGTCTCCCCCGATGTGGGGGGCGTGGTGCGTGCCCGCCAGTTGGCCCAGCGCCTGAACACGGATCTGGCCATTATTGACAAGCGGCGTGAACGCGCAGGCGTTTCCGAAGTGATGAACGTGATTGGGGACGTGCGTGGCCGCCATTGCCTGCTGGTAGATGATATTGTGGATAGCGGTGGCTCATTGTGCAACGCAGCCCGTGCCATTGCCAACCAAGGTGCAGCATCTGTGGGGGCATACGTAACCCACGGCGTGCTGACAGGGCAGGCTGTGGAACGTATTGCCGATTCGCCTATCGAAATGCTGACGCTAACAGACAGCATTCGCGCTACGGAGCAGGTTATGGCTGCACGCAATATCCGCCAGATCACCATTTCTGGTCTGCTGGCACGCGCCATTCATGCCGTGGCGGATGAAAGCTCCGTTTCCTCCCTGTTCGATTGATCCGAGGCCCCATGAGCACGCTTCTCCCCCGCCCATACTGGTATTTGCGCCACGGCCAGACAGACTGGAACCGGGCTGGCCTTTCTCAGGGGCGCACGGATGTGCCCTTGAATGAAACCGGCATTGACCAAGCTGTGGCGGCGGGAAAGCTGCTTGAGGTTGCCTTGCGTGCAGCAGGGCAAGATGGGGTCACGCGTATTGTGTGCTCTCCGCTGGAGCGCGCTTTGCGTACAGCTACGATTGTGCGTGATGCGCTTGTTACCCACGGCCTGCCTGCCTTGCCACTGGATGTGGATGCAGGGCTGGAGGAAGTCTGCTTTGGTGAGCAGGAAGGCCAGCCGATTGGGGATTGGTATAATAGCTGGATTGCCGGTGAATATACGCCACCGGGGGCAGAAACATTTGCTGCCCTAAAACAGCGTGCCACAGATGCCGTAAACCGCGCCACACAGGCCCCCGGCAGGCCCCTGATTGTGGCACATGGGGCGCTGTTTCGTGCTTTGCGCGCGGCCATGTTTCTGCCCGCCAATGTGCGCCTGCCCAACGCTATTCCGCTCAGCTTGGAGCCAGAAGCAGAGAACCGTTGGAAGTTGCAGGAGCTGGCAGACGCGTAAGCGTTAGTTCCGGATTTTGTAGAGTTCGAACGAGAAACGGTTGGGCTTTTTTCTGCCGGGCTTGCCTATGCGTACGCTATAAGCCTGTTGGTAATGTTGTTGAATATAGGCACATACAGGCTGTTCTATTGTGCCTGATGTGCATGCTTGATACGGCAGCATAACAAAGGCCGGGTGCTGAGACAGATCCTGCAAGTAATGCTGGGCTGCGTTCTTGCCATAAATAATATCGATATGATCGCGGAAAAGGTAGCGATCAAAACTGTGCAGATGGGCCATGTAAAAATGGGTGTGCGGTGTACGGATGTTGAGAACTTTTTGCTGTTGAACCAGATCAGATACCCGCGTGTAATCAATCTGTTTGAAGTTGATATAATCTTTTAGATTTTTATGCGTTTCATCCACACCGCTAAGCACCACAACCGTAGCCAGTGGGGCGAATGCCCAGCCTGAAAAATGTATTTTCTGTTTGCTTAAAAGCACCAGCATGATGCTAACAGGCGCAAACCACAGCCCGGAATAATGGCTGAACGGGTGCCCGGAAAGAAGGGCCGCAGGCACAGAAGATACAAACCACAGCGTAAGCAGCGTGGTATCTGGTGTAGGGGCTGTTTTAAGGATGGATTTCTGCCCGAACCATTTGATGAGAATGGGCGAAAAAACCGCCAGATAAGCTGCAAGCAGCAGAACCGCCTTGATGCGTTTTGAAAGTTTGGCGCTGTAAGAATGTAAAAAAGTATGTTGCAGGGTAAAGTAATCTGCCAGCGCATGGTGCCCCTGCACCAGATAAGGCGAGAATAAAACTGCCAATCCACCGCATGTGCCAAGGGCAAACAAAACCACATTGAAAAGAGGGCGTGTGTTTGTCAGCAACAGGAAGCACACAGGCAAAAACAGGCAAATGCCTTCCAGATAGTTAATGTTAACCGTAAGGCCAAACGTAGCCCCAGCGGCCATAAGTAGCAGGGCGCGGTTTGTCTGCTGTGTAGTTGCAAATGTGCCTTTGCGGGTAAGCCAGATAACAGCCAGTTCTGTTGTTATCAGAAGTGTTTCTGTATTTCCGGCCAGCAGTTCAAACGGCGCACCCAGCAACACCAACGCAGCAAAAACCCATAACCAGCGTGTGTGCCAGATACTGCGTGCCATGGCAGCAAATGCGGCAAGGGAAAGGAGAGCCAGAACCGTAAATTTGCCAACAGGCAACGGGGCAGTAAGTGCATCCCACACGCCGTAAAGCGCATAAACGCCTACAGGTTTGTGATCGAACACATATTGGTACGGCAGCATATGCTCTTGCAGCAAGCTGCGGCCAATAAGTGCGTAAAATGTTGTATCAGCCGTGGAAAAAGGCAGGATCAGATAAGAAAAAATATAAAAAATACTGCATAAAGAAATAATAAAAACGAATATCTTATTTCTTAAAATCTTTTGTAGCTCAGACATTATCCTTCTCCTGCTTGAAGGTCTGGATATTCATGCAGGGAAAAGGAAGTAAAGGGTAAATAAGTTAAATAATTTTCTAAAAAGCATGGCAGAACAGCCAGTTGGCAGTTTCTGCCATGCTTATTTTATCGGTGTTGAATACATCATACGGCAGACGTGTGTTCCTGCGGAGAAATGCGGCTTCTTTGCGGGAACAGGGCCGGATCATGCAGAGCACGCAGGCGCACGCAACGGGGCAGAAGCCTGCGGATAATGTGCATGGTTGCGGTATCGGAAAGCCCTGTCTGTTCAGAAAACCAGTCCAGTTCTTCCTGTAGGAAAAAGCCGCGCACTTCTGCTTCAGATGCTGGTGGGCTGTGGGGGGCGGTCTGCCAACGGCGGATGGTGGAAAGCATGCCCATGGCTTCTGCCCGCTGTTCCAGCTTGCTGGGCTGATCCGGCGTGGGCACAGGGCCAAGAACTTCGTTTAAAGCGCTTAACAGGCCGGATTTGTTAAACCACGCGGCTGTTACAAAATCTCCCACGCTTGAAATGGCGTTGGAGACGGAGTTCAGGAATGTCATGAAAACCTCCCGTATTTACAAAAGGGGTGCATACTGCCAACGGCGCGCAGGTTGGGAGAGTTTCCATGTGCTGAAAAAATAAAAACCGCCCCTGAACCAAGGGCGGTTTTTTACAAACAGAGCATCTGCCACAGCCAGCGGCCTTAAGCCATGTGGTACGGCAATGCCGGGCGGGAGTACCCGCCTTTTTCTGTATTAGTCCTGCAATGGCAGCATAAAGGTGCCATCATCCAGCTGGATACCACGCTGGGCAGCGTGGGCGCAGGTTGCGGTGCGGATGTCTTTGTCATCCACCGTGTTCAGGTCAATCATCTGGCCGGGGCCAACCATCAGCTGCCCTGCACCACCAGCGGGGTATGCGGCATCGTTTTTCACATCGCTGCGTTTTGCAAGGGAGCGGCCGAGAGAGCGCACCGTTGTATCATCATCAATGTTGTGGGCGTAACAGTAGTACATCAGCCCGGCAATGTTGCCGACAGATGCGTTATCTACCGTGGGGCCGGGGCCAACTGGTGCTTCTGGCACAGAAGCCACGCCAACATTGGCAGCATGGGCAGGTGCAACCCCGGCAGCCAAAGCCAGGCCACATACGGCAGCAAGGGCCGCTTTGCGCAGTGTGTTCATGGGTGAACCTCCTTTGTGAACAAGTTTGATGAGGCTCACTATCGAACCGGCCCGGATATGCGGCAAGAGCCTTGGTTGCCGGTCTGTTATGCAGAAAATATTGGTTTGTTATCAAAAATCCTGCATGATTTGTGAAGTTTCGTGATCTAATAGGACAATAATAGTCCGCATTATCACATGGCTGTGAGTGTATGGATGCTATGCCTGTATTGGCAAAGGTGCGCACGGTTATTCAGGCTTCTTATACGAATACTCTATAATGCTCTTTCTGTATTTTTCTTGCACCTGCGCAATCTTGCCCACTGGCATGTGTGTGCTGGGCTTCCCATATCCAAGATCGAATACATACTAACGTACATGCCGTTTGCCGCTGTGCGGGCCAGATGGCGTAAAGATATAAAGCAGGGAGCCGATTTGAATGTCTGATCTGATTGTTCTGGGTTTTGACCACGTTGATGATGCCGCCAAGGTGCTGACAGAATGCCGCGCCTTGCAGAAGGAATACCTGCTGGATCTGGAAGATGCCGTGGTTGTTACGCGGGATGCACAGGGTAAGGTACACCTGCACCAGAGCGTAAACCTTGAAAAAGCTGGGGCTTCCTGGGGCCTGCTTTCTGGTGGTTTTTGGGGTGCGCTGGTGGGCCTTTTGTGCCTGAACCCGCTGGCTGGCTTCCTGATCGGGAGTGCCGTGGGGGCCGGTGCTGGCGCGCTGTCTGGCAAGTTCTCTGATTACGGGATTGATGATGGCTTCATCAAACAGTTAAGCGATACCATCCCGCCCAACACCTCTGCTCTGTTTATTCTGGTGCGTAAGTCTCAGCCGGAAAAAGTTCTGGCCGATCTCAGCCAGTTCAAGGGCCATGCCCGTATCCTGCAAACCTCTCTTTCCCCAGAAGCAGAAGAAAAACTCAAGGTTGCCTTGGGTCAGGTTGCTGCGGCGCAAGCCAAGGCCTGAGCCATCTTTTAGGTATCAGCCTGCACTGTGTGCATGGAAAACCCCCGGTGGCAGAAGCACACCGGGGGTTTTTTAGTATTTTAACGCACAGAACGAAAAAAGTTCACAGCCGTTTGCCCATTTCTTGCCGCAGGGTGTTGCAGCGCTGGGTATATTTTGCGGCCCGTGTGGCGGTCATCCAGTTGATAATAAATGCCGCTGCCAATGAGAGGAACGAGGCCGCAGTGAGCAACTGGCCTGTCAGATAGATTTTCTCATCATAATGCAGGGCGGAATACCATAGCAAAATCAGGCTCAGCACAGCACCAATAAAGCCGGAAACACCCGTAAGCCGCATAAGGGAATCTTCCACCAGTTCAAAGGCGGCGGTTTCACGCCATAGGTCAAACAGGCGGCGGTCAATGTCTCCCACGTTTTCGGCGTGGTCTGCCTTTTCGGCTTCTGTGCGCTTATGGGGGTTCTTGCGGTGGATCTCCAGCTCCTGCCGGGCCTTGGCAAAAACCTTCCGCCGTTCCTGAATGGCGGGCAGGCTGATATCCACAAAACTTAAAATGGCAACATTCAACCCGGCGGAAAGCTGAACAATGGCCTGAAAGTTGCCCCATGTCATATCCATTGGTCTGGCTCCTCCACGGGCTGGATATCCTCGTATTGGAGCCGTTTTCTGGGGCAAAATGCTGGTAAAATCAATCCACGCCAGTGTGGGGGCTGTGGCGCGTGGGCAGCGCCACAGCCGGTAACACGCTTAGAAACCTTGGGAAATCCCGCCCAGAATGGTGCGGCGCAGCCCATATTGCGGGGCGCCCACGCCAATGCCAGAGCCATCACGCAGCTTGTAGGTGTGGTCCCCCAGATTGATCACATCTATGCGGAACTGCGTATCCCCCGGCCATGCGCTGCCGAATGTATGGTGTATGGTTTCCACGGCAGAGAAGTTAACGGTGGCGTAGGGTGTAAGGGCCACCCCGTTGGGCACAAGGCCATCGGCCCGCAGCCCGCTGCCATATACCATGGTGGCAGATAGCCGCAGCGGAAAGCGCGTTTTATGGAAGAAGGAATAGGCCGCCCCGGCAGAGGCCGTCCAACGCTGATCATGGTCCAGATGGATCCAGCGGTGCTGAATGTAGGCCAGATCATCTGGTTCCATATTAAACTGTGCGCTGGTGATATCCTTGCCAATGGCGCGAGACCACGCAAAGTTGCCATAGAGTGAAAGCGGGCCATGATCGTAAGAGGTGCTGACCTCATACCCGTTCACCTGCCCACGGCGATAGTTAAAGCCACTCAGGATAATGGGGGCGCCAAACTGGCCTTCATCAATCAGGTTATGCGCCAGCTTGTAGTAGGCATCGAACGAGACACGCCAGCCTGGCAGAATGGTTTGCTCAATACCGGCATCAAAGTAATGGTCGCGCTCGGCCCGCACCTTGTTGTTCTGGTAAACGGAGGGCGCGGCACTGGTGCCCGCAAATTTGTAAAGCGAGGAAGAACTTACAACCTCAAACGGCGGAGGCGTGAAGTAGCGTGAATATCCGGCATGGATCACACCGCCTTTCCACGGCTTCCACACAATGTTGATACGTGGGCTAAGCTGTTTTTCTGCCGTGTATTCGCTCACGCCATCAAAGCGCAGGCCGTAATTGATGGTCAGGTTGTTGAGGGGGCGCCATTCATCCTGCGCATATAGGCCGTAAACCGTGCCGGTTTTGCCGCTGCCATCGTAAATGCTAAGCGGGGTTGTGCCAAAGGTGGCGTTGCCATCTGCATCCTCACCATCCTGCGCAAACACGCGGGAGAGGGATTTAGAGGTATTGCGTTCCACAAAAAGCTGAAAACCAAAGCGCACGGTGTGATCTTTGGCAGCACGCCATGTAACATCATGCTGTGTGCCCATGGAAAAAACAGAACGCGCAGCTTGCTGGGCAATGCCATTATACACCAGATCCCCCAGCCAGTCGGGAGAATAGCGCAGGCTGCTATAGCGGGAGAACACGGAGCTTTGCAGGCTGAAGTCTCCCATCTCTTTCTGCAACGCCAGAATGGCAAAATCTGTAATCTGTTTTTGGTGCTCATCCAAATGCGCACTGTCCACGCTGCCATTCAACTGCTGCGCCAGATTGCTGCCAGAGTAGGCAGGCATGGCAAACTGGGTTTGCTGGCCGGGGTTGTTGGGCAGTTGGTATTCTGCGTTGGAAACACCGGCAATAAAGCTGATACGCGTGTTTTCATCCGCCGTGTACCGCAGATGGCCCAAAAAGTGATATTGCTCGCTTAAATCATGAATGGCGTTGAAAGATGATGTTGTGTTTTCAATGCCCGTGCGGTCATGCACATAATCTGCCGTGGCAAAGAAATCCCACTTTCCTTTATGAAAACCATATTGCAGGGAAGGGAAAAAATAATCTCGCGCCCCGCCGTAAAGTGAGAGATTGCCGCCCGAATTGGTGGTGCCGTTCTTGGTGTTGATATCCACCACAGCCGCCTGCAAAAACCCAAACTGGCTGGGCAGCGCACCGGTGGTGAGGGACATGTTATCGGCAAAGCGCGTCATCAATGCCTGCCCGAACACACTCAGCCCCTCCGGTAACTGCACGCCATCCAAACGGAATTGCACCTCGTTATGGTCTCCACGCACATGGATCTGGCCGTAACTGTCCTGCGCTACGCCGGGGGCTTGCAAAAGCACTTGGTTAAGCGGTGCGTTATCGGCCCCGGGAATGGTTTCCAGCGCCTGCCGGCTGAACTTGTGCACAGTGGCCCCGGTGGAGGGCGAAAGCTCTGAACGCATGCGGTCCAGATGCGCGGTAACAATTACCTGTTCGGCATCGTTCTTGTCATGCGCAATTACTTTTACGCTTTGCGGTTTTGTTTCAGAAGGCTTCTGCTGCTTTGTTTCTGTTGTAGAGGTTGTGGTTTCAGCCAGGGCCATGCTGCTGCCCAGAGCAGTTAAAACAGTGGAGCAGAGAAGAAGAGCGGCTGATCGAACCATCATGCTGTGTGCTGCCTTGGTTGAGTGTGGCGGAGGGCGCAGCATGTATTATGTAATAGTATAACATTACAACAGGAATGAGCCGTGTGCGTGCAGCTTTCTGTGGGCTGTTGCACGCGCGCAACAGCTTTGCGCCCAGAGCAAGGCACAAAAAAAGAGGCCACATGCAACACGTGGCCTCCTTGCGCATACCGTTGTGCCTGCGGGCACAAGGCAGATGTTATTTTGTGGTGTAACCGCCGTTTACCAGAATGGTCTGGCCCGTCATCCACCAGCCTTCAGAAACAATAAAGCGCACATACGGGGCAATATCTTCAATATCTGTCAGGCCCGTTTTGCTGAAGGGAGAAAGCGCTGCTGCCGTTTTGTGGTAAGCCACAGCATCTGCACTTTCCTGCCCGTAAAAGAACGGCGTATCCATGGGGCCGGGGCCAATGGCGTTAACAGAAATGCCACGTGCGCCATATTCCTTAGAGGCCGCACGGGTAAAGTGTTCTACCGCAGCCTTGGAACCCGCATAGGTGGAATAAAACGGCGTGTAAGCCCCCAACAGAGATGTGACGAGTGTGAGCAGCTTGCCGTTATCCGCCAGATGGTTTCCGGCTTCACGGATAAACTGATACGCCACCTTGGTGTTGATGGCGAACATGGAATCAAATTCTTCATCCGTGGTGTCTGCAATCGGCTTTTTCAGCACTTTGCCCACAGTGTTAATGGCAATATCTGGCGCGCCAAAAGCGGCTTTGGCATCTGCAAACAGTTTGGCAACAGCACCTGGCTGCGTAAGGTCTGCCTGAAAAGCTGCGGCCTGTGCGCCTGCGGCTTTTACCGCAGCCACCGTGGCATCTGCTTCCGCCTTGCTGGCCGCACTGTGGTAATGGATGGCAATGGCTTTTGCACCGTGTTCCGCCAGATCCCGCGCAATCAGCCCGCCCAGATTTTTGGCGCCACCGGCTATCAGAACGGTTTTGCCTTTAATGCTGTGGTCTACCATGTTGGCTGCTCCCTTGCATGATCGAGGGGGCATGGATGGTGGCCCCCGTTTTTCTATTTTCACCGTATCAGCTACAATAGCCGGATAAAGCTGTATGTTCTGACAACACTTGCCAGATTTACCGAACAATAAGGCAACCGCCACAAGGCTAACGTGTATGGATAGAATAGACCTTTTTCGTATTTTTGCCCGTGTGGTGGAGGCCGCCAGTTTTACCCACGCGGCAGAAACCTTGGGCATGCCGCGCTCTAGTGTGTCTGCCGCCGTGCAACAGCTTGAAAGCCGCGTGGGTGCACGTTTGTTAACGCGCACAACCCGCTCCGTTGCCCCCACACCAGATGGCGCCGCGTTTTACGAACACTGCCTGCGCCTTGTGGCGGATGTGGAGGAAGCAGAAAACCTGTTCCGCCAGAACGAAAGTGCCGTGCAAGGCGTATTACGCGTTAACATGCCCGGCCGCATTGGGCGGCTGATAGTGGCCCCGGCATTGCCCGATTTTCTGGCAACATATCCCGGCCTTTCGGTGGAGCTGGGGGTAACGGACAGGGCCGTTAATCTGGTGGAAGAAGGGTTGGATTGCGTGCTGCGCGTGGGCCCTTTGCAGGATTCCGGCCTGATTGCCCGCCGTATGGGGGAGTTAAAGCTGATAAACGTGGCCAGCCCGGCATATCTGCATCAGCATGGTGCGCCCCAATGCCCGGCAGACCTGCTGCATGGGCACGAGGCCGTAAATTATGCCTCTCCCCAGAATGGCCGCGTGGAACAATGGGAGTGGGAAGAAAACGGCCAAACCCACACGCTGGATATGCCGGGCCGTGTGACAGTAAACAGTGCAGAGGCCCTTATAGCCTGTGCGCTGGCTGGGTTGGGGATGATTCAGATACCCGCGTATGATGTGCGCTCTTACCTGCATACCGGCCAGTTGGTAAAAGTGCTGCCCAAATGGTGTGCGGCCCCTTTGCCCATGGCGTTGCTTTACCCACACCGGCGGCATCTTTCCATGCGGGTGCAGGTGTTTGCCGCATGGCTGGAAGAACTGGTGCGCCAGCAGGTTTTACGCCCTGTTGCCGCTGCTCCGTAAAGGTGGCGTGTATGTGCATAATGCCCGTTGCATAAACGCCTAAACACGCCCAAAGAGCGCAAGCCATGTTAACCGTAGAAAACATTCTGCTGCTGCTTTTGCTGGCGGCCGTTAGCAGCCTGCTTGTTGCCCTGTTTAAACAAAAGGTGCCGCAGCCGGTTATTCTTATCATTCTGGGTGTGTTTGCGGCGTTGGCGGGCATGCATGTCAGCTTGCAGCCAGATATGTTCATGTTTGTATTTCTGCCGCCTTTGCTGTTTGCAGATTCATTCCGCATGCCATTGCGTGAGTTTTCAGAACTGCGCGGCCCCATTCTGTTTTTGGCCTTTGGGCTTGTGGTTATCAGCACGCTGGTATGTGGCTATGCTATTCATTGGATTGTGCCAGAACTGGGCTTGCCCATCTGTTTTACGCTGGCGGCAGCGCTTTCCCCCACAGATACGGTAGCTGTTTCCAGCCTTATTGAAGGGCGCAAAGTTCCCAATCGGCTGTTGCAGATTTTATCTGGTGAGGCCCTGTTTAACGATGCCTCCGGCCTTGTGTGCTTTCGCTTTGCCATGGCCGATGCCCTTACGGGGGAGTTTTCTTACAGGCAGGCTTTTGGCACGTTTTTAATGGTGGCGCTGGGCGGCTTGCTGGTGGGCGCTGCGGTGGCGTGGCTGGCTGTTAAGCTTAACCGCGTGCTGGTGCGCCGTGGGTATGATGATCCGCAATCCCAAATCATCTTTGTGCTGCTCTTGCCGTTTTTAATGTACGCAGCGGCGGAAGCGGTGGAATGTTCGGGCATTCTGGCCGCCGTGGCAGGCTGCATGGTGCTTAAACTTTCCGGCATGATAGAGGATACCGCCACCTTTACCCGCCTGCAGGCCACAACCGTATGGAACATTGTCAGCTACGTTTTTAACGCGCTTATCTTTTTGTTTCTGGGCTTGCAGTTGCCAGAATTGCTGCAACACGGCGTGGCGTTGGGCCATAAATACGATGTGGCTTTGTGGCAGGTTGGCCTGTTTGTGGTGCAAATATACGCCATTATGCTGGCCATGCGGTTTGCAGGCGTATGGACATCCGTTTTTGGCCGTTGGGTGGTGGCGCGTATTGGCAGCCTGCCGTTTGAACCCACGGGCTTTGCAGGCAGCTTGTTGCTGACATTTGCCGGAGTGCGCGGGGCCGTTACGCTGGCGGCTGTGCTCTCCCTGCCAGAAGGAACAGATGGCACAGATGCCTTTCCCATGCGCGATGCCGTGGTGGTGGCGGCTACAGGTGTAATTGTGCTTTCCCTGCTGGCAGCCAGTGTGTTCATTCCTCTGTGCCTGCGTTTTTTGCCGCACGAAACGGTGGATAAGAATGCGCAGGAAGAAAATATGGCCCGCCAAAAGCTGATACGCGCAGCCCTTGCAGTGCTTACAAAAGCGCGCACGCAGCCGCCTGCGCCCAACCCAAAGGGCACCGCACTGGCCAAACCGGAGGGGCAAAGTGCCGCAGATGAAGCCCTGCGGCAGGAGGTAATAGACCGCCTATACCAACTGTATCACAGCCGGTTGGAAGAGGAGGATGAAACGCCGCGCATTACGCCGCTGGATCGTAACCGGGCATTGCGCCATGCGCGTATGGATCTGGCCCTGCGCCTGCAATTGCTGCGGGCAGAACGGCAGGCCATGCGGGATATGACATCGCGCAGAGAGATCAATGACCAAACAGAATGGAAGCTCCAGCAGGAACTGGATTATGAGGAGCAGGTAATCCGCTCGCAGTCTCAGCGCCTCCCGCGGGAGGCCTAAAGCCAGCCTGCCAAACGTGTAGCGTGCTTTTGTTGACAAGCCACCCCCAGCCTGTAAACCACACCGCATGATGGTTTCCCCTCAGGGGAATGAAAAGGGAACCGGGTGCCCGCGCCATTGCCTGCAATGGTTTTGCGATATTCCCGGGCTGTCCCCGCAACTGTAAGCGGCATGGATGTGCACGCACAGCGCCTTACGCGCTGGCCCACTGGAACAAACCTTTCCGGGAAGGGGTGCCACAACCGAAAAAACCGCAAGCCAGGAGACCTGCCATCAGCACACAGTTGCAGACGGGGCATGTCAGCCGGGGTGTGCTGGCAGGCTGGGCTAGCGGTCAGCCTATGGGGTGGTTTGTGCCCCTGTGGTGGAAAAAGCCGGGCCAAGTCTCGTGGCAACGCTGTTAAACCGCGAGATTGCCTAAACCCATGCGCCTTAAAACCCTTTTGCTTACCGGCTCATCTTTGCTGCTGGTAGAAACCACTGCCGTTAGGGCGGCAGATGCCCCAACCCCTGCCACATCAACGGGCAAAAATACTGTGGCCACCAAGGCGGCAGTAACACCCGTTGCCACCGTTCCGGCACCACAAAATGCGCCTGTTTCGGCTGGGGCGGAGGGCACGCAAGCTGTGCAAGCACGCAGCACGCAGGCTTACCCGGATTACATTACGGTTAGCGCCGCACGGCGGCCCATGCGGGCGGATGAAATTGGCACGGCCATGACGATCGTGACAGAAAAGCAGATCCTCACCCAGCAGCGCCGCACGTTAACAGATATTCTGGCCCGCCAACCGGGGCTGAATGTGGTGCGTTCGGGCGGTTTTGGGGGCACCACCTCTATTTTCATGCGTGGCAACAATGCCAACGAGGTAAAAGTGCGGCTGGATGGCATGGATATTAACGATGGCAGCTCCACCTCTGGCGCGTTTGATGCCGCGCAGTTTGTAACCGATGGCATGGGCCGCATAGAAATTTTGCGCGGGCCGCAAAGTGGCCTGTACGGGGCGGATGCCATGGCCGGGGTGATTGATATAACCACAGCACAGGGGCAGGGCAGGTTCACCCCCTTTGTGCGGGTGGAAGGTGGATCTTACGGCACGTTTAATCAGGTTATGGGCGCGCGCGGCAGTAAGGGAAAGTTCCATTACAATGTGGAGCTTTCTCATTACCGGCAGGATGGCTTTCATGAAATCCCGCGCTATATCGGGCGCTATTTTGGCGCAGATAAGGAACAGCGCCACCGGGGGGATAGAAACGATAACCGTTCCGCCAATATTCGCCTTGGCTATGATGTGACGCATAATTTTGATCTGGGGCTAACGGCCCGGCTGATCCAGAGCAATCTGCACACGTACAGCAGCTATAATATGGAAGATGAATATTACAGCCGCTTGGGATATTACGGTGATGTGAGCAGCGAGCGTGAACATACCACGCAAAATCAGGCCATTGTGCGGGGCACTGCGCATTTGTCCTCATTTGGGGGCAGGTTCGATCAGGTTATTGGTCTGGGGTATATGACAGGCCGCAGAAGCTGGACAGAAACCGGCACAACCCTTGAAGGCGATGCCTTGCAGTATGATCCCACATATTACCGCACCAGCCGTATCAAGATAGACTGGCACGGCACCGTTAATCTGGATAAATACGGATCTCTGCTTGTGGGGGCAGAGCATTTTCATGATACGTTTAATTCCAGCCAAGGAAATAGCGCGCCATCTTCCACGCCGTTCAGCACCAGTGCAGGCATGGATACTACGGCAGGGTATGGGCAGTATCAGGGTAACTGGAACAAGATTTTATATGGTGCGGCCAATATCCGGTATGATGCCAATTCCCGCTACGGCAATTATGTAACGTGGCGCGTGGCTCCGGCCATTCATATTCCGCACAGCGGCACGGTTATCAAGGCCAGTGCAGGCAGTGGTTTTCATGGCCCTTCATTGTATCAGCTTTTTGCCAACCAGATTTCCACCAGCTATGCGGAAAAGGGAAACCCCAACCTGCGGGCCGAGCGCCTGATAGGGTATGATGTGGGCGTGGAACAAACCTTGGCGCATGACAAACTGCATTTTGGGGCCACATGGTATGAAAACCACGTGCGCAACCTTATTCAGTCCGTAAGTTCTTACGAAAATTATTACTCCACCTATTCCTACAATAACGTCGCCCGTGCCCGCATGTATGGCGTGGAAGCGTATCTGGATTGGAAAGCGCTGGATACGCTGGATTTCAACCTGAACTATACATGGACCCACGCGCGAGATGCCTCTACCGGGCAAGAACTCCAACGCCGCCCGCAGCACAAGTTCAATTTCAACACCACATGGCAGCCGGTGGATGGGCTCTCGCTTTCGGGCAATATTCTGTATGTCAGCGGCGCGCGTGATATGCCGGTTATTTCCGATACGTACCAGTATTGCAGCACATGCGGTAAAGACCACGGATATTTCACCATAGATCTGGCGGCCAGTTATAAAATCAACCGCTATGTAACGGTGTTTGCGCGGGCAGATAACTTGCTGAACCGCCAGTATGAAAGCCCCATAGGCTACCTTCAGCCCGGCCGCGCAGGTTATGGCGGCTTTACGCTGAATTACTGATGCAGCTTTCCGTAATCCTCCGCCGGGTGGGTATGTGTGTACTGGGTGCAGCCCTTGCGGTGCCTGCGCCTGGGGCGGCACGGGCAGAGCGTGTGGCATCGCTTAACCTATGCACAGATCAGCTTGCCCTTATGTTGGCAGACCACAAGGATATTATAGGCCTTTCAACTTTGGCGCGGGATTGCACGGAATCTGTGTTGTGCCAGCAGGCGCAGGGCGTGCCGGTGTTGCAATCCACGGCGGAAACAGTGCTGGCCGCCAAACCAGATGTGGTGCTGGCAGGCCGCTTTACAGCCCGCTTGGCCGTGCGGGCCGCAAAGGAGGTAGGGGCCAAAGTGCTTACGCTTCCGCCCGCATCCTCCTTGGCGGATATTCCAGACCAGATCATGCAAGTTGCCAATGCGGTGGGGCACCCCGAACGCGGGCGGCAGCTTGTGGCGGCATTTCAAGCCCGGTTGGCGGAACTTGCCACCCCCCGCCAGCTATCAGACCCCATAGCCGTGGTGTATGAGGCCAATGGCTTTGTGGTGCATGCCCATAGTTTGCCCGATGATGTGCTGGCTCATGCCGGTTTGCGTAACTTTGCCACCACGGCAGGCACGCCACCTTTGGGCGGGCGCGTGCCGCTGGAAGTGCTGTTGGCTTATCATCCAGATTTACTGGTGCGCGATCCCTCCGGCCCCGGTCATTCTCTTGCACAGGCCATGCTGGCCAACCCGGTTATGCTGGCCATGTTTGCGCCGCCACATGTTGTGGATGTGCCAGCGCGCCTTTGGCTGTGTGGGCTGCCACAAACGCTGGATGCCGTTGCCTCATTACGTCACGCGCGGGATGCCATTGTGGATGATGGCGCAAAGAATTTTCAAAACCCACCCATTACGCAGCCTACGGTAAAGGAAACCCAACCATGAAGCCCTTGCGCCCCGTTGTGCTGAACACGCTGTTGGTGGTGCTGGTGGCCGTTATGGCTGTGGCCTCTTTGTGGTGGGGGGAAAGCAGCATTAACGTGCCAGCCGCCTTGGCAGATTGGTGGGCTGGTGCGCATTCCATAGGTGCAGTTATTATGGGGCAGTTGCGCCTGCCGCGTATGTTGCTGGCCCTTATGGTTGGCGGCACGTTGGGGCTGAGTGGTGCGGTGCTGCAAGGCTATTTGCGCAACCCGCTGGCTGATCCGGGGCTTTTAGGTGTTTCTGGTGGGGCAGCCCTTGGGGCTGTTTGCGTGTTCTATACAGGGCTTTTTCAAATAGCCTCGGCTTTGCTGCCTTTGGGTGGTTTGGCCGGTGCGCTGGTTACGGCCATGTTGCTTGTGGCGCTGGTGGGGCGTGGTGGCGCGTTGGTGTTGTTGTTGGCTGGTGCGGCAGTGAGCAGTTTTACCGCAGCCCTTACCGCACTGGTGTTGAACTTGGTGCCCAGCCCCTATGCCACGTTTGAAATCATGCACTGGCTTATGGGGTCTTTAACAGATCGCACCCTTAATGATGTGCTGCTGGCCTTGCCCGGCGTGGTGGTGGGGTGTGCCCTGCTTATGGGCTGTGGCCGCGCCTTGGATGCCCTAACAATGGGGGAGGACGTGGCACAAAGCCTTGGTTTTCGGCTTGGTGGTGTTGGGGGCGTGCAAATGCGCGTGGTTGTGGGCACTGCATTGGCTGTGGGCTCTTGCGTTGCGGTTTCTGGCGCTATCGGGTTTGTGGGGCTGGTGGTGCCGCATGTGTTGCGGCCTTTGGCGGGGCATCGGCCATCTCGGCTTATGGTGCCAGCATTTTTGGGCGGGGCTGTGCTTTTGCTGGCGGCAGATCTGGCAGTGCGGCTTATGGCCGGGCGCACAGAATTACAGTTGGGTGTGGTAACGGCCTTGGTGGGGGCGCCTGTGTTCTTCCACCGTGTTATCTTGTTTAGAAAACGGAACATGCTGTCATGTTAAATGTGCAGAATGTTGGTTTCAGCATAGAGGGCGCGCAGCTTCTCCAAGCCGCCAATGCGCGGTTTAAGGCTGGCAGCGTAACAGCGCTCATAGGCCCTAATGGTGCTGGCAAAAGCACGCTGTTGCGCATTATGGCGGGCTTGTTACCCGCCACGCAGGGGCATGTGGTGTGTGATGGCGCGCCTTTGCAGCAGCTTACATTGGCCCAGCGTGCGCGGCTTATGGCGTATATGCCGCAGGATGTGCCGCCGTTTCCGCCCATGCCGGTGCGGGAGGTGGCATCACTGGGGCGCTTGCCCTATGGGGAATCTCCCGCTCAGGCCTTGCATCATCCGGCAGTGGCGCAGGCTTTGGCGGAAGTGGGGTTAATGGGGTTGGCGGATCGTCCAGCCAGCCAACTTTCTGGTGGAGAGCGTGCACGGCTCATGCTGGCGCGTGCTTTAGCGGTGCAGGCCCCCATTTTGCTGGCAGATGAACCCGTAGCTGCGTTGGACCCCGCCCATGCCTTGGCGGTTATGCAGGTGTTTTGCAAACTGGCGGCACAGGGCACGTGCGTTGTGGTGGTGCTGCATGATTTGTTGCTGGCCACGCGTTTTTGCAAAACCTTGGTGCTCATGCAGCAAGGCCATATTCGCCATACCATTCCCCCCACCTGCCTGACAGATGAGATGGTGCGCCAAACTTACGGTGTTACCACGCGGCGGGTAGAAAACGCCGTTGTGCCGTGGGATTTATGCACGACACAGCCAGAGTAAGCAGAGTAGCATTTTTACACGTGTCCGTGCAGCCATACAGAAATATGCTGCGGTGGCGCGTTTGCAAAAATGCGTTCTTAGGGCAGGGTTAATCCGCCTTCACGCGTTACCAATGCTTCCACACCCGGTACAATACGCTGGATTAAATCCCCCGCAGGTTGGGGCGTGTTGGTGACAACATGGATGGAGGATGAAGCTGCAATGTCCTTACGCGCTGCATCCAGTGTTTCCCGCGCCTGTTCACGCCATCCGGGTGTGCGCTCTGTACCCAGTGCCGCCAGCCCTGCACGGGCAAGGGCAGCCAGCCGGGTAGATGCCGCCAGTGCGGGCGTAAGCGCGGCATGGCGGGCTGCAACCTGATGAAACGCGGCATCATTATCCGCCCAGATGGTGAGTTGCCGTTCCAGCTCCGGCTTGAGTTCCACCTTGCCGTTTACAAAGGCAGCAGCCTCGGCATTGAACCTTTCAGCCTCAAAGCTGTCTGGGCTGGCAATGTCTGATGGGGTATTTAAATCCTGTTCCGTGGCAGTTTGCTTGTGGCGGATTTGTAAAAATTCGTGGTTATGGGCGTAATTGCGTATGGGGGAAACAGCACTTAGCAGCACACGCGGGGCTTGTGTTTCACCCGCTGCAAGGCGGTCTAGCAGGGCATCGGCATCTTCGCGGCTTTTCAAGCCCATAAGGTCCAGCTTATCCTGAGTAATCGCCAGCCTGCCATACAGGGTTTGAGGCACGCAGTTTTGCGGGGTGGACCAAAACCGCTCCGCCACGGCGGCCATGCGGGGCCATAGGCGGGCATCCAGCATGTCTTCATCCACCACTTCTGTCCACAATGCGCCTTCGGCCCCCAGTATCAGGGTTTTTTGCTGCTTTGTTAACGGGGGTACGGGGGCTTCGGGTTTGGTGTCTGTGGGGGTGGCAATGGTGCCGCCGGGGCCAGTGGTTTGGGCTGCGGCCTGTGCCTCTGCGGCATCTTTGCGGGTGTCTAGCGGGTCTGTCTCATAATAGGCGGAGGCAGGCAGCAGCCTATCCAGATAATACGGGCCGGATACCACTACGGGCAGGCCTGCTTCTGCGGCTTTTGCTGTGTTGGCTGGGCCGCGCCAGCTTTCTATAATGGTGTGGGGCGGCACATTGGCTGCCAGAACCTCATCCCACCCCATAACGGTTTTACCATCGGCTTTGAGCATTTGCGCTACGCGGTTTGTAAAACTGGCTTGCAAATCAGCCGGTGTGGCAAAATGATGCACCTGCATGTAGCGTGCAATGCGGGGTGTAAGTGTCCACTGTTTGGCCACCACCTCATCCCCACCAATATGGAATACGGGATCTGGAAACAGGGCGGACATTTCAGCATACAGCCCACGCACAAAACTGTAGGTGGCGGGGTTTGTGGGGTCTAGCGCCGCGCGGTTGATCTCGGCACGGTCTGTTGTGTTCATGGGTAGGACAGAGGCGTATTGCGGGTAGGCCAGCAGCATGGCAAAGCTGTGGCCCGGCGTATCAAATTCCGGCACAATGCGAATGCCTCTTTCTGCTGCATATTGCACCAGATTACGGATTTCGGCCTGCGTGTAATACTGCCCGTGGCTGCTGATTTTTTGCAGGCGCGGGTAATGCCTGCTTTCTACCCGAAATGCCGCACCATCTGAAAGATGCAGGTGCAGCACGTTCAGTTTTACCATTTCCATGGCATCAAGCTGCCGCTCAACGGTGGGGATGGACATAAAGTGGCGGCTTACATCCAGCATCAGCCCGCGCCATGCAAAGCGTGGGCTATCCTGAATATGCGCCTGCGCCATAACCGGGCCTGTGGCCTCACGCCGTACAAGCTGCACAATGCTGGCCAAACCATGCAGCACACCAGCAGGGCCTTGCGCCGTTAGGGTTATGCCATCTGGCCCCACATCCAGCGTATAATCCTCCCGCATGGTGGGGGCGGGAAAACTGGCCTCACGCGCATACTGAATGTGGATGGGAAAAGTGTTTTGGTCTTTTCCCTTTTTTGCATTTTCTACAGAAACCTCTTGCCCGGCCACTCCACTCATGCGGTTTGCAAAACGTTGCATGGCGCGGGTTAAAAGCGGGGTAGGGGGGCTTTGCCAGATAACCTGCCATTGGGCAGGCAAGGCAAAAGCAGATCCATCCGTTTGCAGCGTACTGGGTGCAGGCATGATAACCGGTGGCTGCGGTGCGTTAAACGCCGCGGGCTGCGCGGTATCTGCTCTGGCAGGGGCAAGGTTTGCGCCAAAACCTGCCAGCACACCTACGGCGCACCCGGCGGCCAGAACACGTAAGCCAGTGCGGATGGAAAACCCCTTTATCATGCAATCGCCTTTCCGTGCGTGAGATTGCGGGCAAGTTGGCAGATCCATGTGGCATCACTATGCCATCCGGCCAGTTCTGCTGCTTTTAATACCGCACCACCAATAGGGGGCAGCGTAGCGGGGTGCGGTTTTGTGCCCAACAGGGATGTGACGGTTTGCAGCACAACGGGGTTGTGCATCACGCTGCCGCCGTAGCTCCACGCCAAAGGCAGAGGAGAAGGCGGCAGGTTGCTTACCTGTTTGGCTGTTGTGTGGGCCAGTTCTGCCAGATGTCCGCCAGCGGCACGCAGTAGGGCTATGGCGTATGTTTCTTCATTCTGGGCCAATGTGTGTACGGTTGCGGCTACATCACCCACGGCGGAACGCGGGTGCGTGCGGGTGCGCAGCCATTCTCGCAGGGCGTCTGGTGCGGTGGGGCCTGTGGTGGGCAGGTTCAGGCTAAGAAGCAACGCTTGCGCAAAAGCGGCAAAAGGCACGGAAGGATCATCCAGATACCGCGTGGCATAGCCAAGCGCTTTGCGGCCTATCCAGTAACCGCCGCCTTCATCCCCCAAAAGCCAGCCCCAGCCACCAGCGCGGGCTGTTTGCCCGTTTGCCCCCACCGCCATGGCGACAGACCCAGTGCCCGCCAACACAAACACCCCTGCTTGGCCCGCAAAGGCAGCGCGGTGTGCGGTTTCCACATCATTTTCTAACCATAGCCGCACATCGGGGCCAAGGGCTGCGCGGGCTACCTGTTCCTGCTGGGCGGAGGAAGGGCGTGCGGTATCATACCCTGCCATGCCCAGCACGGCAGATTGCAAAGTGGTGCGTGGCATTTGTGCCAGAAGGTGGCGCAGGTTTTCGGCCCATTCTGGCCTATCAAACGGGTTGCAACCGGGGCCAGTAGCCTGCGCCAGTACGGTGGCATCTGGTGCTATTACCACCGCACGCGTATGGGTGCCGCCGCCATCCAGCGCCAGAATGGTGGGGTGGGCGGCCATTAGGCTGAGGCCTCTGCGGGGGTTTTTGCCGCAATACGCGCCAGAGCCTTGCGCAAATGCCCGCCACACAACGTTAAAAGCTGCCGGGCCTGCAGAACATCCAACCCGTGGCGCAGCAGCACGGCCAGCTTGATACTGCCGTGAGCGTGTTGCAGGGCATCTTCTGCCTGCGCTTGTGTGCAGCCCGTAAGATGGCGCAACATGCGGTGCGCGCGCCGCACCAGCTTGGCGTTAACAATGCGCATATCCACCATCTGCCCTCGCCATGTATGGCCCAAGCGGATCATTAACGTGGTGGACAGCAGATTAAGGGTTACTTTTTGCGCCGTACCGGCCTTCATACGGGTGGAGCCTGCCACCACTTCCGGCCCGGTTTGGATCAGCACCGGGTATTCAGTATTCAAAAGGCGTGTGTTTGGGCTGCATGACATGCCAATACACAGACTGCCCGCAGCCTTGGCAGTTTCCAGCGCAGCGCAGGTATAAGGCGTGCCACCGCTGGCCGCCACGCCAATAACAACATCCTGCGCGGTGGGGGCATGGGCACTTATGGCGCGGCGGGCTTCGGCTTCATCATCTTCCGCCCCTTCAACGGGGTTAAACAGCGCGGCATCACCGCCTGCCAGCATGAGCACCAGCCGTTCAGCAGGCCAACCATAGGTGGGAATAAGCTCCACCCCATCTTGCAACCCAATACGGCCCGATGTGCCTGCGCCCACGTAAAACAGGCGGCCTCCGGCCTCTAACCGCGGTACGGCGGCTGTAATGGCGGCTTCCAGTTGCGGCAGGGCGGATTTTACAGCGGCAACGGCCCCAAGCTGGCTTTCCAGCAGGGCTTCCAGCACCGTGCCTGTGGGCCATATGTCCAGATCTGTGTAGCGGGCATCCAGCGTTTCTGTGTGGGCAAGCGGAACAGAGGCAGGCTGGAGCATAAGTGGAACCCTTTGTATAAAACTAATGGCGTATTTTCTTTTGTATCACATAGCGCAGGCCGACCAGCCCAAACAGTGTGATCATGCCCAGCACAATCAGCCAGACAAAAGCCAGCGGTTTGCCGTAGGGGTGCAGATACATCATGGCCAGCACCATAAGCGGTACGCTCAGGCCAAAGGCGGGGGCTAATATGCGCGCCTTCAGGCCCGGCCATGCCATGCCCGCTATAAAGCTGGCCAGCATGGGGCCATACCCACATGCGGCAATAGAAAGCCCAACCAGCACGGCAGACTGGCTGCCCTGTGCAAACATGCCCGCGCACACCACCAATGCTACAGCCCAGAACAAGGTAACAACCCGTGCAAACCCAAGGCCGGAAAGGCCAAGTTTGCGGGCCGCCCATGCGCAGGGGGCTGCAAAATCTCCCATTGTGGCGGCTGTCATGGCGGAAAGCGTGGCGGAGAGAGACCCCATAGTGGCAGCCAGTACGCCAGCCAGCATTAGCCCCCGCAAGCCGGAGGGCAGTTCCTGCGCGATATAGGCGGGAAAAATGGCATCTGGCGTGGCAAATCCGGCCTGATGCAGGGTGGCCCCACCATGATGCACCCATAGCAGCACGCCCACGCCAGAAAGCAGCGCAAACAAAAGGCCCACACCCACAGCACTGCCCATAAGGGCCAGCCGTGCATCACGCAGGCAGCGGGCCGCCAATACGCGTTGCACCATAAGCTGATCTGTTCCGTGCGAGGCTACAGAAAGCACCGTGCCGCCCAAAAGAGCCGCCAGTGGTGTAAAGGAACTGGTAAAAGGTGGCGTGTGGTTCACAAACAAATCAAACCGCCCCGCAGCATATAGCGTATGCAGCACACCCGGAGGGGCCACCTGCCACAGCAGGGCAAGGCAGGCGGCAGAGCCAAACAGATACAGCCCGAACTGAATACTATCTGACCACACAACAGCGCGCAGGCCACCGCACAGCGTATAAAACAGCGTAACCAGCATAATACCGCCCAGCAACGCAGCATGGGGCAGGCCCATATGTGCGGCATCCAACATAGCAGCCAGAGGCAACATGCCTGCAAACAGACGCACAGCTTCTGCCAGCAAGCGTGTGATTAAAAATGTGGAGGACGCCATACGCTGCATGGAAGCGCCAAAGCGCTGGCCCAGCCAATCATACGCGCTGAGCATTTTGCCCGATTGATATAGGGGCAGAAACTTCCAGGCCACAATGGCGCGGCCTATCAGATACCCAAGGGCCAACCCCACAAAAACCATGCCGCTACCATAGGCAATGCCGGGCACGCTGATAAGCGTAAGGGTAGAGGTTTCTGTTGCTACAAGGGAAAGGCAGAGTGCCCACCACGGCAGATCACCATGCCCTTCAAGGTATGCTGTGGCGGAGGTTTGGCGGCCAGCAAGCCCCAGCGCCAGAAGGGGCAGGGCTGTAAGATACGCCAGCATGACCAGCAGATCGGCAAATGTCATATCTGGCGTAAGGATTTTGGCATGATGGGGCGACGCTAAAAACTATTTTGGAAGAAACAGTGCCAGCGTAGTTTTGCCGCCATGAAAGATCAACAGCTTAGGCGCATGATTTCTTGTGTGGGAATTGGAGAAAAGGGCCGCCTTGGCGTGAGATGAAATTATCTGGCGCCCTATCTGTCTGCCCGGATTGGACCATGTATTGGTTTGTGGTTCTGTTCCGAAACAGAACCACACTGCTTTTAAACAAGTAGGGGGTTAATGTTATGCGGCTATAATTATGGCAAACAATCTATGTCCTTTATGAAGGAAGCAAGCTTGACCTGACTGTTAATATCCAGACGGTTAAAAGCTTCCTTAATAGTTTGTCTGGTTGTGCCTTCGGTAATATTAAGCGTTTTAGCGATCTCCTTTACAGGAACTCCATTTGCAATCATGCAAGAAATTTTGGATTGTGCTGGGGATAGAAAGAAGTTTTTAAGTATTTTTTCGGTATTTTTATTGATATGGCAATCATGGATAATAAGAAACTTTGGGAAAAGAAGAGAAATATCCTGATGATTTTTATTGATGTTGTTGAAAAAACCAATTTTCGCAATAAACTTTTTCTGTGATTTGGTTGAGAACGTAAGATATGTATCTTTTTCGGTGGATTTTAATAATTTTTCTATTTTTATTTTAGAATCTTCATAATTATTTTTAATTCTGTTGTTTATAATAAAAATACCATATTGTTCCATATCTATCATCTTGTGGTTTGCAAACAGAACATTGTTTTGTTTATCAAAAATGGCAATAGCATAAGGCATATTATCAATAAGGCACTGAAAACAATCTTTTGTATCTTTGTTATAATAGAAGTTATCTCCTATATTTATAGCCTGTATGATATGCGGAATAAGCGTTATGAGTTTTTTCTTGGACCTTGAGGCTGTATCAGCCGGGGCGTTGATGGGGTTTTGTACGGATAAAAGAAATTTTTTGCCTTGGAAATTTTCAAAAAGGCAATTCTGTAGCCTTCGGACGCCAAAATTTTTGAGATATTCTTGATAAAATGGAGAGTGATCGAGCTCTTTATCCGTTAGAAAACTATCGTCTATGTAACAAAAATCTCCAGGCATACTTTGGGGTTTGTGCGATGTTAATGGAGATTGTCCTCTCCATTGAGAGTAATAAAGTAAGTCAGATTCTTCGTTTTTACTGCTTCCATAACGCCATTGAACACAATCTGGGTCTAAAGGAACCAGTGCAGCCCCACCTTCATTGCTTCCGTTACAGTATTCTGCAATAGTGGCAAGTGATTTTTTCCATAGACTTCTATTGTCAATAGTTGCGTATATATTTCTTATTATTTCTGAAAGCATGTCTGTGAATATCCATTTTTGAGTAATATTTACTCAAAGAGTACACGGTTGCCCTCAACGGCACGCGCACAATAAGTTAATGCGATACAAACGCAATATACCATTTGGTATAATTATTTTTTTTCAAACACGCCCCATATGGTAGTGGATGATATTTTCCAAACAAAGCGTAATCGGCGCAGGCAAAACCACGTAAAAGGGTACAACAAATGGCTGAGTCGATTATTTTTAAGCCGACTAACGGAAGTCAGTCGGTTATCGGGCCAGATAGCAACGGCGTTATCAGCATTAATGAATCTGGAAATATTACTGGAACGCAGTATGTCGCGCCGGGTATTCCGGTTTCTGACGCTAATGCATCAACTACAGGCACTATTTCTATAACTAATAATGCCGTTGTTACAGCAACTAGCTGGAATATTGGTGGTTCTTCAGATGGTGCCGCAACAGTTACCGTTTCGGGTGGTGCATCATTAACGCTTGATAACTCAGATAAAATTGCAACAGGCTCAACCGTTGTGGTTGGCAATGGCGGCACTCTTTTGTTGGATGGTGTTTCTTCCAACGTGCCGGGGCAGATCCAATTTTCCGGCGGCAATGGAACAATCGAAGTCGGGGCCGGTACAAACCTGACTATCATTCAGTACATCACCAATATTTCTGTAAACGATACCATTGTGCTGGATGGTACAGTTGCAGATGGTGTGACGTATAAAGATGGTGTTTATACCCTTACAGATAATGGCCAGCCCATTCAGGGCACAGCATCCTTTCAGTTGCCTGCTGCCAATGAAGGCTCCACTTTTACGGTTACAAACGTAGATGGCAAAACCTATCTGAATGCCACCACTGTTGTTTGCTTTCTTGCTGGCAGCATGATCCGCACTTCCGAAGGGGATGTTGCGGTGGAAGATCTCCAGATTGGTGATCAGGTTGTTACGTTCGATTGGAAAAACAACAAAGACATCACGCGTCCGGTTGTATGGGTTGGCAAGGCGCACGCCATGGTGCGCGCAGGTCTGCCGGATGATGAGGCAGGCTACCCGGTACGCGTTCTTAAGGATGCCATTGCAGATGGCGTGCCCTACAAGGATATGCTGATTACCGCAGAACATTGCTTGTTCTTTGATGGCAAGTTTGTGCCGGTGCGGATGTTGGTAAATGGTGTCTCTATTTTTTACGATAAGTCCATTCTCTCCTATGATTACTACCATGTAGAAACAGCACAGCATTCGGTTATCACTGCCGATGGTATGCTTACAGAAAGCTATCTGGATACGGGCAACCGTGCGTCTTTCCGTCAGGAAGGCAAGGTGGCAACCCTGCGTGGCGCTGTGCGGAGCTGGACAGAAGATGCAGGCGCCCCACTTTGTGTGGACCGCGCATTTGTTGAACCCCTGTTCCACAAGCTGGAAGCGCGTGAAAACAGTGTAACTGGGTGCCACGTGCCAGTAGAACAGGCTGTTATGGTTACAGATTCCAACCTGCATCTGGTTACGCAGGCAGGGGCAATTATTCGGCCAGTGCGGCAGGATGGCCAGCGTTACAGCTTTATGTTGCCAGCTCATACGCAGTCTGTGCGCATTGTCTCCCGCGCCAGCCGTCCGGCTGATGTTATCGGGCCGTTTGTGGATGATCGGCGCCAGATGGGCGTAGCTGTGGCGGATGTGCATTTTATCACAGCCAAAAATTTGCATACCATTACAGCGCATCTTCAGGCGGAAAAGCCCGAAGGCTGGTATGATACCGATTGGACAGATTGCGCATGGACAAACGGCAACGCCGTGCTGCCTATGGGTGATTTTACCAAAGGTAAAATGGGCCTTCTGTCCATGACCATTCGTGCCGCCGGGCCTTACCTGCTGCATGAGGCAGACCAAAAGGCACAGGTTCTTTCTGCCTGATTTTAAAAGTTAAAGGCAATAACAGGCTCTACCTCTATCGGGGTGGGGCCTGTTTTATAATGGTCGCGTGCTATTTGGGCAGGTTTTTCCAACACTCCAATGCACGTAGGCGGCCCAGCTTAAGGTCTACAATCGGGGGTGGGTAATTTAAGCGTTGCGTGCTTTTCCAAGGTGTGTGGATGGTTTTGTTATCCAGCGCCGCCAGTTCTGGCACCCATGTACGAATATATTGGCCTAATGGATCATATTTTTCAGATTGCCCCACCGGGTTAAAAATACGGAACCACGGCGCGGCATCAATGCCTGTGCCAGCGCCCCATTGCCAGTTCATGGCGTTTACGGCGGCATCTGCATCCAACAGGTGTGTGTAAAACCAGCGTTCGCCTTTTTGCCAGTCTGTTAGAAGATGTTTGGTTAAAAAGGAGGCCACAACCATGCGCACGCGGTTGTGCATCCAGCCCGTGCGGGCCAGTTGGCGCATACCGGCATCTACCAGCGGAAACCCCGTTTGCCCCTGCTGCCATGCTGCCAAATCTGTGGCATCTGTGCGCCACGGCATGTGGTTAAATTCGGCGCGCAGGTTGCGGGTGGCAAGGTCTGGCGTGGTGAACATCTGCATCCACGCAAAATCACGCCAGCCTAGTTCTGCCAAAAACTTTTCGGCATCTGCGGCCAGTTGTGGGTGCAGGTGTGCAGCATGGCGGATGGCATGCCAGATCTGGCGTACAGAAATCTGCCCCACCCGAATATAAGGTGAAAGCAGTGATGTCCCATACGTGGCATCGGTTCTGTCTCGCTGTGTTTCGTAATCTTCTAGCGCGTTTTCTATAAACCGGTGCAGGTTGGCGTGGGCGCATTGTTCTCCGCTTGTCCAGCCGGGCAGTGCAGGGGGCATTTGCGTGCCAACGCGGCCAAGGCGCACGCCTTCTGGCAGATTGAGGGCGCAAGCTGGCACATAATTTTTACCGCGCATGTCTGGTGCTGGCAGCGGCGGTGGCGGTTCTGGCAAATCCCGCGCGGCGCGCCACCATGCGGTAAACACACGGTAAGGCTGGCCCGCCTGCGTGCGTATGGCCCAGGGTTCAAACAACAAACGGCCGGTGCAGGAGTGTACTGTCACCCCCTGTTTTTTCAGGCTGGCATGCACATCCGTATCCGCCGCAATGCCTGGCGCATCATACCGACGGTTCCAGAACACATCTGTAGCATTTACGGCCTGCGCCAATGCGGGAACAGAAAGCCGCGTTGGGCCGGATAACATTAACAAAGTCTGCCCCTGTTTATGCAAACTGGTGGCCAGTTGCGCACACGCGGCTTGCGCCCAACCTGCAATGCGGGTGGTGGGGGCATCCTGCAAAGCGGCATCCTGCACATAGGCGCACAGCACGGGCTGCCCCGTTGCGCAGGCCGCGTGCAGGGCTGGGTTATCAGCCACGCGGTAATCATCTCGTAGCAAAACCAGAACAGGGGCGGGGGAGGGTGCATTAACCATACGCCATGTGGTGCCGGTATAGATGCGCACATGCAATGGGGTAGGCTGTATTTTGTGGCGGCGTTGGTTTTGGCAGTCGCTAGAGTGTGAAGGTGCCAAACTATAGCCATGCACGTTGTTGGTGCCGTAACATGCAACTGTAAACACGGCAGGAAAGGCGATTAGCCATGTCAGATTCTTTGTCAGGCAGCTGCGGTGCCGGTGGGTGCGGCCCGCGTGGCCCGCTTACCCCAGAGCAGGAGCAGATTCTGTTTGGCCACGGAACGGAGTATCCCGGTTCCAGCCCACTGAATCATGAAAAGCGCGAGGGGGCGTATCATTGCGCGGCCTGTGGGGCGCTGCTGTTCCGCTCTCACACCAAGTATGAAAGCGGTAGTGGCTGGCCTTCCTTTTGGGCGGCAGAACCCAACGCCGTTGCTACGCACAAAGATACCAGCCACGGCATGGTGCGCACAGAGGCCCATTGCGCACAGTGCGAAGGGCATTTGGGCCATGTTTTTCCTGATGGTCCGCCCCCCACAGGCCAGCGTTATTGCATGAATGGTTTGGCGCTGGATTTCAGGCCAGATCCGCAACGGGCAACTTCTGCTGGAGGCGCCACCGCTATGGATCATACAAGCGGCTGGGCCTCTTGAAAGCAGCATGCCTCCTGCTTACGTGAGGAAGCATGACAACACATGCTCTGGCTCATACCGGGTTTTCCTCTTTCCAAAGCGGGCAGTCTGCACACGGGCAGCCCTCTGCGGATGCATTGCGCCGCCTTAAACGGGCGCGCCGTTTTGCGTGGTTGCTGGATGCCGCCATTAGGCTGCCCGGCACCCGCGTAAGGGTAGGGGCAGATGCCATTGTGGGGCTGGTGCCCGGCGGTGGCAGCACGGTTATGGGCCTGCTTTCCTTTTATGTGGTGTGGGAGGCATGGCGCATGGGCCTGCCCCCCAAACTGCTGCTGCGTATGATAGGCAATATTGCCATAGAAGCCGCTGTGGATGTGGTGCCTGTGGCGGGTGATCTGCTGGACATTGCCTTTAAGGCCAACATGCGCAACGTGGCCGTTATGGAAAGCTGGCTGGGTGTGCCGCCCTCTGCTGCCACGCGCAAAAAGTAAGGCATCGTTTTTAAAAAATATGCCTCATTGTCATAAGGGCTGCCCGGTGGGGTGGCCCTTTTGCATGTCTGGCACGTTAACAGGCAAAACAGGCAGGGTGGCCCGCCACGTTTAGCCTGCGTTGCAAGAAAAAAGGGTGTGGGCGGTGCCATTTTGCAGCACAACGGCACAAATGCCGGTGGTTGGCAGAGGGTGCAGTGCGCCCTGTGTTCTTCCGCCCCGCAGGCAGGAGAAAACACGCCGTGCAACCGCCAGATAGCAGCGCCCCAACCCATCACGCCCCAACGCCAGCCGCATCTACGGCCCATGCGCCCGAGGCACCGCAGCTTGCGGGGCTGGAGGCATCTGTTCACAAGCTGGAAAACACGGTACGCCGCTTTTACCGGCTGGCCGTTATGGTGGTAACGGTTACGGCGGCTGGGCTGTTTGTAAGCTCTGGCGGCGCGGTGGTGATGGTGGTGTTTGCCTCTGCCCTTGTGGCGGTGGTGCTGCATGCCGCAGCCCGCATTATCTCCCGCCTGTTGCATATTCCGCAGTGGCTTTCTGTCATGCTGTTTGTGCTGGTGCTTGTGGGCGCGCTTTCCCTTGTGGTGCATGTGTCCGGCCCGGAACTGACAGTGCAGCTTTCGCACCTGCATGAAGCCCTTACCAGCGAGCGTGATGCCCTGCACAACATGCTGGACAGCAACCCGCTGGGCCATGCGGTGCTGGACCACTTCCCGCGCTTTTTGGGGGGCAACATGGTGCCAGATGGGCGTGCGGGCTCAGAAGGTGGCATGGATTTTGCTGGCTCCATGACCAACGTGCTGACATCCACCTTTGGTTCGGTTGGCACCATGGTGGTGATTATTATTGCCGGGGTGTATTTTGCGCTTTCCCCCCACCTGTATGCCAATGGCATTTTGCGCATAACGCCTGTGGCCTATCGCAGCACCATGCGCACTGTGTTGCTCACAACCGGGCACGCCCTAACTGCTTGGGTGGCGGGCCAGATGCTGGATATGACAGTTGTGGGCATGCTGACATGGAGCGGCCTTTCCCTGCTGGGCATGCCGCTGGCGCTGCCTTTGGGGCTGGTGGCGGGGCTGGCCAATTTTGTGCCGTATCTGGGCACGTTTATTGGGGCCGTGCCTGCGTTGCTGATTGCGCTTTCCGTTGGCCCGCGTGAGGCCATGATGGTGGCGGGCCTGTATGCTGCTATCCAGACGTTTGAAGGGTATGTGATGTCTCCCTTCATTCAAAAACGTGCGGTGCGGATGCCGCCTGCGCTCACCATTCTTTCGCAAACAATTTTTGGTGCGTTTTTGGGTATGTGGGGTTTTATTTTTGCCTCCCCCATTACGGCGGTGCTTCTGGCTGTAGCCAGCCGTCTTTCTGCACCTCTCCCCCCGAACGAGGAAGTGTAATTGCACCCCACACAAGGGGCCAAACCGCTGTTATTTTACACTTTCCCACTGGTCATAATAGAACAGGACATGCAAGCTGATGGTGGCAAGAAGTTCCGCAGGAAGGAAACCCCGCATGTCTACCACGCCGGATGCGTATCAAAAATTTCGTCATCTCAGCCCATTTGAACTGAAAGATGAGCTCATAAAGCTGGCCTCTGGCCGTGCCCAGCGCGCCATGTTGGATGCCGGGCGTGGCAACCCCAATTTTCTGGCGACATTGCCCCGGCAAGGGTTTTTCCAGCTTGGTATGTTTGCTGCGGCAGATTCTGCTTTAACCTTTTCCTACATGGCAGAAGGCGTGGGCGGTGTGCCCCGGCGTGAGGGTATAGAGGCACGGTTTGAGGCGTTTTTGGCAGATAACCAGAACGTGCCGGGTATTTCCTTTTTGCGCCGTGCCGTATCTTATGTGCGCGACCAGCTTGGCCTGCCCGCAGATGAATTTTTGCTGGAAATTACATCCGGCATTTTAGGCTGTGATTACCCCACACCGCCGCGCATGCTGCGTTATACGGAAAAAGTGGTACGCCATTACCTGCTGCACGAAATGGCAGGCGGCACCATGCCAGAAAGCACAACAAACCTGTTTGCGCTGGAAGGTGGCACGGCGGCCATTAGCTATATTTTTGCATCGCTACGTGAAAACGGGCTGATCAACCCGGGTGATAAAGCGGCCATCGGCATGCCGGTGTTTACCCCGTATGTAGAAATTCCCGAACTGCGTGATTACCAGTTGCAGGAAGTGGCCATTAACGCCTGCCCGGAACAAGGGTGGCAATACCCGGATGAAGAGCTGGATAAGCTGCTTGATCCATCCGTTAAGATCTTTCTGGTGGTTAACCCCAGCAACCCACCATCTGTGCGGATAAGTGATGAAGGGCTGGCCCGCATTGCCGAGATTGTTAAAAAACGGCCAGACCTCATTATTGTAACAGATGATGTGTACGGCACGTTTGCAGATGATTTCCGCTCTATTTATGCCATCTGCCCGCATAACACTATTTTGGTGTATTCCTTCTCCAAATATTTCGGTTCTACGGGTTGGCGTCTGGGTGTGATTGCCATGCACGAACAAAACGTGCTGGATGAGGCACTGGCGGCGCTGCCAGAAGCCGAAAAGGTTGAGCTGGATAAACGCTATGCCTCGCTTACGCCAGATGTGCGCGGCCTGAAGTTTTTGGATAGGCTGGTGGCAGATAGCCGCACCGTGGCCCTTAACCACACAGCAGGGCTTTCTACCCCGCAGCAGGTGCAAATGGTGCTGTTTGCCCTGTTTGCGTTAATAGATGGGCGGGATGCGTATAAAAACGCCCTTAAGCGTTTGCTGCACCGGCGCGAACTGGCCCTGTATCGAGATCTGGGCGTAAAAGCCCCGGATGATGCTGGCAGCACGCATTATTACACGCTGATAGATTTGGTAAATGTGGTGACACAGCTTTACGGCACCCGCTTTGCCCGCTGGTTGATGACACGTATGGATTACCAGACAATCCTGTTCCGTATTGCAGAGGAAACAGGCGTTGTGCTGCTGCCAGGTGATGGCTTTGCCGTGAAACGCCCCTCGGCCCGTGCCTCGCTGGCCAACCTGAACGAGTATCAATACGCCGCCATTGGGGCCGCCCTGCGCCGCATGGCCGGTGAGTATTATGACCGCTACCGGCAGGAAAAAGGGCTGAACAGTAAAGGGGAATAACGTGTTTTCCTTACATCCTTGAGATGTCTGTCTGGTGGAAACCTGTGCCTTGCTAAACGCAGAGTTTAAGGAGCACATCGGCAGCCACCAAACCGTTACTGTGCGCAAGCTAGATGATTTGCACCCACCGGGTTCCAACGTGGCGATTATGAAGGTGGGTGCAAAAGGGCACGATGTGGATGTTCTGCTTGGTGCAGAAGCCTTGATGAAGCGTGAGGAAAAACCTATTCCAACTGTGCAGTTCTAGAAAGATTACAAAATAAAAAAGAGGCCCTGTTTGTAAAAGCAGGGCCTCTTTTTATGATAGCTGAAAGGTTTAAAAACCTATCAGGCAGAACGTATCTGCGCGTTTGGCTGCACGTCTTCTACAAGCGGGTAAACACCCGTTGCCTGTAGGGTAATGGACAGCATGGCAATTTCGTTACGGTCTGTTTGTGCATCTAGCGGCAGGGTGGCGTTGCCGTTTGTCCATGCACATTCGGCCCAACCCATATTATGCCAGCCAGCCGGTTTGTGAGGCTGAAGGTGCGCCGTAATGGGGGTTGCACGCTTACGGGCTGTTACAAGTTGAATATCAGCCACCGCAACGCCCAACAGGCGCCGATCATCTACAAAAGGCCCAACCACATCAGCCGGGCGGCTTGCGCGGGAAACAATCTGAACAGACTGCGTGCCCGGCGGCAGTATAAAGCTGTAATGCTGGTTGGCATAGCGTACTGGCCGGATAACAGCCCCTGTTTGCGTAACAAGGTGCAGGTTGGGGTCTGCTGTTAAGGTGGCGGGGGCGGCAGGTCTCTGGCTGCCTGCGACATGCCTTGCGCGATTTTTGAAGTTATCAAAAAGCGGTTTTACAAAATCAGCATCCACACATAATGGGGCGGCGGCATCTTCCGCCCATGTGCGCGTTTTGCCGTGTAACTGCACAACATTGCCAATTTGGCGGAAGCTACGGCGGTTGCCTGTATCCAGATAGCTTTCTGTGAGCACACCATCTACCGAGATTACGGCGTGGTCTGCTGTTTCTATATGGTAATATGGATAAGACGTGATGGACTTATCGTAAAAAATGGAAGCGCCATTTACCAGCATACGCGCAGGCACAAACTGCCCGTTAAAGAACAGGCAATGTTCTGCCGTTACCAGCATATCCTTGTTAGGCACACCATCTGCCAAAGCATTTTTTAGAATGCGTACAGGGTATCCGGCTTCATCATCCGGCAGGCTGGGGGTTACAACAGTAAAGGCCTGCCCAGCCCAGATAACCTGCTGTGTGGTTTCTGTGTTGTTTTTCCAGTCATATACAAAAATATCTGTGCCTGCCTGAATGTCTTCCACAGCCACATCACCCTGCGGGGTGCGCACCATGCTGCCTGCCAGAAAACATGCGCCTGTATCACTCTGTTCACCAAACAGAATGTAGCCATCGCTGTAGGTTACGGTGGGGGCGGGCTCTACATTGGCGGCGGAAGATGTTGCATATCCTTTAATGGTCACAACCGTGGTGGTTTTACCATCAACGGTGGACTGGATAAGCAGATCATTCCCACTTACGGCAGTGGACAGCGTATTATCACTATAAGATGTGCTGGAGGCAATCTTGATCTGATCTCCATACACAAAGTTTTCGACATTCAGGGAATCTCCTGAAAGATCGCTTAAAGATGTGCTGCCAATAACAAGCTGACCACCGGGAATGTTGTGGAAATCAATCTTGTTGCTACCATCAATATTGGCAATGCCCGCTAAAACAACCGTGCCGCCTTCAATATTAAAACGTGCATCGTTGATATTGGAATAATTGGTGCCGGCATCTAGCACGCCACCTTTGTAAATGTTGTAAACACCCACGTTGCCGTTAAAATCATGCCCAACGGATAATGTGCCGTTGGTAATATTGTAAACGGCCTGATTACCGTTGAATTCATTGCTTACGGTAAGTGTGCCGCCATCAATATTAACGGTGCCCCCAGCCGCGTTGGTGAGATCTCCACCAAGAAGAGCAGGCACAACAGAAACAGTGGCGCCATCTGTAATATTAATGGTTGCCGCATTGAGGTTGAGGTAGCCCGAAATTTCAAGCAACGCACCATTGGTTACGTTCAGGGTTGGGCCTGTGCCCAAGCCGGATGTCGCGTTATCTGGTGGGGTATCAGTGGATTGCGTACCGCCGCCGTTGTAGTTTGTCCAACTTGTATTGGTGGAAATGGTTGTTACGTCATCTGCCATGTTTTGGAGCCTTGAATATGCAGTTGGCTTCAAATCCATAATTTGGATAAGAAATATCTAATATTCTTCCAAAAATACATTAATATTTCCTAAACAACAAAGTTACGGAAATATTATCAAAACAGGAATGGGAGAAATATTTACTTCGAATGAGCGCGTTTTTTTAATAATTTTTACTAATTTATATTTAATATTTATCTGAATATTCGATATGTAAATGCTGCGATGCAGGAATGCCTTTCTAAAAAGAACAGATATAACAACGCATTATATGATATTAACTTACAAATTTAATAAATGTTATGCTATTTATTTGTTTTTAATATTGTACAATATAAAAAGCGGCCCAAATACGGGCCGCTTTTCCAGAAAGGTGTTTTTGAAAACTTTTAGATGTTTGCGTTAATATTTATTCGTTATGCCCAAAAACCGGGCGCGTGCTTTCAAACAGGAACCACGTGCGGCGTTCGGTTTCATCAATCCAGTTTTCAATCAGGCTGGTTGTGGCCACATCCCCGGCATCGGATGCAATGGCATGCACAGCGCGCAGGCGTTTGGTGAGTGTAAGGTTATCTTCCCGCAGTTCTGAGAGCATGTCTTCAGGTGTTACGTAGAGGGCATCGTTATCAGAAATTTTGGTTTTGCGGGCAATTTCCCCCACAGAATGCAGCGTGGTGCCGCCAATCTTGCGGGCGCGTTCGGCCATGGGGTCTGTCATGGCAAAAATCTGCTGGCTCTGTTCATCCAAAAGCAGGTGGTAATCCCGAAAGTGGCGACCGCTCATATGCCAATGAAAGTTCTTGGTTTTAATATACAGGGCAAACACATCGGCCAGAACTTCGGACAAACCACCTGCTACGGCCTTTACCTTATCGGCCTTCAGGTCTGTTGGCGTGCCAAGATATTCCTTGATATGGGCTTCTTTTGCTGTGGCTGTGCTCATGGTCTGAACGAACCTCCTGTTTTCACTTTTTGGCAACACCACCAGTGGCGCCTGCCAAGTGCTGCTTTTACACGTGGTGCCATATAGGCATGGTGCAAGGCCTGACATGGAAAGATCACAATTCTCACATCCATGTGAATGTAAGGAAGCAACGCGTTAAGGGGTATCAAGTTCCGTGCGCAGGGGGCGGGTTAAAAGCTGTTCCTGCGCTTGTGGCAGCGTGATCTTGCCTTCCAGAAAAGCGGCAATGCAGGCGGTAATGGGCACATCTACTGTGTGGTGGCGGGCCAATGCCAGCAGGGCATCTGCTGTGGTTACCCCCTCCGCCACGCCGGGCAGGGTGGCCAATGCGGTTTGGGCTGCATTCCCTCGGCCCAAAGCCAAGCCCATCTGATAATTGCGCGATGCCTCACCCGTGCAGGTCAGCAATAGGTCTCCCAACCCGGCAAGGCCAGCCAGTGTGGCGGGTTGTGCCCCCAAGGCTACGCCAAGGCGGGTTATTTCTGCCAACCCACGGGTTATTAGGGCCGCGCGGGCGTTTTCTCCCAATCCAGCGCCAATGGTAATGCCTGCGGCCACGGCAATAACGTTTTTAGCCGCGCCGCCAAGCTGCACGCCGGTAATATCTGCGCTGGCATACAGGCGCAGGCGCGGGGTAGAGAGCAGATCCACCAATTTGCGCGCCAGTTCCATATTGGCCGAGGCCACAACAGATGCCGCAGGTAAATTGGCTGCAACCTCACGCGCAAAATTGGGGCCAGAAAGCACAGCCCCCGGCACATCTGGCCGCAACCGATGCAGCACATCCAGCGGAAAAGCCAGTGTGCTGCGTTCTATGCCCTTGCAGCACAACACAGCAGGCACGCCCGCAGGCACCAATGGCAGAACAGAGGCCATATGCTGGGTGGGAATAACCATAAGCGCACACGCCACATCTGCCGGTGGCGGCGCAGAGGAAACGGTGATGGAATCTGGTAACGGAAAATCTGGCAAACGCGGCATAGCGCCAGAGGGCAAGCGGGCCGGGTTACGCGCCCACAAATAAACCTGTGCCCCAGTGCGGGCCACATGCAGGGCCAGCGCAGTACCCCATGCGCCAGCACCCATAACCAGAATACGGTGTTTCATTCTTTAAGCGGTGCCAGAACCCAAACCGGGGCGCAAGCACGACATAAAGCCGCAGCCCCGTGTTTAGGCAGACAGTGCCACGCCAGCAGCAGCCGGCACCATGTGGGCAGGAACTTCGGCTTTTTTCATGTGTTTTAGCCGGGCCTCACGCAGCAGGCAGACAACGCCTTTTACGCAGTTCCCGCACTGAGCCTTGCAGTTGCGCGCGGCATAAATGTCACGCGGGCGGGTTGCCCCGTCTGCCACAGCGGCTTCAACGTCTTTGTGAGTGAGACGATTGCAAGAGCAGACAACCATACGCAGCACCTTTGTGGTGGTTGATCGATTCTGAAGAGACTTCATCACAAGTAAGAATGAATCGCAATTCTTTTTTGCAAAAGATTCTCATTTGTCTGTGTTCCGCATGTGCATATGGGGATGCAGCGCATGAATATGGTGTGTGATTTTTGCAATGTTCGTATCAAATTTTTACATATGCACAAAATAATAATAAACTTCATGCATATTAAAAATATAAGAAGCGCATCATAAAAAAATCTTTATTTAAAATGCGAGGATGCGTGGATAAAAATATAACAAAGACATCGCATATGCTCTTCCTGCTTTGCGCGTTCTTTTTTATTTACAGAAACATGGAAGGTCTTGGATGCCTTCCATTTGGTGATGAATCTGGCCATTTTTTAGGCGCCATTGCCCTGCACCGTGGGGATAAACTCTACCGGGATTATATAGATGCGCACGGCCCGCTAGTTTTTACGCTTTCGTGGGTGGTTGGCCATTTTGTGGGGTGGTCGCAGGTCTGGTTGATGCGCCTGGTTTCTACCGCATGTGCGGTTGGGGCAGGGGCTGCGGTCTTTTTCTCTCCATTGTTGCAGCTAAAATGGCAGCGCTACGTAGCTTCCGCCTTGTGGTTGGGAACGGTGGGAAGCGTATGGGTGGTGCAGGGCCTTAATCTGGATGATTACTGGACAATAGGCGGGGCGCTGGCTGTTATCGCGCTGTCCATGCTGGCTACGCCACTTATATATGGCATGCAGGTTTTGCGCATGCAGGCTTTTATAGGCGGGTTTGCCTTGGGGCTGCTGCCATTTGCGGCTTATCCGTTCGGCCTGTTTTCTGCTGCGTTGGCTTTGGCTGTTTTTTGCGTGTTTCTTTCAAGCCCCCGGCAATATCAGGCCCCTTTTCTGGGCATGATATTGGGGTGTGTGTCTGCTGTTGCCATCATGCTGCTTTGGCTGCTGGTGTATGGTGATATTGGCGGCATGATCGCGTTTCATTTTATCGCCAATCAAAAATGGTATGCCCATTATATTCCAATGGATTTTACCCAGTTCTGGCACAGTTTACGCTTTTCTTTGTCTCCAGATCGTATTGTTGAAACTATAGCTGCCAGCACGTTGGCTGTGGGCGGTGTGTTGCTGCTGTTATACGGGCGGCACAGGGTGATGGCGTTGCTGATCCTGCTGGGAATACTCAGCCTGCAAGCACGTGGGAGCGTGGGGTTTCAGAACGGTTCGTTTCTGATGGCGGCCTTGGGGCTGGCGGCGTTGCTTCTTGTGCGTGTGTTAGCATTTAAGCCCAAGGTTATGGTGTGTGTAACTGTTGGGTGTGTTGCGTTAACGGCCATTGCAGCATCCCATGCTGTTTCATCCCCCTTTGGGCAAACAGCGGGGCAAAGGCACGCCGCAGGCTGGCATCGGTTTAGGGAAACCTCATCCGTAGGGTTTGCCACACTTATTCGTAAATATGCGGCGCCGGATGAGCGTATTCTTGTTTTGCCGTATAATCCGGATGTTTATATTTACGCCAACCGTCTTTCCATAAAGAAATATCACGCCTATCTCCCGTGGGAGGCCGATTATGCAGCCCATCCGTGGCATGGGTATGAGCGGGATATCTGTGTGGATCTGCCAAAGGATAAACCACCAGTGATTTATTATGATCACTCGGTTGTCTGGGGTGCTTATCCGGCCGAGCAGTTTATGCCCTGTTTTCTGCAGGTTCTGGAAAAAGACTATACGCAGATGCCGGATGATCAGTTTGTGTATGTTAGAAATGATCGGCTGGCAGCGTATCAGCCGTAATTAAAGTATCAGCGTTATGTATCGGTTTACCCCCTATCTCTGCTGGGCAGGATAGGGGTGTTTTTTTGCCAGCTTACCCGTTGGCCTTGCCAGTTGCGGGGTGATCTGCCGGAACAGGGAAGATCCGGTCATACACCATGTTAAACACAAAAGCGTAAACCAGATAAAACACGGCAATAGACATGCTGAGCGAAAACGCCGTTAGCACACTTTCATGTAGGTACCAGGCAATGGCGGGCAGCAGCACAACCTGCAATCCGGCTTCAAACAGCAGCGTATGCACAACACGCACGCCCACCGTTTTGTGGGTGGTGGCATAAAGCCGCGCCATCACCCGGTCAAAAACCACGTTGTAAAGGTAGTTCCATATTGTAGCGGTTATGGCGCTGCCTATGCCGATCATCCCCATAGAGGATTCGTGCAGCCCAAACAGCGTGCTGCCGGTGGGGATAACAATGGCCAGCGCGATAAGCTCAAACAGCAATACGTGGCGCACACGGTCTGCCGTGCCGCGCGTGCCCACAGCAGGGGCATTTTGTGCAGCATGATGATCTGCCATGGCAGAGGAGGCCGGAGCGGCCTGAAGGGAACTGAATGTTTGCGTTGACATGCGGCGCAATCTATCGTCATCCCGGCTAAAGGAAAGATAAGAACCATCAGGAAAACAGATGGATGAATGTCTCGCTCGAACAGCTTGAAGCCTTTGTTGCCACAGCGGATGCGGGCTCATTTTCCGCAGCAGCCCGCCGTTTGGGGCGTGCGCAATCTGCTATCAGTACACATGTGGCCAATCTGGAAGTAGATCTGGGGCTGGAATTATTCCTACGCACCGGGCGCACACCTGTATTGACACCAGAAGGTGAACGCCTGCTGCGTGAGGCCCGCGTGGTGTTAGACCGGCGCGAGCACCTGATAGGCGTGGCCCGATCTTTAGAAAATCAGGTCGAAAACCGGCTGGTTGTGGCAATAGATGAACTGTACCCCGAATACGCTCTGGGCCCGGTTTTTGCCGAATTTGCCGAACACTTCCCCTATGTGGAAATGGAAATCCTTTTCCCGCTTATGGAAGATGTTGGCCAGCTTGTGCAGGAAGGGGCCGCGCATCTGGGGGTTATGTGGCAGCAAACACGTATGCCGCCAGATCTGGCGTTTCGCACCATCGGGCGGGTGCCGCTTAAACTGGTATGTGGGCGCAACCATCCATTGGCATCATGCGGCCCCATAGCGTGGGAAGACCTTAAACGGTATCGGCAGATCATGGTGGCCGCCCGTGGGCAGGAGCGCGAACGCCAACACCTGCGTGTAGCGGGCGAGGTGTGGTGGGTAGAAAGCCACTGGGTGATTCTGGAGCTGGTGAAGCACAATATCGGCTGGTCATTTATTTCAGATCATATTTTAGCGGCCTCTCCCGCAGCGCCAGATATTGTTACCCCACCCCTGGCGTTTGATGCCGGAGATAGGCCCGTGCCGCTGGCTGTGGTGTGGCATCACAAACGGCCGCAAGGCGCGGCTGCGCGCTGGTTACGGCAACGCCTCTGTGCCTCGGAGTCTGTTTTATATAAAGGGCCAAAGGCCAGTTCATAAAAGCATGATCAATTGTAATGGGTTGATATTTAATAAAATACAGCCGTTGTAACAAAACAACAATGCCACCTTAAAGCACATGTTTTGTCTTGCAGGCGAAATGAGAAACGCTATGATACCGAAACATTCCGGTATCGAGAGAAACAGTTCGCATGTCTCTTCAAAAAGTCCGTCCCTCCCTGCTGCGCGCTCTTTTGGGCAGTGCAGCCATTCTGACCATGGGAGGAACCGCCGCCAAGGCAGCGGAACCCGTATTACAGACCGAGCAGAGTGACGTTATTACCCTGCCAGCTTATTCCCCCCACACCATTTTGGTGGAAGATGCGGTTTACACCCACAACAAGGATGGCCGCGTTTATGTAGTGGATGCCGATTCCGGCAAGCTGCTGGGCATGGTGCAGGCCGCCTATAACGCCAACATGGCGCTTACGCCCGATGCCAAGCGCATTTATGTGGCAGAAACCACATGGGAACGCGGCAACCGTGGCGCACGGAACGATCTGCTGGCTGAATATGATGCCAGCACGCTTAAGATCACATCCGATGAAAAACTGCCCGCCCGCGCACTGGTTACGCCTAAAAAGAACGACTTCGCGCTGAATGCCGATGGCTCCCGTTCCTACGTGTATCAGATGAGCCCCAGCAACGCCGTGGAAGTGGTGGACAACGCCGCCCATAAGGTAACGCAAACGGTAGAAATTCCCGGTTGTGCGCTGGTGTATCCGTGGGGCAACGCTGGCTTTTCCTCCCTATGTGCAGATGGCACGCTGGCCAATGTCAGCCTTGGGGCAGATGGCAAAGTGGGCATGACGCACACCGCACCGTTCTTTGAACCCGATAAGGATGGCATTTTTGAACAAAGCCCCACTGTTGCGGCAGATGGCACGGCTTACTTCATCAGCTACAGCGGCATGGTGTACCCCACCAAAATGGGGGAAAACAGCACGGTAGAAAAACCGTGGTCCTTGCAGGAAGGCGCGGGAATGAAAGCCGCCCCCGATTCCTCCAAGCCGTTTGAAGTAACATGGCGGCCCGGTGGCTGGCAGATTGCCGCACTGCACAAGGCATCTCACCAGATGTATGTGCTGATGCACAAAGGCACGTTCTGGACACATAAGGATAACGGCACGGAAGTGTGGGTGTTTGATACGCAAACCCACAAGCGTATCCGCCGCTATCCGCTTAAAGTGGCCAGCAACCTTATAGGTGTTACGCAGGATGAACACCCACTGATGTTCACCGCCAATGAAGATAATGGTGATTTCTTTGTTTCTGATGCGCTCACGGGTAAGCCCCTGCGCACCATGAAGGCCCTTGGCACATCCCTTATCTTTACGGTTGCGCCGGGTGAAGGATGAGCCTGCTGGCTGAAACAGCCCCGCTTGCGGCCCTGTGCGCAGGGGGCATTGGCACCATGTTTTTGGTGGCTGGTGTTTCCAAACTGCGTGGGCATGATGCGTTTTTAGGCACGCTGGCCTCTTACCGGCTTTTGCCCTCCTGGTCATACGAAGGTGTGGCATGGGGCTTGGCCGGGGCAGAGGTTCTGGCTGGTCTGGCGCTGTTTTCCGGCTTTGCCGCCGGGCTTGGCGGTTTGGCTGCTGCGGCCATGCTGGTGGTGTTTGCACTGGCTATGGGCATAAACGTTGCCCGTGGGCGCACCAGCCTGTCTTGCGGGTGCACGCCCGGTTTGGTGTCCGAAACTTTGTCATGGAAGCTGGTAGCCCGCACCGTGTTGTGCGTGCCGCTGGCGCTGGCCCCGTGCTTTGCCTCTGGCGTTTCTGCCTTTGTATGGGGGCAGGGCGTTATGGCGGGTGTGGCGTTGTATCTGGTGTGGTTGGCACTGGTGGCCTTGCCGCCAGAACGCGTACCCGGATCTGGCGGAGGGCAGGAAGCATGATGCTGTTTTTGTACATCTGGCAGGGGCTGCTTACGGTTCTGGCCCTTGGGCTTGCCGTTATGCTGGTGGCCTTGGCCCGCCAGATTGGCGTGCTGCACGAACGCCTTGCACCATTGGGGAATCAGGAAGCCAAGCCGGGGCTGGATGTGGGGCAGATTGTGCCGCGTCTGGTTTTGCATACGCTACAGGGGCAGCCTTTTGTGGTGGGCGATACCCTGCCCGCAGGCGCCAAGCAGCTTTTGCTGTTTGTGGCGGCGGAATGCCCGGTGTGTAAGCGCGTTATCCCCATTGCACGGCAGGTGGCTGCCGAACGTGGGCTAGACCTTATTTTTGTGGGCGATGGCCCCGAACCTGAACTGAAAAGCATGGTGGCTGCCCGCCCGGAAATGCAGGGTGTTCCCCTGATAACCGGCGTGGAGCTGGCCCTTGTGCTGCAAATTAACCGTATGCCAGCCATGGTGCTGCTTGATGAACGCGGCACCATTCTGGCCAAAGACCTCGTGAATACCCGGCGTCAGATCGAAGGGTTGCTTGGCAACGTTACCGCCACACCCCCGCAGGGTCTGACCGATACAGGAGCAATGTCTCATGCTGCCGTCTGAAAACAAGAACTCCGCAGAACAGGGCACCCTGTTTGACCGGTTAACCGAATCTCTGCTCCGCCGTTTTGCGGGCAAAACCTCCCGCCGTGGCGTGGTGGCAAAGCTGGGCGGCGTGGCCGCTGCCGTGCCGCTGTTTCCGCTGCTGCCGGTAAGCCGCGCCAATGCGGCTTCTTCCTCCGCCGCCAAGGCCGTGGCCAAGGCTACAACGCCGTTTGGCTCCAAGGCACAGGCTAAAGATGCCAATGCGTGCGATTACTGGCGTTATTGCGCCATTGATGGCAATTTGTGCTCCACCTGTGGGGGTGGCGTTCATAGCTGCCCGCCGGGCACGGCGCCTTCTCCCACATCCTGGATTGGTAGCTGCTACAACCCGCAGGATGGCAACTCCTACATGATTGCGTATCGTGATTGCTGTGGTCAGGATTCCTGTAACGAGGTGACCTGCCTGAACACGGATGGAGATCAGCCTTCCTACCGCCCCATGGCTAATAATGACATCATCTGGTGTTTTGGCACGGGCACGTCTGAAATGTACAACTGCTCCACAGCTGCGGTGATCGGGAAAGCTTCCTGATTATGTTGCGTGCTGTTTTCCGCCTTGCCGTGCCTGCTGTTGCAGCGTGTGCAACACTGGTTTTGGCAGGCGGGGTGGCACGCGCGGCAGATGCCGTGCCGGGGGCCACAAGTTTAAACCCCACGCAGGTTGCCTATCTTTCGCACTGCGGGGGGTGCCACGGTATTGCGGGCGTATCTGGCCCCACCTTTGTGCCTATGCTGCGTGATAGCGTGGGCAGCTTTGCCTGCACGGATGAAGGGCGGAAATATCTGGTGCAGGTGCCCGGTGTTTCCATGTCCCTCATTCGGGATGATCAGCAGTTGGCAGATGTCATGAACTTTGTGCTGATTGATCTGGGCGGCAAAAGCACGCCGCCGGGCTTTAAGCCCTATACAGCCGCAGAAGTGCATGAATGGCGGCAACACCCGCTTTCTATGCCAGACTTCATGGCCAACCGCGCGCATGTGCTGGAGCGCTCTTTGGCTGCGTGTCATCGTGGCAACAATGGCGCGGCTGCAACAGTAAAGTAACACGGTAAGCCCTGTTCTACAGGGCTGCTCTCGGCTAGATCACAGCTTTGGGCCACAACACTGTAAAACAGAAGCAAACCCGCCCCCTGCCGCGGTTGTTTGTGGATAATGGGAGTATCAGGGAGCATGCGTTTGCGCCACCGTTTGTCCGCCGGTATGTGTTTTGCCCTGCAACTGGCAGCACTGCCTGCATTTGCGCAGGAAAAAACCACCCCCGATGATGCCGAGCGCCCCTTGGCGGTGGAAGAAACAGCAGCAGAAAAAAAGCAGGCCCAGAAGGATGAGGTGAATTTAAAAAGCCCTTCCAGTCACTCATGGTTTGATGATGTTGAAGGCCATATTGTGGTGGAAGCCGGTGTAAACGGTAACCCATGGACCAAAACAGGCCGCAACTGGGCGCAGTCTTACGTAGATAGGGCCAATACCGCCACACTTAACCAGATTACAGGCACGCTTTCCCACCCGGTAACAGAACTGGGCGATGGCTACGGCCTGGGTTTTGTGTTTGAGGTTCTGTATGGCTCCGATGCCCGGTTTAACCCCACCATTGGCATGGGGGATGGCAACCTGACAGGCATGTACCAGTGGACGCCCACGCAGGCGCATATTGATGCCCACCTGCCGTGGCTGACCAAAGGCGGGATTGACCTGCAAATTGGCCAGCAATACGGGATTCAGGGTTTTGAAGGCACAGATGCGCTGGAACGGCCTTTTTATTCCTACAACTATTCATCCGATTTTATTGTGCCGTTTGAAACCGTGGGTGTTCTGGCCACATGGCATATGACAGACCACGCAGCCCTTGTTATGGGTGTTAACGCCGGTAACTCCACCACCTTTGGCCATGCCAAAAACAACACCCGGCCCAAAGGTTACTTTGGTTTGCAGTTTACGGAACTTGCCGGTGGCAAGCTGGATATTGCAGCCATTGGCTATTTTGGCCCGCAGCAAAGCATCTATGCCATTGGGCGAGAAGCCAACCATGACATGGAATATATCGGAGACCTTCTGGCCTCCTATAAAATCAATGATAAAACCACCGTCACCCTGAACGCCACCTATTTCCATGATGATTACCTGCAGGATGATGTTTATGGTGTAACGGCCTATTTCGCGCATGATTTCAGCGATGAACTGACGTTTAACGCCCGTGGTGAAATTTTCCGTGATAATAATGGCGGCGTGGTGGGCAACAATACATCCCCCATGTCTTACGTGAACGAATTGCGTGGCCAGAACTATTCGTACGATTACGCACCCGGCACCACGTATGGGGAACTTACGGTAGGCGTAACGTACCGCCCCGGTTTTCTTAAGCTGCCCAAAGGGTCTTTTTCCATTCGGCCGGAAGTGCGGCTTGATAAATCCCTTAACGGCACGCGGCCCTTTAACCGCGTTTCCCCCACGGATGATCCAAACGTGAACTATGCTAATAACGGCATGAACAACATGTTCTGGTTCAGTTGTGATGCCATCTGGGCATTCTAAAAACCCGCTCCGCCAACCCACCACCGGCACAACACAGAGGACCAGCCCGTGCAGAACCTGATATACGCCAATGCTGCCCTTACTGTTGTGCTGCTTGCGGCCTGCATTGTTATGGGCTTAATGCTGCGCCGTATCCGCCGCTTGTTTCAGGAAATTGCGCCTGTGGGCGCACTTACCAGCTCACGCGGGCCACAACCGGGAGATGCCTGCCCACCGCAGCCTTTCCACACATTGGCAGGGGGTGTTCTGGGGCTGGCCGGTGGCGCCAAGCCGCGGCTGGTGCTGTTTGTTTCTGCAACATGCCCGATTTCTCGCAAGGTTATCCCTATTGCACGCAACTTCTGCGGGCGTGAAAATCTGGAACTGGTGCTGGCGGGGGATGATGCCCCAACAATACAGCAGCACTTTGCCCAGCAAACCAACACACCGGCTGCTGCGTTTATAAATGATCCGGCGCTGGGCCGTGCCTTGCAGGTAGATAAATTGCCTGCCGCGTTTTTGTTCGATCAGCAGGGCACGCTTATTGCCCGTGGGTTGGTGAACAACCGCGAGCACCTGGAAAGCCTGCTGAACGCGTGGGAAAGCGGGTTTAGCACGGTGCAAACCTATATGCAGCACACGCGCCGCAACCGCGCGTGATGTTGGGCGTGTAATTATAAAATATTTGGTAATAATATTATAAATAATCGCAAATAGTTTTTATTGACTCTGCTGCTCATAACTTGCCAGATTTAAATTAAGTTCTGGAAAAGAGCAGGAGTGCCACCATGACCGACTCCTTTCATCTCCCCAAAATCTCTCTTGAAGGGTTAGAGAAAATTATTATCGCGTACAGTCATGTGCCCGATAATCCTACGCTAGATATTCTTGCGCGGCTTACCAAAATGGGGTCTGCCGCTATTAGCAGAAACAATAAATTTCTGATGGATATCGGCGTTATTGCTGGTGCGGCAGAAAAAACAGTTACGCCTTTAGGCCAAAAGCTGGGGCATGCTCTGGAATATGCTTTAGGGGCCGATGCACAGGCATACTGGCGCGAGGCTGTCTCTAACAATTCTGCCATGATGGAGCTTATCACCACAGAAGACATGAAACGTGGGATGAGCGAAAAGGATTTATCTGCACATATTCTAGATGTTTCGGTGCACAAAAAGCATGCGCATACGCAAACAGGCGCACGGTGTTTGATAGATATTTTGTTAGAAAGCGGATTGCTTGAGCAAGATAAAGACATGCTTGTTGCAGCACCAGCACCAGCAGAACAGCCAGCCAAAGATAAGGCGCAACTGTTCGGCCTACAGGCAGAAGATTCCGCGCCAGATACCAAGGGTAGCGCGCCACCAGCCGCACCTATGGGGCTACCGCTTGCGGGGCAGAATATCACGCGCCCAGATATGCCCTACATCATGCTTAATCTGACATTGCCGGAAACCGAAGACCTAACGGTTTATGAAAAAATATTTCGTGCTCTAAGGGAAAACCTTTTGGGGTTGCCCCCCTTGCCCTAAAGAGTGTTCGCTACCTGCAAGGCTGGCATGAGTATAGATAGGTGCAACCTCTCCTACAGCTAGGCGTTGGGGATAGCATGTGGCATGGTTTTACACGCAAAGCCAACATGTTGCCGTTTACCGCCGGATTTAGGAGAACACGTTTTGGGTATTCCCGATATCACACTGCACGATGGTCTTACTTTTCCCGTTATTACCTTTGGTACGTACAAACTGAACGGTATAGCTGGCATGGAAGCAATGGTCAGCGCATTGGATGTAGGGTACCACGCGCTGGATAGCGCCTTTAATTATGAAAACGAAGGTGCCGTAGGCCATGCCGTGCGCAAAAGTGGTAAAAAGCGGGAGGACCTGCGCATTGCCTCCAAACTGCCAGGCCGCCACCATGATTATAACGAGGCACTGACAACAATTGAAGAATCCCTCTACCGTGCGCAGTTGGATTATTACGATCTGTATTATATCCACTGGCCCAACCCCAAGGTAGGCAAGTATGTAGAGGCATGGCAGGCGCTTATTGAAGCCAAAAAACGTGGCTATGTGCGCTCTATTGCCGTGTGTAACTTCCTGCCCGAACATCTGGAAAAATTGCAGAAAGAAACAGGGGTTCTGCCATCTATTAACCAGATTGAGCTTTCCCCCTACTTCCCGCAGGATGATATGCGGGCGCTGCACAAAAAGCTAAATATTCTTACCCAGTCATGGAGCCCCCTTGGCCGGGCCAACAAGCTGCTGCAAGATCCGCTGATTACAAAAATTGCCCAGCGGCTTAACAAATCTACCGTGCAGGTTATCCTGCGTTGGCACCACCAGTTGGGTTGCGTGCCTATTCCTAAAGCTGCCAGCAAAGAACATCAGATTTCCAATATGGATATCTTTGATTTCTCACTGACAGAGCAGGATATGAAGGACATGGCAACCCTTGCCCGTCCGGATGGCCGCAGCCACGGGCAGGACCCCGCAACGTACGAAGAGTTTTAATTAACTATGGAGGCTCTCCGTCTGGCGCAGTTGCAGATTTTCTGCGCCGTGATGGAGGAAGGCTCGGTGGTTGCGGCCTCGCGCCGTATGCACTGTGTGGCCTCCAACATTACGGCGCGGCTCAAGGAGCTAGAGCAGCTTTTGGGGCAGGATCTGTTTGCGCGGGAAAAAGGGCGGCTTATTCCCACACCAGAAGGCCGCCTGTTTTACCATGAAGCGCGAGAGGTTGTAGAAAAAGCCCATAGCCTTGCAAGCTTTTTTCAGCCCGATGTACCGCGCGGTATTTTGCGTATAGGGGCGCTGGATGTGGCCTTGGCGCATTTTTTGCCCCAATATATGCCAGCCTTTATGGCTGCCCACCCGGATGTGGAAATACGCCTGTTACGCCGCGCCAGCTATACGTTGGAACATATGCTGGATGATCAGGAACTGGATCTGGCCATAACGGATGGCCCCATTGTGCATCCGCTTCTTGAAAGCCGCTTTGTTTTTACAGAAGAACTGGTGCTGGTGGCCCCACAAAATATCCGCAGTTTACAGGATATTCACTGGTCCAGCACTACGGTGCTTTTGTTCCATACAGATTGCTTTTACCGTAGCGCGTTTGAACGCTGGATGGCAGAGCAGGGCTTTGTCCCACGTGCCATTCAAACAGTGGAATCTTACGATGTCATTCGGGCCTGCGTGCGCGATGGTATTGGTATTTCCTGTTTTCCTAAAAGTATTTTTCAACATAAATCACCGGATGATGTGCGCGTGTTGGCCGTGCAGGGGTTACGCCCAGCCCCTGTTTACTGTGTATGGCGGCGCAATGGTGCAAAACCTTTGCTACGCAGGTTTATAAATACCATTTGCCCGGCAGAAATAGATTAAAACCATTCATTTTTTGTAAATGGTTTACTGATATATCATTACTTTTAATGAACGCATGTGTGCGTCATACTGCAAACAGAATTTCAGAAAAAAGGAGAACATCTCATGGCTGATGTCAAACAGCAGGATCTGTTCATCAATAATGAATGGGTAAAACCCACATCTGGCAAATATACGCCCATTAAAAGCCCCGCTACGGGGGCGGAAGTTGGGCAGGCCGCAGAAGGCAACCCGCAGGATGTTGAAAAAGCTGTGGCCGCCGCAAAGGCTGCGTTTAAAGGTTGGAGCAGTAAACCTGCCAGCCAGCGTGCCGATTATCTTTACGCCCTTAAAAACCTTGTAGAGCGCGATAAGGAACGCCTGGCCACTATTATCACCTCAGAAATGGGTAAACCCATTAAGGAAGCCCGTGCAGAGGTAGATTTTGCCGCAGGGCTGCTGCGTTTTGCGGCAGAAAATGCCCGCAGGCTTCAGGGGGAAATTATACCCGGTGAACGTGAAGGTGAAAAAATCCTGATCGACCGCGTACCGCATGGTGTGGTGGGGGCTATTGCGGCATGGAACTTCCCGCTGGCTTTGTGTGCGCGTAAAATTGCACCGGCTCTGGCGGCAGGTAACACCATTGTTCTTAAACCCGCTGATGGCACACCACTTTCTGGCTTGGCGCTGGCTGAACTGGTGCAGGAAGCCGGTATTCCCGCAGGTGTGGTTAATGTGGTTACAGGCAGCGGCCAAGGTGTGGGCGTGCCACTGGTGGCACATAAGGATACACCGCTAATTACCATGACAGGCTCTACCCCCGCAGGTAAGAAGATCATGGCAGCCGCAGCCGAGCATCTTAAGGAAGTGCGGCTGGAGCTAGGCGGTAAAGCACCTTTTATTGTCATGGAAGATGCAGATATTCCCGCAGCGGTGGAAGCGGCCGTTACGGCACGTTTCTTTAACGGCGGGCAGGTGTGCACAGCCAACGAACGTACTTACGTGCAGGAAGATGTGTATGATCGCTTTACCACAGCGCTGAAGGATCGTATCGCCAGCCTGAAAGTGGGGGACCCGATGGATGATGCCACAGATATGGGCCCCAAGGTGAATGAAACCGAGCTGGAAAAAGTGGATGGCATTGTGCAAAAAGCCATATCACAGGGGGCAAAGTTGGCACTGGGCGGCAAACGTCTAACTGGTGGCATGTTTGATAAAGGCACTTTTTACGCCCCCACATTGCTCACAGACATTACCCCGGATATGGACATTGTGCAGGACGAGGTATTTGGCCCCGTGTTCTCCCTTATCAAGGTGAAGGATTTTGATGAGGCCCTAACCCGCGCCAATGATAGCCGCTATGGGCTTTCTGCTTACCTGTTCACCAATGATCTTTCCCGTATCCTGCGTATGGGCCGGGAACTGGACTTTGGGGAAATTTACGTCAACCGTGGATCAGGTGAAGAACCGCAGGGCTTCCACCACGGCTATCGTGAAAGCGGATTGGGGGGTGAGGACGGTCAGCACGGGCTGGAAGCCTATGTGCGCACCAAAACCATTTATCTCAACGCGTAATATCCAATACGCGCCACGCCATACGCTTTAAGTGTGGCGTGGTGGATATAAAAAACCGTGCCGGGGCAGAGCGCACCCGGCACGTTTTTTTTGTTTTCAGGAAAGATTTAGTCCCGATCTTTTATGGTCTGTTCAATCTGTTTTTCCAGATCATGCGGTTGGGCGGTGGTAAAGTGTGTCATTACAAACGCGGTAATATCTGCAAGATCGCGGTTGCTTAAACCGCCCCCCGTAAAGTGCGGCATAATCTGCACGCCCGTTGCCGTTTGCAGGCCGGTGCCATTTACCAAAACCTGTATCAGGTTACGGCCATTATCTGCCCCCAGTGATCTGCCGCCCGCAATGCTGGCAAAGCTGCTTTGCCGCCCTGTGCCATCTGGCAAATGGCAGCCCGCACAGGCCGAGGCATAAAGCCGTGCGCCACGGCTGTTTTGCGGCAGGCTGGCATCACCACTGGCTGTGTTGCGGAAGGTTACAGAATCCTGCGGTGTGCTAACAGGTTTTGTGCTGCGCAGATAAGCCACCATAGCCTGAATATCCGCAGGGGTAAGGTAACGCAGGCTGTGGCCAATAACATCTGCCATATCGCCAGATGCCGTGCCGTGGCCATCTGCATGGCCGGTGGAAAGGTATTGCGCCAGTTCGGCATCTGTCCAGCCGCCAATACCGGTTTTGGTATCGGACGAGATGTTATAGATGCGCCAGCCATTTAGCATATTGCCGCCAAATGCCTTGCTGGTGGAAAGCCCAAAGGTAAGCGTGCGTGGGCTGTGGCAATCTGCACAATGGCCTGCGCCTTCCACCAGCCAGCGGCCACGGTTCCACTGGGCGGATTTTGTGGTGTCATCTGGGTAGGCAGAGGCCGGACCGTTCACGATGTTCCAGAAAATCATCAAACTGCGTATGGAAAAAGGAAAACGCAGCTTGTTTTCTGGCGGGGTGCTGGCAGATGTGGGCAATGTGGCCATATAAGCCCGAATATCCCGCACATCCTGATCACTCAGGCGCGCATAGGCAGGGTAGGGCATGGCAGGGTAAAGGTGCTTGCCGCCGGGGGAAACACCCTGCTTTACGGCAGCAACAAATTCCGCATCACTCCACGCGCCCACGCCGTGCTGCTTATCTGCTGTAATGTTGGTGGAATATACCACCCCCATGCCCGGTAACTTAAACGCCCGGCCGCCAGCATACGGCATACCGCCGGGTGCCGTGTGGCAGACCTCGCAATCCGATGCGCGGGTAAGGTACTGCCCGCGTTCTACGGGCGTGCTGCCGGGTGTGCCTTCCTCGGCGGCATTGGCATGGGCAGCATGTGTGGGCAGGCATAAGGTTGCCAGCAGCACAGTTGCCGCAGCACTTTTGGCAGAAAAGGAAACACGCTTAACGGATGGAAAAGAAAAATCATGTTTCATGGTCTTACTCTTTCCCTTCCGTATTGCGGGCAGAAAGCAGGGGCAGGGTGCGGTAACGGTGCCCCCGTGCGGCTGCCATGGCGTTAGCCAGCAGCGGGGCGGCCGCGGCTGTGCCAACCTCACCAATACCGCCGGGGTCTTCCTTGCTGGGCATCACCACCACATCAATGCGGCGCGGGGCCTCGTTCATGCGCATTACGCGCCATGTGTTGAAGTTTTGCTGTTGCACACGCCCGTTTTCCAGCGTGATCTCATTATACAGGGCGGCGGAAAAGCCAAAAATCAGGCCGCCTTCTATTTGTGCAATCACTTGGTCTGGGTTGATAACCTGCCCGCAATCCACCGCAGCAGTTACGCGGTGGATAATCACTTCATCCGGGCTGGGCATTTCAATTTCTGCAATGCTGGCCATGTAAGACCCAAAAGCAAACTGCAAGGCCACACCGCGTGCCCGACCTTTGGGCACAGGCGTGCTCCAGCCTGCATCTGCGGCGGCGCGTTCCAGCACTGCCAGCGCACGTGGGTTGTTTTGCACCATGGCGCGCCGATAAGCTACCGGATCTGCCCCCGCGCGGGCGGCCAGCTCATCTATAAATCCTTCCACCACAAACAGGCCGCGTGTGCCACCTACACCGCGCCACCATGCGGTGGTAATGCCGGGGGCCTCGCGCCGGGCAAATTCCAGCCGATACGCGGGGTAGGTGTAGGGCGTAACCACCGTGGCAAGGGAGAGGTCATCATCATACCCATCCTTTGTGAGTTCTGGCGGGTCCCACCGCGCCACAACTGCTGGGCCAACAATGCGATGTTGCAGTGCGGTGATATGCCCTTTTTCATCCAGCGCGGCAGTGAGTTTATCTACATAAGCCGGGCGATACCTATCTTTGGTAATATCTTCTTCCCGGCTCCAGATAATTTTCAGCGGGTAGGGCACCTGTTTTGCAAACTGCACGCACTGGGTTACGTATTCGTGCTCCAGCCTGCGGCCAAAGCCGCCACCAATATACTGGCTGTGCACTGTAATTTTGCTGGCGGGCAGGCCGGTTATTTCTGCTGCTGTATCTCGCGCACGTTCGGCTACCTGTGTGCCTGCCCATACATCGCACCCATCTGGCCGCACATGGGCGGTGCAGTTTATGGGTTCCATGGGGGAATGCGCCAACAGGGGCTGCTGATAGGTGGCCGTATAGGTGGTGCCGGATTGGCCAATGATACCCGGCGCATCTGCCTTGGCGTTGGCCACAATGGCCGGGCCGTTTAGCCCTGCGTGCAGATCATCATAAATGGTTTGGGTGGTAATGGCTGCATTTTTTCCAAAATCCCATTGCAGGTTCAGGGCTTTTAACCCTTTGCGGGCAGCCCAGTAATGGCTGGCGACCACGCATACGGTATCTTTATTATCCGTTACCAGCACGGCCTGCACGCCGTTTACGGCCAAAGCGGCATTGCGGTTCATGCTGCGCACGGTGCCACCTTGCACGGGGCAGGCGGCCACGGTGCCAATTTTCATGCCCGGCACCTGCACATCCATGCCAAAGCGGGCGGTGCCATCTACCTTGATCTGGCTATCCAACCGATGATGTTTGCGGCCAATAAGTGTGTAATTGCCTGCATCTTTGAGTTTTGGTTCTTTGGGCACAGGCAATTTGGCGGCATCTTCGGCCACATCGCCAAACGGCACGGTGCGGCCAGAAGGCGGGTGCATAACGGCCCCATTGGCGGTTGTGCAGCTTTCTGGCGCAACGCCCCAGCGTGTGGCCGCGGCCTGCACCAGCATAGCGCGTGCTGCCGCACCGGCTTGGCGCAACGGCAACCATTCTGTCATGGTAGAGGTAGAACCGCCGGTAATTTCCGCCCCGCCACCGGGGGGCGCGGCCTCTATTTGCACGGCAAACGGATCTATCCCCAGTTCTTCCGCCATCAGCATAACGGAGGATGTGTAAATACCTTGCCCCATCTCGATATTTGGCAAAATAAGGGTAATGGTATTATCTGCGGAAATACGGATAAACGCGTTGGGGGCAAAAGGGGTGGCAACATCTTCTACCAGCATGCCGGTGCCTGCCTGCGTGGCCTGAGCAGCCCGCCCACGCGGCATGGGCCACAGTGTTGCCAGCAACAATGCGCCGCCCGCTTGCAGCACGCGCCTGCGGCCTGTTTGGAGCCGCGCGGTGGATGAGGGGGAATGTGTGCTCATGCCAGTTCTCCCGCTGCGTGGTGAATGGCTGCGCGAATACGCATATACGTGCCACAGCGGCACATATTGCCAGACATGGCGCTGTCTATCTGTTCATCCGTGGGGTTGGGGGTGGTGCGTAGCAGGGCCACGGCGGCCATAACCTGCCCCGGCTGGCAGTATCCGCACTGCACCACATCCAGCGCCACCCACGCAGATTTGATAGCCCGCACAATCGGGTCTGCCATGTCCAGGCCTTCCGGGGTGGTAATGGCGCGCTCTCCCACCAGCCCAACGGGCAGGTTGCATGCGCGTACGGCCTTGCCATCTACATACACGGTGCAGGCCCCACACTGGGCAATGCCGCAGCCAAACTTGGCGGCATTTAAGCCCAGAATATCGCGCAAAACCCAGAGCAACGGCGTATCGGCATCAACATCCACGCTGTGCGGTTGGCCGTTTATCACAAGGGTTGGCATAGGGGGCTCCTGTAGCTGGCGGGGGAAAGACCAGCCTAACACTTTCGGAGCGGGAACGAAACGGAATCCTCTTTATTATATATGTAAGAATACAGACACGGATATTTATCCAGCCTGTTTTTGCCGGAAGTGCAGCAGCGTTTGTGCGTGGCTGACAATCTTGCCTACGGGCAGAGGCAGGTTTGCGGGTGTGTAGTGGTCCTCATGCGCAACGCCGGTTTCCACCTTGTCTGCCCAATACTGCAAACCACCCTGAATACACATGGCCAGAAAACACGGGTTAAGGTGGTGGCTGGGCACCAGTTCGTACACCAGCGTGCCGGGCTGGCACCATGCCACATTGGCAAGGCCCGCACCCAAAAAGCCCACCACCATATCGGCTTGTGCAAACAGGTCTATTTGCTGGGCTACGGGCAGGCGTTCGGGGCGTACACGGGCAAAGCCGAGCGTGGATAAGGCCTCGGCCAATTCGGCCTCGTTAGGCATATGGCGGTTTGTGGCTTCTCCGCGTTCCAAAAACAGATAGCGCCCGCGTTTGGGTGTGGTGCTGGCGGCCCGGCGTAACGCCGCATAGGCGGCAAGTGCTGTTTGGGATGCTGTAAAATCCGTTTTGCCGCGCACAAAATCTGTATAAACCACGCGCGCAAAGGCATAACGTGTGCCGTGCTGGGTTATCAGCCGCCGTTCGGGCGCCAGCCCTGCCAATGTTACAAATTGCTCCTGCCACGGGGTAAGGGGGGGCAGCAAAAACACATCGTTCTGCCCAGCGTGTTTAAGAAAATAGTAAAGAGCCGGAACCGTATGCGCCACCCAGTGGTAGTAATTGGTGTTCCAGTGGTCAAACCCCGCCCATGCGGTGCAATTGTGCTGTTCTACAGGTGTGCTGGCCGGGGCCGCATGCCAGCGCCTGAGCGCATCCAGCCCTTGGGTATAAACTGTATCATGCAGGGGGCGGCCTTCCCACGCAAACAGGGCCAAGGCGGGGTCAAACACCGCGGGGCCAAAGCTGTAGCGGTATATGGGGGGTGTATCTGTGTGCCAGTCTGTTAGCAGGCTGTGGGCGCCATCGGGCAGCGTGCCGCCAAAGGCAAAGTTTCCGCCCATGCGGGATGAGGTTTCAATTAACCCCCGGCCTCCAGAGGCCTGAAACACACACGGAAAAGTAGAAAGAAGCACAGACATGGCAGGGGGCTTTAGCGTTTTGCAAGGGTGTGGCAAGTATAGGGGTGGGGCTTGGGTTCAGGCAATAGGGCGGAACTTTGGCGCGCACAGTATGCAAGGTAGAGCGGATGCAAGACGGTTCCTATAACGAAGTGCCAGTTATCAGAACACCAGTTTTTAAAACCCCAGCGGATGATCTGGCCTACTGGCAAGCCAACCCGGATGTGGCCACATGCGGGCTTTCTGCCCCCCAGCATTATGCCCAGCATGGCCAGCACGAGGGGCGTATGCAGGCTGCTAATCAGGATTTGGTGGCCGCCATGCGCGAACGCAAGCTGGAGCGCATTGCCTTCCGCCAGAACCCCGTAACACCGCGCACCTACGGCCAGCCCGCCAATTATATGACAGACGCCATAAGGCAGGAATTTCATATTCCGCCTTTTCCGCCCATTTCGGCCCATAATTACGGCGGCTATATTGCGGGCCTGCAAAAGCAGCATCCGGATTGGATGTTTTTGGATGTAGGGGCCGGGCTGCGTGATACCGTAACCGAGCAGATGGTGAATGTGGATGTGTTTCCCGCACTCAGCACGGATGTGGTGTGTGTGGGGGAAAACCTGCCCTTTGCCGATGCCCAGTTTGATTTTGTGCTATGTGCCGCCACGCTGGAACACACCAAACGCCCGTGGGAGGTAGCAGCAGAAATCTGCCGTGTGCTCAAACCCGGCGGCATTGTGCGCATAGATTATCCGTTCTTGCAGCCTGTGCATGGCTATCCATCGCATTACTTTAACGCCACGCCTGAAGGAAATATCAGCCTTTTTGAAAAATGGTGTGATATCCAGTATTGCGTTGTAGAAGACCATTTCCACCCCGTGCATGCCCTGCGCTGGATGATGGAGGATTGGAAGAACGGCCTGCCAGAAGATGCCAAAGCCCAGTTTGGCAACATGCGGGTGGATGACTTTTTGTCTGCCCCTATTCCAGACATGATGCAGCAACCTTTTTGCACGGAATTAAGCCCCGAAACCAAAAAGGTGATTTGCGCGGGTTCTACGCTGGAAGGGGTTAAAAAGCAGGGCCCGCAGTTTTACGGCAGCCTGCGCGAAGAACATCTGGCGCAGGAAGTGCAGCAGGCCCGGCGGGATGTTGAGATCATGCGGGCTTCCTCATCCTGGAAGCTGACAGCCCCGCTGCGTAAGGTGGTTGGCCTGCGGCGCAAATAAAGGCCGCAGCCCGATTAACGGAAAAAAATCGGGAAAAAATACAGCCAGCAGATGGTAAACATCAAGGCGCCAGCTATCAGCACCGGCAGCACGATTGTTACAAACGCCCCAAAGCGTGAGGGGCGTTCTGGCGGCAACCCGGCAGCCTGATTAACCTGCGCAACGCGTGCATCAATATCTGCGTCTATTGGGTCTTCCTCTGTCCAGTCTTCTTCTGGCGTGGGGGCGGGCGCATTTATCATGTGTGGTCCTTATGCTGGTGCTGGGCAAAAGCGCTTGCACCAATGTGTAGCGCACAGCCCACTTTATGCCCCACCATACCAAGTATGAGAGACAGAATCGGGCAAATAGCATTTTTAAGCGATAGCTGGTGCGAATAGCCGATATACAGCGCAAAATTTAACCGTAGATGATAATCATTCTCCTTCAAAAAGGAAAGGAATGTTTCAACATAGTTAATTTGTTCTCAATGCCCTAACGTTTTGATTGAACTTACGTTAGAAAAATACTAAATGGATTCTCTAGCTGTATATGTAACATCATAATAACATGAGGGATTAAGGGCATGACAACTGTAACTGTAAATACAAGTGGGGATTGGGGCGTTCCCACTACTTATGATAATGACGATGTTATTTTGGATGGAACATCATCTGCAATTACAGTTAATGTTGTAGCGCATAATTACGGGGGTTGGACTGAAGGTGATACTGTAAATTCCAACTTCCATTCCCCCACCATGACCATTGAAGGGAATGTTACGCTCACCGGTGATGGTTACCTTTCCATCAACGATACGGTTACGAACAATGCCTCATCCTTCACTGTTGAATCGACCAACTTTGCAGTAAATGGCACCCTGACAGGAAACACCGTTACCATTGCAAACGGTGGCACCTTGTCTGTTGGCACGTTGAAGGCGGCTGTTACTTTCGGGGCCTCTCCCTCAGATTCCAGCGGGTATAATACGTTAATTGTGAACAATTATGCGTCCAGTGGAACGCTCACAATTAACAACCTGTCTCCGCGCGATCAGATTGTGTTTTCCAATGGTGAAACCACAAGCCTAAAGTGGAGCGGCAATGGCAACGAAATTGTGGATCAGGACGGAACAGTTCTGGCGAACGTGACCTTTGCTGATGGGTATAGCAAGGACGATTATTCCTTTAACGGAGACACCGTAACCGTTACCTGCTTTTTGGCTGGCAGCATGATCCGCACGCCCGAAGGTGAAAAAGCGGTTGAAGACATCCAGCTTGGTGATGACGTTGTAACCTTTGACTGGCAGCAGCATAAAGATGTGGCATGCCCGGTTGTGTGGACCGGTAAAGCCCATGCACATGTGCAGGCTGATCTTGCGGATGATGAAGCAGGCTGGCCCGTGCGCGTTCTTGAAAACGCCATTGCCCCCGGCGTGCCGTACAAGGATATGCTGATTACGGCCGAACATTGCCTGTTTTTTGATGGCAAGTTTGTACCGGCCCGTATGCTGGTGAATGGCGTATCCATTTTTTACGATAAATCCATTACCTCTTACGATTACTATCATATCGAAACAGCGCAGCACGCCGTTATTACTGCCGATGGCGTGCAGACAGAAAGCTATCTGGATACCGGCAACCGTTCCACCTTCCGCCAGCTTGGCAAGGTTGTTGCGCTGCGTGGTAAGGCCAAAAGCTGGGCGCATGATGCAGGTGCCCCTCTGGCGGTAGAACGTGCCTTTGTTGAACCCCTGTTTCATGTTTTAAATGCACGTGCGCGTGATATTGCGGGCCATATTGCGCATGCCAAAAAAGCAGAAACAACGGTAGATCCAGACCTGTATCTGGTTACAAACACCGGCGCTATTGTGCGGCCCCTGCGCAAGGAAACCCAGCAGTACAGCTTTATGCTGCCTTCTGGCACACAGTTTGTGCATGTGGTTTCCCGCGCAAGCCGCCCAGCAGATGTGATTGGCCCGTTTGTGGATGATCGGCGCTATATGGGTGTGGCCGTTGCAGATGTGCGTCTTTTCTGCGCCACAAAGGCACATAACATTACGGCACATCTTCAGGCCGAAAAACCCGCTGGCTGGCACGCTACAGATTGGACAGATTGCGCCTGGACCAATGGTGATGCCGTGCTGCCCCTGGGGAACTATCTGACCAACGGCAAAATGGGCATTCTTACCATGACCATTCGGGCGGCTGGGCCTTATCTTGTTGAAGATCAGGAAGTTGCTGAATTAAACCTGCGTTCTGCCTGATTTTATCAGTTCTGAATGTGTGCAAAAGGCTCTACCTGAAAGGGTAGGGCCTTTTACATTATGGCGGTAAGGAAAGCCCGCAGTTTACTGCTTTTTCTGCCCGGTTTCATGCAGGAGAAAAGTAAGTGCGCCTGCCAGCACAATACCGGCCAAGCCAAAGCTAAAGCCTTTTGTAAAATCCGCCCCGCTGAGTGGTCGCCCATGCCCCAGATGTTGCAGGAACATTGCAAACAGCGGAGAGACAATGGCGCTCATAACAAACACCAAAAAGTTAATGGCCCTTGTGGCGCTGCCTTTTACATCATCAGCATTGGCTTCCTTGATGATGGTATAGGGGATTATGGCCGCACCGGAAGAAAAGCCCAGCAGCAAAGCCAGCACATAAGGCGGAAACGTATTGCCCAGCAGGTAAATAATGGCTGCAACCGTAAGCGCCATAACAATCATGCCGCCCAGCAACACAATTTTCAGAGACACTGACCGCTTAACATAGACACGCCTGTGCGGAAATTGATGTAAGCCTTTGCATTGATACCGCAGCCAGCTGCGTTCATGATGCGGCAGGAAAAAAGACACAACAGGATGGTTGAGATGACTGATGATGAAGCCCGTATGCTCACAGGCACCGAATTAGACCCGCAAAAGCTTTATATGCAGGTTGAAGGGCTGAAAGATGTTTTGAAACTTGCCGTAAGCGGATTGCCCCCGCAAAGTTTACAAAACCTGCGCGAAGCTCTGGAAAAAGTTTGTGCAGGCAGCGTGGAAATTCCGGGAATGGCAGAAGCGCTCCAGATTGTAAAAGAGCACTCCCCCGCAGCTTCTCACCTACAGTAAGAGCACAGAGATATTGGCGCAGCCGTTTTTAAAAGCAACGGATGGGCTTTAATTGTACAAACAGGCTCTACCCGCAAAGATAGAGCCTGTTTAAAACCGTTAAGCGGAGTGTGCTTTTTTCAACTGTGCTGTGTGCTGTGTTTGGGCAAGATAAGGCCCGGCAGCACGAATGTTCAGGGAAAGGATGCCCACCTTATCGCCCGACAGATGGTTGCCCAGAGGCAGAACTGCATCACCATTCGTCCATGCACAATCGGCCCAATCTGTAGCATGCCAGCCTTCCGGCTTTTCTGCCTGAAGGTGGGCTGTAATGTCATATTGGTGTTGGGCGCAAAGGAGACGCACATCAGCAACCGCTACACCCATGTAACGACGGTCATCTACAAAGGGGCCAAAAACATCAGTCGGGCGGCTGGCGTTGGAGATAATGCGCACGGATTTTACGCCTGGTGGAAGCATGAACATCACGTGGCCATTATGCTCACGCACCTGGCGAATAATGGCCCCTGTTTCGGTTACAAGGTGTATATTTGCTTCTTTTGTTAGGGCAGGTGCTTCTGTTGGCGCTGCGTAACCGGCTTGGTTGGCGCGTGCTTCAAGCTGCCGGAACAGGGGTTCCACAAATGCACGAGAGACATCAAGCGGTGCAGCCGCATCATTCCATGTCAGGTTCCGAGACGGTGCGATGGAAACAAGGTTACCTGATTGTTTAAAGCTAGAACGATTGCCGGTATCCAGATAGCTTTCTGTGAGCACGCCGTCAGCCATGATAACGGAATGGTTTTCAGTCTCGATATGATAATAATCATAAGAAGTGATTGATTTATCATAAGAAATAGAGCCGCCATTTACAAGCATACGGGCCGGTACAAACTTGCCATCAAAAAACAGGCAATGTTCGGCTGTAACGAGCATATCCTTGTAAGGCACGTTATCTGCAATGGCATTTTTGGTAATACGTACCGGGTATCCTGCCTCATCATCTGGTAAATCAGCACGAACAGATGCGTGTTTTTTGCCAGCCCAAATAACGGGGCGGGAAATTTCTTGACCATCTACATGGGCAATAACTTCATCACCAATCCGAATATCTTCAACTTTCTGAAGACCGGATGAAGTGAGGATCATGCTGTCAGCCAGAAAGCAGTTTAGAATATCTTGAGAGCTGTCCCACACCATTTGGGAAGGACCAGAGCCATCGTAGAAGCTGACATTTTGCAGCATGGTCACGCCATTGGAACCTGTAAGATTATAGGTGCCATCGGAGTTCTCGCTCCATGTTGGCTGGCCACTTCCAACATCAAACGAAAATATAATTGTATCATCAGCCGATAAGCCTGAAATATCTAAAGGAATAGAGTTTGCGCTAGAAATTTGAAGCGTATTGTGCTGGGCGCCGGCTGTTGTTCCAAACCCCACTCTTCCAGCGGAAGCATCTCCATAAAGAACAACTGTGCTGCTTTGATCTATATAGATATTTCCGGTCAAAGTGCCAGTAATGGTTGTATTTACGGCACCGACAAATTCAATCTGATATCCATCAGCTACAGTGGTTGGTCCATTTATTGTTAAATAAGTTGTATCTGTACTTGTGGAATTACCATTTATTATTGTGGGGTAAAAGCCGCCAATGGGGGTAAGGCTGAGGGAAGCAATGGTTGGGTACGTTCCTGTAGCAAGATTGACTGTAACAGGACCTGTTGCATTGGTGTTGTCAAAAACAACATCACTAGTCTTATCCGGCGTTCCGGCTGACCAGTTGCCAGATGTATCCCACAGGGCATCACCGCTGTTACCGGTCCATTGGGTAGTTGTCATTTTTGTGTCCAGTTTATTCTGAGGATGTAATTTTTGAGGGGTAGTCTGCTTAAAAAATGTTATCCAGATTGGAAAATATTATCAATAAAAAATGTTAGCATTATACAAATAATAATTTAAATCCCTTTAAAATCATTTACTTAAGTATGTGAATCGGTGCTGATTTAATCATGAGTTAAGAAGAGGGTACGTGAGGGGAGATGATATTTTTGTGATAGTTAATAAAAAATAGTTATTTACTTATAAATACGATTAATTTTCTTTATTTTTGGCGGATTCCATCGCAATTAGAAGGCCCCGTAGAACGTGGGCTGCATGGAAAACGTTAGGAAGCACGAAGCCTGAACGGTCTAAAAGGGCATGGAAAAAAGGGGGGTGTGAAAACTTTGTGAAAAAAGTTTACACTTTCCGCCACAAAACCCAATAAAAACAAGGGCTTGAACAGGAGGGTGGTGGAGCTGAGGGGAATCGAACCCCTGACCTCCTCATTGCGAACGAGGCGCTCTCCCATCTGAGCTACAGCCCCGCCTGTTCCGTGATTTTTGGGTGTATAGGGCTTACCAATTTGCTGTCAAGCTGTATTGTAGGCGCCTGATGGCAGACATGCGGGCATGCCATAAGGGTGTGTTCGGTTTTTTCAGCAGGGCAGGATTTGGCGTTCGTGTTTTTCGTTTTCATGCTGCTGATGCGGCTTTTGGAACTGTATAGTTGGGTGCTTCTGGCAGCCTGTATTTTTGTAAACCTGTATGCCTTTGGCATTCTGGATAGTCGCAACCAGATTGTCTGGAAAATAGGCGTGTTTCTGGAACGGATAACAGAACCCGTGCTGGCCCCCGTGCGGCGTATGCTGCCAATGCCGGGCGGCATGGACTTTAGCCCAATGGTGGTGCTGCTGATTATCCAGTATGTGCTACAGCCGGGGCTTGTCAGCCTGTTTCGTGCGCTGATGTATCATTAAAACGTACGGTGGCTGGCGTTAGCCCGGTTTGTTAAAAACGGAGCAACCGCCATGCCGCATCTTTTTCGCACATTGGGCCTGTTTTGCGCCACCATAGCCGCCACACCCGCGCTGGCGCAGGATACACCGCCCGCTACATCCGCCCAAATGTACACAGGCAGCATGGCAGGCGGCCAAGGTACCTTTAAACTGGTGCAAACGGGGGATGAAACCTTTGCCGAAGTTTCGGTCGTGGGGGATACCTGCGCCGGATCAGCCGAGGGCGCAGCCGCCCGCCACGGCACAACATGGGTGGTTACAACAGATCCGGAATATAACGGCCAATCATGCCGCATCACCTTCCGTATGGGGGCGCATGGCGTGATAGGGAGCGAGGAACAAAATTGCGCGCCCTATCATAATGGGGCCTGCGCCTTTACCCACGCACAACTGGCCCGCACGGCGCAGTAAGGCCGCCACTTTACACGGCATACCGCACACATGCGGGCACAAAAAAGCCGCCGGGGCCAATAAGGCTGCGGCGGCTTTTTTGCAGTATGGCAGGCAAAAGCCCGCCAGCCTGTATTAGTGATGAGAGGAAGACGCGTTGGGGTCTTTTTCAATGTGGATCAGGCTGTAGCTGCACATCACGACAACCGGAACAAGAAAAGCCACCACAGCAGAACCCATAGCTGCAACGTTCATGCCCAGGAAATACAACATCAGATCCAGGCCCAACAGTGCAATGCACAGAAACATGCCCATCCCAAAAACCCCTTTATAGTGTTCCGTCGGAAACAGAGGCTGCCGGGCCAGTGCCATGTTCATGTACCAAATGCCCCGCAGATTCCGCCGGAATCATGCCAAATCAAAACAGCGTCACCCTTACTCTTTTGCCCCGTGTGGTCAACCGCTATCTGGGCATGGCGTTATGGCGGGTAATGCTGGTCTGCTTTTGTGCGGGTTGCAGGCTGCGGGGGCGGCCCCAATGTTTAAAGCAGGCTTATGTAACCGAGGATAAGATTTTTATGTCTGAAAAAACAGAAAACCATACCCACCACCTGCCATCCGCCACAGATATTAGCCGTGAAATGGAACAGGTAAAACGGGAATACGATATTGCGCTGAAGGATCGGCCAGAACACGCAAAAGCTTTGGGTGAACGCCTGCGTAAGCTGGAAGCCCAGTTGCAGGAAGGCGCGCGCGGCAAGGCCTGAACGCCCTGAACATATGCTGGGCCGGGGGCACATACCCCCAGCCCACATAATATATAAAGCGCCCGGCCTTAGTGCTGGGCGTTGCTGTTTTGGGCCGCCCCCGTAGCGGGTGTTGCGGCCTGCGCCTTGGCAGCCCAAGCGGCGGCCACAGCCTGCGGGCCAGTGAGCGTTTGAGAAACCGGAGCCGCCTGTGTTGCCGGGCCTGCCTGCGCTGCGGGCGTGGCGGCGGAGGAGGGCGCACCAGCAGAATCTGGCTGTGGGTTGAGGATACGTTGCGGTTCTGGCTGCTCATAAGCCGAATGCAGGGCCTGCCTTTGGGCCTCTATGCTGGGTTCATGAAAAGCCGAAACCGGGCCAAACCCAATTAACCTATCCCGGAACCGGTTGGTGGAGGCCACGGGGGAGCGGATGCAGCCTTTTACAACCGTAGAGCACGCGCCATCCGTGCCAATCATGCGGTCATTATCGCCGCTGTAATGCAGGTCATACACACGGCCATCCACCATCCGCAGGCTGGCCACGCAGGTTTTGCCCGCACCGCCAAAGGTGGTTTGTGTCATGTTCACAAATGTCTGGAGCGGAAACAGCGAGGAATCGTTGGTGGAAGGCATGTTGACCGAGCGCACATACTGATAAACCGTGGTGTGCTCATCTATCTTCTGCGTTTTGTCGGGAATACCTGCGCAGGCCTGTAAATCCTCATTTGTCATGCCAATCACGGCCAACTGGCCCTTATGGGCGGTGCGGCTATCTATATATCCGCAGCCTGCCAGCGCGGGCAGCAGCACCAGCGCGGCAAGCCCACGTGCACGATAAAACAGAGAAGCAGCAGAGGCAGAAACAGGTAGGGAAGGAAAGGGCAGACCGGTCATTACTCTTGGTTCGTAAAAGGGTGGGGTGGTGTTCAGGGCGGTGTGTTGTGGGCTTCGGCGCGGGCAATGTCCAGATACAGTAAAATCAGCAAGGGCAGGGGCCAGATAAAGGGGAGCGGCACATGCCACGCCATGGCTAGGGTGCCACACAGTGCCCCAGCCGCAAACCCCAACCAGGAAAGCCCCGGCAACAAAGCCGCCCCCGGTGGCGGGGGTTTAACCGTGCTGCCCGGCCAGCGCGCGGCCAGTGATGTAGCCAGCGCAGAGGCACATTTCAGCAGGTTGCTGGTGATCACAATGGTTTGGATAGCGGTGCCAGAAAACCGGGCAATTGTTTCACCCTGCACGGCCATAAGGGCGGGCAGCAGCACAAGGGCCAGCGGGCGGTGCCACGGCGTAAGCATGGCAATTTGCGTGGCCCCCAGCAGCGCGCCCACACAGGCTATGCCAATGGCCGCCTGCCAGCGCAGCCGTGCCAGAGTAGCCAGCATGGCCACCACAAAAAACGTGCCTAAAATTTCCAGCAACATCAGCGCATGCGGCCAGATGCCCCCAACAAGGGCGGCGGCCAGATGGGTTGTGTTGCCTGTCATGGCGGAGGCAAACAGCCCGCCCAGATACACAAAGCCCAGCGCATCCACATACCCGGCTAAAAGATCCAGCACCAAAATGCGCCGCGCAGAAACCCGCACGGAGGAAGAAGAAGAAAGCTCGGCCATATTCATCCATCAGCATACAAAAACATTACACAAAATCCACCCGCCGCCTTTGTGCCCGCTGCGTGGCATATAGGCCATTCACAGGGCCGTAAGGCTGTATTTGCGTGCCAATGGGGTGGCCGTAGGTGTGGATATCAGGCATCTATGCGCAAGTTTATGCGGCATGGCACGCGCGGCGGGCCTTGCTGGCAGGTGGGGTTTTTCCGTATTCTGCGGCCAGACCAAAGCAAGGAACAAAGTAGATGTTGGGATTCCGTCCTGTTTTTCTGGCGTTGGGGGCCTGCACTGCCCTGTTGGCCGCGCCCCCGGCGGCTTATGCGGCGGAGAAGAACCCTCATTACGGGCTGCAAATTATGAAGATGCGCCCCGGCCCACCCCCCATGACAGTGGCCACAGCCGCCCCCGGCATTTTGGATTACGATGGCATACCCACCGTATTGGGCACAAATGCGGCCAATGTGGGCGGGCTGATGTATTTTTGCTACCACAACAAGCTGATAACAGACACCACGGTGAACATGCTGGGCCGGGAACTGGCAGAACTGCCGGATGTCCGCAATTCGTCCGATTACGCATGGGGTGGCATTGGCATGCTGCGCCTTGGCCCAGACCAGATGTTTGATACCCGCACCCTAAACCGAGACCAGCGTGAGGCCGTATGCTCCCGCACCGCCCTTATGGGGCCGGATCTGCTTAAGGCCGCCCGCAATGGTGATGCCGCGCCAAGCATAGATAACCAGCGGGCATCGGATGAAAAACCAAGATGGCCGTCTGAACCCCCGCCGCCTATCCGTGCCACAGCCCCCGTTGCCGCTGCGGCGGCTGTTCCCGCAGGTGTGGCCGCCACACCCAAGATAACAGCGCCAGCGCGTGCGGTTTCGGCCCCTGTTGCGCGTGTGGCAACACCACGCCCGGCTGTATCTGCCCCGGCTTATGTGGCCCCGCGTGCTGTGGCTGCCACGCCGCATGTGGCGGCCCCTGCGGTTTCTGCCCCTGCGCCGCAGGTTGTCTCTGCTCCGCCACCGGCTGTTATGGCCCCCACACCCGCGCCAGCACCCAAGCCAGTGCCCTATACGCCGCTGCCCTCGCAGCAGGCTATTCAGGATGACGTGGCGCAAAAGGCCGAAGCGCGAGAAGCCGCAGCACAGGCCGAATTTGCCCGTCAGGCGGCATCTCAGGCCGGAGCCGTGCGGTAATACGCGCCCACCACAGCGCCCACACACACATCAGGCCCGCTGGCAGCCGTGCTGGCGGGCTTTTGCGTTGCAAGCCATGCTAAAAAGGGGGATGCGTGTCTGTTTTGATAGAACAGCTTAAACAAAGTTTTAAGTACACAGGCCGCCTGTCTGTTTCCGATTATCGGATATGGAGCGCATGGGTTGTTCTTATATTTATACTTACATATCTTGCGCATGTTGGCGTTATGTATCTTTTTTATAAATATGCAGATCCTTCAACTGTGGCCACAACAGCTTTGTATGCGTTTTATGCTGTGCTTTTTGTGCTGTATCTGTTTCTTTTATGCGCCGTTATTTCCTCTTCGGTCAGAAGGCATCATGATTTAGGCAGGAACGGCTGGTTTTCTGTTTTATGTTTTCTTCCATATATAGGCGTGGGTTATTGGATTTACCTTTTATGCGCCAAAGGTACGCAAGGCCCCAACGCCTATGGGCCGCCCGCATAGCAAACGCCCCAGTATTCTGCCTTGGCCCATATTCCGCCACTGTTTGCAGGTTAGTGTGGTGGTGTTGAACAAAGCTGCTGCCATATCTATTTGCTATATAAGTTTGGCAGATGCCTGCCCCACACCGGCAGGCCATAGAAAAGACGGATAAAAGAATGCGTAAGATTGTAACCCTTGGCCTAGCAACCCTTATGGCTGCCACCATTGGCACCGCCGCAAACGCCAGCGAACCGGGCGGCTGCCTGAAGTATGGCGCCGCTGGTGCCGTGGGTGGCCATATGGCCAACCATCATGGTGTGCTGGGTGCGGCTGCGGGGTGTGCTGCGGGCATGTACCGCCGGCACGAATACCGTAAGGAAGCCCGCGCCAAGGCCGCGCTGTATGATAAGGAACACCCCGGCGCAAAGGGCACGTATCAGCAAAAAGCCACGGCGTATGATGTAGAACATTCCACCACCCCCGGCACCATGCAGCCCAACCAGCAGCCTAACGGTGCCCCGCAGGGTGGTGAAGCCCAGCCAGAAGGCGCACAGCACCTGTAATATGTTGCGGCTTATGCCCACCAGTATCTGGGCTTAAAATGCAAAACGGCCCCGCTGCCTTGCCCCATATGCGGGGTGTAGGCAGCGGGGCCGTTTTTTATGCGCGCGGGGGCAACGCTTGTTAGGTGCGGTTGGGGTCTGTGTGTTCTGTGTCTCCATTATAAGGAGATGTTAGCTGTGCGCGGGCTTCCCCTTTGGGGTAGGCGGCGGTGTGCAGGTTGAGGTACATCTTGCCATCATGCAGGGCTTTTTCCTGCTCTGCCGTTAAAATGGCGGTGCCAGAAAACGGGCTTTTAAACGGGCCTTTCAGGGTGATCATATGGTCTGCCTCCTGCCCCGGATCTGCCGGACCATGAAAGTGCGCCACCGTAACCTCCCCGCTTAGCCCATCCCACGTAATGGTGTAGCGCAGCTCATGCGTGGAAGGGAAAAACACCGCATCCACCTTGCCAGTTGGGTGGGATGTGGCGTTGTGTTCGGCTGTAAAATCACCACCAAACCGTTCGCTGCGTTCAGCATGGGCGGTGGAAACCAGCGCACTTACAGCCGCCGGAACCACTGTAACCGCAAGCGTGACACCCAAAGCCACCTTGCGAAACACTTTTTTGCTGGCTGAAATCATACGAAAGCGCCCTTTCAAACATAAAAACATCTGTGCGATAGGCCTATAACGGCCCGCTCTGGCAGAGGTTCCTGCGCTAAAGGGCGGGCAAGGGCACGTATTTGCACCACTTGCCGCCAATATGGGGCTGGCCAGCCTTGTGTTGTAGCCCGCAATCTCTCACGCTCGCGTGATACATAAAGGGGCCAGCACGCCGCCGTAACCGCTGTAATTGCCCGCCGCCCCAAAGTGGCGCGGCACAAGGCGCAAGGCTTAGAACACCTGCCGCAAACGGATGGTTTTGCCGCCGGAGGTTTGCAGCACAAGGTGTGTGCCATCTGTTGTCCAGCCGGTTACGCTGCTTAGCAATGGGCTAAAGGTGTTTGCAATGTCATTCTGTTTGCCAAGGCAGGCCATCCGCGTGCTCATGCTGCCCGCAGGCGTGGCTTTTACGCTACCCTTTGGCCCAAACACCAACCCGCCCACATAGCGGTTGCAGCCATCGGAACCAGAAATCTTGCCCGTATCGTTAATGTCCAGCGTGGGGGCAAACATATCTGCGGCTGGGTTGGGGTTTTCATCCGTGGCGCTGTCATCTGTGTCGGGCACAAAATTGCCGCCACGCAGCTTGCGGCCATCCATAGCCGTAACCACCCAGCGCGTATTGTTTAAACTGGTGGGGGGCACAAGGGCGCCACCGCAGCCCTGCAAGGTTTTGGTGGCGGTTGTAAGGGTTACGGTATCTGTAAACACTTGGCCGGTCATGTTGTCTGTGCAGGTAGATGCGGTAAGGGCGGCTTTTATGTCCGATGCCTCGTAATACCGGGTGCCACCTTCAGAATAAGCGTGGCGGATCACGCGGGCCATGCGCGGGCCATCTGGTGTTTCAACAGAAAGCGCGCCATCAGCCAGTGTCATGTTCCAGAAGGGTGCGTTCCCGCGGGCTTCATACACATCTTTGGGGCCGGTGGCGGCTACCGGGGCTTCCTTGCCCTGTGGTGTGGTGGTGGTGCGGGGTTCTGCACAGCCAGCCAGCACCGCGCCCGCAGCGCACAGCGCAAAAAAGCCGGAGCGGGAAAAAGGGGCGGAAAAGCGCATGGCCAAGTGTCCTTCTACTTCTGTTGCCCCTTGGCAGCACAGGCACGCCGGGCGATGGAAAACGCGTGCGTGTATCTGTGCCGCATTATGCCAGAACTGTTAAGGGGCACCTATGCCAGCCGGGCCAGATGTGCGGGATTGTTAATGGATATGCCTGCGTGCAGAATCATTTGACACTGAGATAAGATAATATATACCTAACTCTAACTTTTTCTTAACAATTCTTTAAGAGTACCCCATGGCTACCACAAGCACCATTCCATCTTCAGGAACTTATATACTTAACTTTGCAACTATAAAAACAGTAAATTCAACATCAACTGTTTCTGATGTCCAAAACAGTGTTGAAGTCACTTTTAATAGTTCAACAAGCTTCACTATTAACGGTGTAACATATTCATATAATTTCACTTGGGGTAAGGCTGGTTCACCGCAAATCATATTGGGTGATACGGCGGGCGGATATTTTCTATTAACAGACGCAAATGTTAATATCTCCAACTATACCTATGTGAATGATTCATACGGCCAAAGTAACAATCATTGGCAAATAAGAGGAACCGATGGCACACGGTCATCGCTGGCATTTCAGAACCGCGATTTTGACCCATGCTTCCTTGCGGGCACAGAAATTTCAGTGAATGGATCAACGTGTAAGGTTGAAAATCTGGTTATTGGTGACCGGATCGATGTGCTTGTAAACGGTAAAACAGAGCAGAAAACGGTTTCCTGGGTTGGGAAATCAACCTGCGTTGTAAAGCCTTTTCTTTCTGTAGATATGGCCGGGTACCCGGTGCGCATTCTTAAGGACGCCATAGCAGATGGCGTGCCTTTTAAGGATATGCTGATCACCCCTGAACATTGCCTGTTTCTTAACGGCCGCTTTGTGCCTGCGCGTATGCTCGTAAACGGTCGGTCCATCTTTTACGATCAATCTTTCACGTCTTACGATTATTACCACGTTGAAACCGAAGATCATGCCGTTATCATCGCAGATGGTGTTTTAACGGAAAGCTATCTGGATACCGGAAACCGGCAGAGTTTCCGCCAGGATGGTGATGTGCTTTCCATAACCCGCAGCCGTCAGCTTACTTGGGATGATGCCGCAGCACCGCTTGATGTCTCCCGCGCTTTTGTTGAGCCATTATTTCAAGAGTTCAGCGCACGTGCGGCAGAAATGGGCTTGCCGCTGCACACAGAAACACCAGTTCTGACAGAGGAAAGTGGCCTCTCTCTGTCATTGGGCAATGGTCGTGTTATCTATCCCCTGCGTACGGAAAAAAATTACGCTCTCTTTATGGTCCCCGCAGGCATTGAAACGGTTTACATCCGCTCCAACGCCAGCCGCCGTAATGAGGCAATAGGGCCATTTGTAGATGATCGCCGCCATCTTGGGGTTCTGGTTGGGGATGTCAGGATTTTCGAAGGGGCAACTTCGCGCACGATCACATCTTATCTGCACGATGAAAATCTGGACGGATGGAATAACGTAGAGTTTTACCCCATGCGCTGGACGGATGGAAATGCCTGCCTCCCCCTCGGCCAGAGAGAGCCGGGAACAGGCGCACTTCTTGCCCTCCAGATTCTAGAAGCTGGCCCTTATGTTGTCAGGGCTGAAATGCCAGAAGAAACCGCGCTGCGGGCTTAATAACCTCACCCTGCTCCATATTTTGGGGCAGGGTTTTTTTATAGATGATAACTCTGCGCCAATATGTGGCGTGTTTGCGCCGCGCGCACGTATTTTGTAAAAGCCGTGTTGTTGCGGCCAAGTTATCCTGCACATTGTGTGGGTATGATGGGCGATAGCTTAAAGCTGCGGGCCATCCAGCAGTTGCCCTGCTTGCGTAATCTGCGCGCTTAAAACAGCAAAAAATACACAAATCAAACAGCCGCAGGGCCGTGTAACGCCTAAGGTCTGCCGTGCACGCGCTCTGGTTGCATGCATGTGCACAGTATGGGAGGAGAGGAACAAGGTGTTACCAAAAGGATACCCCATGCCCCAACCCAGCGGATATGACCCCGAAGAAAGTGCATAGAGAAGCATGAAAATACAGGGTTACAACTTTTTTTGCGATATGCCGGAAGATACGCGCTACCTGCGCCGCGCCCAGCCGGATGAGCGGTTTATTGAAGAAAACATGATCTTCATTCTGCCAGACCGGTTGCGCAAGTTTCGGCGTAATTTGTGGCATGTGCGGCGCAACCCCGGCCCGGTGCATATTTATGTGCCATTGTTTAGAGTGGAAACCCTGCTGGAGAGTGACCCCCTGCCGCCAGAATACGGCCCCCCGCAGGATGTGTTTCCGTTTTACACCCATACCACCCGCAGGCGTGGCCGCGCGCTGGATTACTACGTGCTGTTTATCTTTAGGGATAAGGAATCCTACGTGCGGTGCAACGCTGCCTTGCCTGTGCCATAACGGCAGTGGGGCAGCTTAAATGAAACAACAGGAGTTTTAGCATGGCCCAGCAGCGTTTTTTTAAAGTGCATTTTGCGCGGGCGGGGCTTTTTGCCACGTGCGGCATTGTGGCGGCGCTGCTATGCAGCCCAGCGCAGGCGGCCAGCAAATCTCCTTCAGAAGATACAACATTACTGGATACGCTGCATGATAAAGGCCCCGTTGGCCCAGCGCAGGCGGGTATGAGCCAAATAGAGCGTAAAAGCGGGGTTATCCAGCATTGGGGCTGGCAGTGCAATTTTAACAGCGCCACCAGCAAGCCGTTTGTATGCGGCGTGCAGCAGAATTTTCAGATAAACGATACCCAGCACCACGTCACCAGCATTATTGGCAGCATGCAAATTGCGCGTGCCGTGCCACCCAACAGCACTGCGCGGCTGTCTGATGCGCCATACAGAATTATCGTACGGGTGCCGCTTGGCCTTTCGCTTAGCAAACATTCCTTTTTGGGGGTGGATAACGCGCCGCCCGTGCCGCTGGAATGGCAATATTGCGATACTAAGGGCTGCCTGGGGCTGGCCACCTTTACGCTGGAACTGATGGACGCCCTGCGCCGTGGCAAAGTGGGCCATCTGATGTTGTCTAAGCGTGATGCAGGTGTGCTGACCATAAACTTCCCGCTGGAGGGGTTGGCTCCGGCGTTGGATACCGCAGATGGCTGGGCCGGTAAGGATGGCGGGGTGTCTCCTTAACGCCACAGTTGCAACTGCAATCTGTTCTCATGTGCAAATTTTAGAGAGCGGCCACTCCATATTCTCTCTGCGCGGCAAGGGGCCAGAACAGGCCCTTTGCACGCCGTGCGGCGGCCATGCCAAGGCCAATTTTTAGCCCCTGTTCAGCACTGTGCTGCGGGTGGCATGCGTTGCCAAATACCTTGATTATTAAAAGATAGTTTATAAAACATCGGGCCGTATTTTTCGGTCTGATACAGCCGGGCCTGCGCCTGTTTTACGGGGTATGGTCTGCGCATTTTCTGCACCAAAAACGCCCCGCAAAACCACTCTATAACGGCAGAAAACCGCAAAAATCTGAGCCTCATTTAGGCATTGCAAATGATTCGCAATGTTGGTAACTGCCCAGCCAACACACCAGCAAGAACCACGGGGTAAAACGGGTATGCACCGCAACAGGGTTATTTTTTGTGCGCTTCCCCTTACATTTTTCATAAGCGGTAAGGTTCTTGCAGCAACCCAGACACCCACATCCGGGCAGTCTCAGCAGGTTGGGGCAACGGCAGCAAAACACGGCAAGGCCACCAACAAGGGGCCTGCATCCGCCGTGCATGTTGAAGGGGTGGAAGTGCGCGCGCGCAGGGCATCCACCCTGGCGTCTTCCGCCACCAAATCCAACACACCGCTTATTGAAACAGCGCAGTCTGTTACAGTTATTACGCGGGATGAAATGGATGTGCGCGGCGTGCTAAGCCTTAATCAGGCCATCCGTTATGCGGCGGGCATTACGTCTGATTTGCGTGGCGGTGGCGTAGGCACACGGTATGACCAGTTCATGCTGCGCGGCTTTACCGTGCCCACCTTTTTAGATGGGCTGAAGGTGCAGGATAGCCCCACCGGGTACGCCACACCGCAAACAGATACATCCCGCCTTGATAGGGTGGAAGTGCTAAAAGGCCCGGCCTCTGCCCTGTATGGGCAATCCAGCCCCGGCGGGCTTGTAGCACTTTCCAGCAAATTGCCGATAGACAAACAGTTTTACGGAGATATCACCACCACCGGCGGCAGTTTTGATCTGTACCGGGTGGATGCAGATGTTGGCGGTTACGCCACCAAGGATGGTTCCGTGCAGTATCGGCTGTATGGCACGGTTAATGGCCAGCACAGCCAGCTTGCACGCACGGGCAGCCGCCGTTTTTCCATAAGCCCGGCCTTTACCTTTGGCGCACACGGCCCCACCACGCTTACCCTGCTGGGCAATTATCAGTATGACCCCGAAAACGGCACCTATGGTGGCGTGCCGCTTGTGGGCTCTCTCAAACGTGCATCATACGGGTACCTGCCGCGTAACTTTTATGATGGTGACGTGCCTTTTGAAAAATTCAACCGCAGGCAGGGCGGCATTACCTATATTCTAAACCACAAGTTTAACGATGATTGGAGCTTTAGCACCCGCGGCCGGTATGATGATGTAAAAACCATCTACCGCAGCGTGTATGATGGCGGCTATTACGATGCAGACCCCACAATGCTGGCCCGTTCTGCCTTTGGCACCAACGAGCACACGCATAATCTGGCGTTTGATAGCCAGTTTAAGGGCCATGTGCGCACCGGGCCAGTGACGCATGATATGATGTTCGGGTTTGATTACATGCAGCAAAGCGCCACAGAGGTAGGCTATTATGCCGCTGCGCCCTCTTTGGATGTGCTGCACCCCAATTACCACATGACCATGCCAGACATGGGCAGCCCATATATGAGCTACCGCACGGATTCACACCAGATTGGCATGTACGCGCAGGATGAACTGCGCTGGAAAAACCTGATTGTAACAGGCAGTTTGCGGAATGACTGGTACCGTTCCCACCAGATGAACTATATCAGCCACACCGGCACCAGTGAAAGCCCGCGCCAGATTACGTGGCGTGCTTCTGGCCTGTATCACTTTGATTTCGGGCTTGCGCCATATATCAGCTATTCCACATCCTTCCAGCCGCAGTCTGGCGTTGTGTCTAACAATGGGGGGCAGAGCTTCCGGCAGGCAGATCCTTCCTTGGGCAAACAGCTTGAAGGTGGGGTGAAGTATCAGTTCCCCGGTACATCCGTGCTGCTAACAGCCGCTGGCTTCCATATCGAGCAAACCAACGTGCTGGTGGCTGTGGGGAATTTGGGTTACAATACGCAAAGTGGCAAGGTGCATTCAGATGGTTTTGAATTTGAAGCCCACGCCGAACCCTACAAAAACCTAATGATTACTGCCGCAGTAAGCGTGCAGAAAATTAAGGATGATTCCACCGGCAAGCCGCTTATGCAGTCTGGCAAAGGCAATGCATCTCTGTTTGCCTATTACACCATGCCCAAAGGTGTGATGAAGGGTTTTGGCTTTGGCGGCGGCCTGCGTTATTCCGCCCCACGTTATGGGGGCGAGGCCTCTTACGGCAGCGTGCACGTGCCGCAATATACGGTGTTTGATGGCTCCATTGGGTATGATCTGTCTAACCTTTCTCCCTCTCTGCGTGGGTGGAGTGTGGCGGCCAGCGTGCGCAACCTGTTTGATAAAAAGTATATCGGCAACTGCATGGCCTATGCCTCTTACGGGCAGGAATGGTGCTATTATGGAGAGCGCCGGAACGCCCAAGGCAGCATTGGCTTTAAGTGGTAAGCCATCTGTTTTGTAAAACAGGCCAAACGGCCAGCAATATTTAAAATACCCCGCCCACCATAAAACAGTGGGCGGGGTATTTTTTTACCGTGTGCGCGGGGCCTTGCCCGGTTGCGCTGCTTTTGCCGGAGGCAGCGCCAAAGCAGCGGGAAACACCATTTGCGCCAAGCGGTTTTCATCCGCAGGTAGGGGTGTGTGCCCCGGTTCCACACCGTTTTCTCGCAGTAGAAACGCCAGAACATCTATGTTGTCCTGCGGGGGCAGGGTGCCCGGCGCCATAAGCGGCATGGCATGGGTGATGTAGGCGTACAACTTGTTGAGCGATGTATTGGCCCAGCGCGCCACAAACAGCCCACGCAAAGGCGGCATATCATGCGCGCCCTCCAACCCGGCGCCGTGGCACATGGCGCAGGTGCCTGCGTAAATTTGCGCCCCGTGGTCTGCCTGTTCTGCCGTAAAACTTGGCGCGGCAAGGGCGGGGGCCGCAGCCGGTGCATGGCGTGGGGCAGCCTGTGCAACATGGGCTGTGGCCACAAGCCCGGTTGCGGCCAACAGGGCGGCGCAAAATCCTTTAGCCGTTTGGCCCTGTTTTGCAAAAATGCGGTGCTGTGCCATGCCGTTATCCTCTGCGGGGCCGAAAGCGGGAGAACAGATCTTCAAACACAGCCACGGCCTGTTCGGCCTCTGCGCGGTTGGGCTGTTCCATACTGTTGCCCACGCCTTCCAGCTCTCCCAACCCGGAAAGGTTGACACCCTGCACCATCAGCCCATCGGATTTGGAAAGCATGGCCGCCCCCTTGTAGCGCACGCCATAATTGGCGGCGGGTTGTGGCGGCAGCCACGCCGTTTGCCCGCGCACGGGAATAAGAGATTTATCGCCCCACAAATCTCGCGCTGCATAGCCGGTGCAGTTAAACACCACACGTTCTGGCAGGTCTGCCACTTCGGATGGGCTATGGAATTCCCGTATCTCAATACGCCCGCCTGCCTGATAAAAATCAGACAACAAAGCGTGGCCAAACGCGCCAAAATTGTAAATCATAATGGGCTTGCGCCGCGCATACGCAACGGGGAAGGGGTTATCCGCCCCGGCCAGAAGCTCGGCTGCGGGAATAATATCCTTTATCCTCTCACCATATTTAGCAAATTCGGCCTCGCTTTGCGGCACGCCGGTAGAGGCATAGGAACCTTTGCTGATATCGGGCGCGGGCTCGGTATGGTCGGCCTCATCCGGTGGGGTGTCGGATAGGATGTAATTGTCTCTAAAATCCACCGGGTTGCCAGGCAGGCCCAAATATTCCCGATACGTTTGCCAAGAATACCGCGCCATGCGCTCCCACGTGGCGGCAAAATCTGGCGTGGCGGCGGTTATCAGCGCAATGCGTGAATCCGGTGTCCAACTGCCATTGGCCCGCACAGAGCGCGTATGGGGCAGCATATCCCGCGCATAAATGGTAACATTCATGCCCGCGCGCTGGGCGGTTATGGCGGTGGTAAGGCCAATAATGCCGCAGCCAATTACGGCCACGCGTTTTTCCATAAGTGGGGCGGCGCGTTCTACCGCCATAGCGGCAGACCCCCATGAAAGAGACCACCCGCTGCCGCCATGCCCGTAATTGTGCACCACAATTTTATCTGCCACCGGCTCTATTTCCAGCCGCGGGCCAGCGGGGCGGAAGGGGCGCAGGCACACCTTAATGTCCATTATCTGGTCTGCATGCACGCGGGCGGGCGTTAGGGCGGGTACGGTGCCGGGCGGCGCGGTGCGGCCCATAGCCTGTGCGGCCTCTGGCACGCTGGCCCAGCTTTTGCGCCCGGCGGCTAAGGCACCGGCAGCCAGAGAAGCGGCAAAAAGGTTTCTGCGTTTCAAAAGGGGCGTCCTTTATACGGTTTCTGTTTTGTCGCGCAGCATGGCGAGGGGGCAACATAGCAGGGCGGGGGTGTTTCCAAAACCCACATATCAGCCAGTGCGGGCACGCTCGGCCGCCAGCTCGGCCAGGGTTTGGGGGTCATCATGCGCAATGTCATCGGCCAGCGCGCGCAGGGTGGGGGCGCAGTCCAGCACTGTTAGCGGGCCTTGGGTAAAGTAAAGCTGGGCCACAAGCGGGGTAATCTGCTGGGCGCAGTTTTGTAAAACTGTCACAATCTGGCGCACGGTGGCGGTATCGTGCGCAAGCTGGCGGGCCATATAGGCGCTGGTGCCGGGTAGGGGCGGCCATTCCTGCGTGTTGGGCAAAGGCCGCTTGCGGGGGGCTGCATGTGTTGGTGATGTTGGCATGGTGGTGCGGCTTTCCTGCAAGGTGGGTTTCTTGCAGGGTTAGGCAGGACTATGAGGGCAGGAAAGCGCGCCGCATCCGGCTGTAACAGTTGTGCTGCGTAGCCCCCCAAAGGCTGCCGCATGGGTGCAACAGATCTGGCAGGTTTGCACACATAAACGCCAAACAATGCCCCCGCTATTTTTGCAAAAAAATGCGTTACTGGTTTTTGGCAGATCAGTTCTTTTTGGGGGCGGTGCTTTGCTTTAATTCCTGTATAACGGCATACCGCATCATGCTTTTTTCATAATTTTTGCGCAAAAGAAAAGCGCCAGCCGCAATGCTGCCAATGGCGGCCACAGTAAGATACATGGAAACAATAAGCGAGCATTGGGCAACAGAAACCTGATGCTGCAAAAATGCCGCTGGCAGCAACATGGTTAAATGGAAAAGAGGGGAGGCCATGCTTTTGAGCAGATAGAGGCTCAACACGCCTTCCACCACAAAAGTGGCGTATAGAAAGCGGCGCAAATGCACGGGCATTTTTTGCCATTGTTCCGATGGAGTGTTCTGAAATTTCAAGAGAGACGTCATGCGCTGAAACATAGCCGATGCCTTTTGCTAGAGCGTGTTGCACTCACTTTTGCATATCATATGCCAATTAAGGCAATAGCATGGCCATGTTGCTGCAAGAGGGCCAGCACATTTTTGCACTGGCCCAAATGGTGCTTTAAAAACACCAAAATATGTAAGCAGTTTTTGGCAGATCAGGCGGTTTTGGCAGCACTGTGCGGCACAGCATCCGCTAGCAGGTAAGGCCCGGCGGCCCGCACTTTAAGGGAAAGCATGCAAATGGCCCCTTGAGTTTGCTGCGTGGTCAGGGGCAGTTCGGCATTGCCGTTTGTCCATGCGCAATCTGTCCAATCTGTAGCGTGCCAGCCTTCGGGCTTTTCGGGCTGCAAATGGGCCGTTACAGCCTGCTGTTTGGCGGCGGATAAAAGGGTAACTTCCGCCACAGCCACGCCAAGGTTGCGCCTATCATCTACAAAAGGCCCAATCACATCTGCCGGGCGGCTTGCGCGGGAGACCACGCGCACGCCCTGCGTGTTGGCGGGCAGGATAAAGTTGTAAGTGTTGTTCTTGCAGTTTGCAGGCCAGATGGTGGCGCCTGTGTTGGTGATAAGGTGCAAATCCGGGTTATGCACGGTTGCTGGCGCGGCTGCGGTGGCCCCCTGTGGGTGGCGTGCGGCAATCTGGCGGAACACGGTTTCTACCTGCTCTCTTGCCACACAAAGCGGGGCGGCGGCATCTGTCTGCCAGCTTTTGGCGGCCCCACCAATCTGGATAACATTGCCTTTTGCAGTAAAGCTGCGGCGGTTGCCCGTATCCAGATAGCTTTCTGTAAGCATACCATCGGCCATAATAACCGCGTGGTTTGGGGTTTCAATGTGGTAGTAATTATAAGAGGTGATGGATTTATCGTAAAAGATGGAAACACCGTTTACCAGCATACGTGCGGGAATAAACGCGCCGTTAAAGAACAGGCAGTGTTCGGCGGTTATCAGCATATCCTTAAAGGGCACGCCATCGGCAATGGCATTTTTAACAATGCGCACGGGGTAGCCTGCCAGATCATCCGGCAGGGTGGGGTTAACCGTGCAATGCGCCATACCCGCCCAGCTAAGCGTGCCAGCAGAGGCCACGCCATCTGCATATGTCAGCACCTCATCCCCAACGCTCAGATCCTGCACAGCAACCGCGCCGTTGGGGGTGGCAATCTGGCTGTCTGCCAGAAAGCAAACGGTTATGGCGCCGTTGTTATAGGATGTGGCAATAACATCTAGGCTATCACCCTGCACAGTCGCGTTTGTAAAGCCGCCGGTAAGGTTAAAAGCATCACCCGCTATTGTAACGGTGCCCAGTTGCTGGCCGCTGTTATCTACAAGGGTAATTGTGGTCGTTTTGTTGCGGTTTATATTGTAGCTGACAGTGCTATTATCGATAGAAATATTGTCTGCGGTGCCAAACGTGAGCACGTTGCTAATACCGGCGCCAAAATTTCCGGTAATTGTAAGCGCCAGCGGGCTGGAGGCAGAAAGGTTCTGCAAATCCAGGTTGCCGCTTGTGCCGGTAAAATCAATAGTGCTGTTTAATGTGTTGGATGTGGCATCAAATGTAACGGTCTGGTTACTGCCAACAGTAATTGTGGGGGTTGCCATAACGAGGACTTTCTTAAAAGGATTAAGTTTGGAATTACCTAATATAGAAAAGTTAGATTATGAAGCACAAATGCACAAGGTTAAAAATGTTTAAACTACGCTAAAGTGATGGAACTTTTTAGCGTATTTTCTAACACGGCTGTGTTCTGCCGTTTCTGGCCCGGTGGCAGAGAATGTGTAACAGTGGCTTGTCTCTCTCATTATAAACAAGGCTTGTATTATGAGCTGGCATAATTGGGGTGTGTTTTGCGGCATAGTGTTCTTTTTGTGCGCAATTCCCGGCCCCAACATGCTGCATGTTCTGGCCAGCGTGGCGCGGGTGGGCATGGCGCGTGGGGTGGCCACCATGTTGGGGTGTTTAAGCGCGGTTGTGCTGGTGCTTGTGGCTTCTGCCGCCGGGTTGGGGGCAGCGCTTGCGGCCTCTCCTCATCTGTTTGGCGTGCTGCGCGTGTGCGGGGCGGTGTATCTGGTTTGGCTGGGCATACAGGCATGGCAAGAGGGCGGGCGCGTGCCACCTTCTGTGCCCGCCGCTACGCCCAACACGCCCGCCGCGCAGGCAGAAAGCCCGCAACATGGCAGCGCATGGGGGCGCTGGCGCAAGGGGTTTTGGGTGGGGCTTAGCAACCCCAAGCTGTTGCTGTTTGCGGCGGCGTTTTTTCCGCAGTTTATTGCCCCCCATGCCCCGCAGCTTCCGCAATTTGTGGTGCTGATAACCACCTTCGCGCTGCTGGAAATGCTGTGGTACGGCGTGTATGCCGTGGGCGGTTACACATTGGCCCAACAGTTGCAGCGCCCCGCCATACGCCGGGTGTTTAACCGTATAACAGGCTGCGTGTTTATGGGCTTTGGGGCCGTGCTTTTGCGTGGGCGCGCATAAGGCCGCAGAGGGGCAGCTATTCGCTGTGTATATTGTGCCCGGCTGCCTAGTTGATTACGATACGCAATAACACACCATACGCCCCGGCCTTTTGCACGGCCCAAATAGGATACGCACCAGATGTCTCAGCCCAAAAAAGGATGGCCCAAAAACTGGCCTCTGGCCGTGCTGTGCTGCTGCGTTATTCTTGCGCTTTCCATTGCTGCATTTAGCATGGGCGTGGCTTTGGTGCTGGAAAACAGCGTGGCGGGGCCGCTGTGGTTGTTTATTTCCGCCATTACCTACTACATTGCCGATCAATCCATAGAATGGAAGAACAGGCCCGGCGGCGGAAACTAAAACCCCCGCACGTTGGGCAACATGCGGGGGCAAAGTGGTGTTAGCCGTTGGCGGCCACTGGCAGCGTAAATTCTGCGGGCGTGGCCAGATAAGGGCCAGCTTGCAGCACTTCCACCGTAAGCAGCGCGGGGCCGCGTGCCGTGGTGGCGCTTAATGGCAGAAGGGCGTTGCCATCTGTCCACCGTGCGGGTGGCTGGGGCATATCCTGCCAGCCATAGGCACCATCTGCGTAGGCCAGATGGGCGGTTATTTCTGTGGCCGTGCCAGCAGAAAGCACCGTTACGCGGCCCAGCAGCACGCCCAGCATGCGGCGTTTATCTACAAACGGGCCTTCTACATCACACGGGCGAGATGCGCGTGAAACAAGGCGCACTTCCTCCACCCCCGCAGGCAGCATAAAGGAGATATTGCGCCCCATTGCCCGCAAAGGCCGAATAACCGTGCCCGCTGCCGTAACAAGGTGCAGCCCGTGGCTGTGGGTGAGTTCTGGCTTGGCAGAAGCTGCCATATGGCCCGCAACATCTGGCGCACGCGCGGCCAGCACACGCCATATGGGTTCCACCACATGGCGCGCCGTGCCCAGCGGTACGGCAGCGTGTTCTGCCCAGCTTTTGGCCTTGGCCCCAATGGTAACAACATTGCCATCGGATACAAAATTGCGGCGGTTGCCCGTATCCAGATAGCTTTCTGTAAGCATACCGTTGGCCATGATAATGCTGTGTTCGGCTGTTTCTACATGGTAATAGGTGTAATTGGTTATGGAGCGATCAAAAAAGATGCTGCTGCCATTTACCAGCATACGCGCGGGCACCAGCATGCCATTGGCAAAAATGCCGTGTTCCGCCGTAACCAGCAGATCCTGATACGGCACCCCCGGCGCAATGGCATCGGCCAGAATACGCACAGGGTAACCTGCCATATCATCGGGCAGGGCGGGGTTTATGGTGGCCTGCGCCATGCCAGCCCACACCACCGGGCGCACATGGGTTACGCCGTTTACAAATGTGAGAACCGCATCACCCCGGCGGATGTTTTCCACCGCCACCACACCGTTGGGTGTGGCAATCATGCTGCCTGCCAAAAAGCAGATCACGCCTTGCCCGCTATCAATGGTGACAGTCTGGGCTTCATCCCCCGTGGGCGCATCTGTGTAGGAACTGTCATACGTGACAGAGTTGGGATGAACGGTTGTGCCAGATGCCGTTTCCAGCGTGACATTGCTGGCGCTAAGCGTGGCTGTGGTTACATCTGTGCCTTCTACACCCAGCCGGTCGCCTTCTTTCAGGTTGGCGATTGTTACACCTTGCGTGGCGTTTTGGTTGCTGGGCAGCACAATGGTGTTGTTGCCTGTGCCAAACACAACGGTACCCTTTGGCCAACTGTTGGAGGGCAGTGTGGCCGTGGCGCCATTATTAAGCGTGAGTGTGCCGGTAAGCTGGCTGTTATCTGTAAAGCTAGAGCCAGTTACCGTAATGGGGCCAGACATGTTGGTAGAATTACTGGCGGTGCTTACAACAGAACCCCCAGTAATATTTAGCGCGCCCTGGCCGCCGCTTCCGTTAACTGTGCCCATAACAATATTGGATTTATCAATATTGATGGTGCCGCCCTGCTGCGAGGCAAAGTTAAGCCTTGGGTTGGTCCAATCCTGCGTTACGCCTTCAAACGTGGCTGTGCCGCCAGAATTCACCACTAAGCCCGCGTTTAAACTGAGCGGACGCTCAATTGTGGCTGTGCCGCCGTTTTCCACAGTAAGCGTATTAATGCCCAGTGCGCTGCTGCTGTTGGCAATAACCAGCGTGCCCAGCACATCTACATTTAAGGAATAGGGCTGCCCCAATGTGCTGACATCCGCCGGAACAGTAACCGTAGCGCCAGCCGGAATGGTAATGGTGCCGCCGGTGTGGCTATCTGGCGCATGTGTGGCGGGTTCACCGTTGTATTGCCAGTTGCTGGCATCGGTCCACACCCCACCAGAAGCAGGGCCAGCCCACGTGTAGTTTGAACCAGAGGTCCAATCGGGTGTTGTCATAGATTTGTATAGTCCTGCATGAACACAGTAAAGAAATCCAACAAGTACATTCAGTACTTGGTGTTTTTGTTCTCTTTAAGGCATTGTTAGGGCGCTGTTAACGCATTTGATAAGGGATATTTACCCAGCCACAAACAGGACCGCAAGGGTCTTGTTAAAGAAAAAGTGAATTTTTAACGGGCTTTTAAGGGTATTGTTGCAGAAAAGTCGCGCTATTTATACGCAGTGCGCATACCACACAACGCGGCCCAATATCTGCACCCGGCTGGCGGGCAGTGTGCAGGCAGAAAACCGCTTGTTCTCGCAGCTTATCTGCACCAAGGGGCGGCCTTGGGGGTCAAACGTGCGTTCTGCCCAGCGGCACACCACGTTTTCCCCATCAAACAGCACAAAAAGCCCCGGTTCGGCCATGGTGGTGCGCCGTGTATCCATCAGCAGCGTATCACCATCGCGCAGCATGGGTTCCATGGCTTGGCCCTCTACACTTAAGGCGCGCAAATTTTCTGCGCGGGTGTTCAGGCGTTGGGTTATCAGGCTTTCTTCAAAATATTTGGGGCTGCCCAGCATCTGCGCTTCATCATACCGGCCAGAGCCTGTGCCGCGCTGCGCCAAAAACGGCACCATAACATAGCCCGGCGGCGCGGGGGCTGGCGGCGGGGCAGAAAGGGGGGGGGGCGCCCTACGCGTTGCAGATGCAGAAGAATGGTGCAACCGCGTGCGCGTGGGGGCTGTGGCAGGTGTAAACGGTGGGGGCAAATACGGGGTGCGGCGTTCACGCAGCATCAGCCCCGGCTGGGCGTGGTCCACCCCCGGAAAAAGCAGATCCCGCGCGGTGCAGCCCAACACTGCGGCAATGCATTCCAGTTTTTCCCCACCCGGATTACGAGATTTCCCCTTAAGAATATCGCGCACATAGGTATCGCCCACCCCCGCCTTGCGGGCCAGTGCCTTTTGGGAAAGCCCAAGCAGGGCCATCCGGCGTTCCAGTTCATCTGCCACAGGTGATCTTGTCATTGCCTGTGCACTATTCCATGCCGGGGGCGCGGGCGCAAAAGGGGATATATCACAATTTTTGGGTTGACGCTGCGGGAGTGGTCACCATAGCGTCCGGGGCAGGCCATGTTTTGGTGGTGTAAATGGCCAGCCACCCCGCAACCACGGATACCCCATTATGCCTGCTTCCGGTTCCAATGTGTTTGGAATTTTACCAAATAGCATTTCAAATCATAATGTTTTGCAGTTTCCTAACCTGCTGCGCGCACCCAAAAGGGGTGGGGTTATGCCCACCCATGCGCCCGTGCTGCACCCGGCTGCACAAAAGGGGGGCACCCCAGCCCTTAAGGGAAAGAAAGGGCAGGGGAAAAACGTTTCCAAGGCGTTAAAATGGTGTGACACATCACAACACCATGCCGAATCCACACCGGCGCTGGTGCTGCCCGCACAAGGCGGGGTAAACGCACAGGCCTGCCAGCAGGCGCAGCGGCCCGGCACATCTGCGCAGGTGGTGGCCAACATGGTGGGGCTACGGCGCAAGGGCTATTCCTTCCGGCGGATCGGGCGGGAGGTTGGCCGCTGCATGGAGGGCGTGCGGCAAGTGCTGATGCGGTATGAAGATGCCCTAACAGCCCAAGCCCCCGCCCATGCGCCCCAACCCAAAGGCTATGCCGAACTGGTAAGAGACCCCGAGCCCCTGCCCGCAGGCCACCCCATTGCCATGCGCGGGTTATGGAAGGGGCTGGAACGCTGGCAGCCCACGCAGGCGCACGCCACCCCCACCACGTGGCAGCAGGATGAGGCCGCATTAGCCCAAGCCCTGTTGTGGAACGGAGGAGCCGCCTAATGCCGCGTTCCGCTGCTTCATCCCCCGCAACACCCGCGGCCACACCCGCCAGCACGCGGCGCAGATGGTCCAAATTTTGGTGGCAGGACCATGAGCGGGATCCGGCTTTGCGTTTGTGCTCCTTGGCGGCGCAGGGGCTGTGGATGCGCCTGTTGTGCCTGATGCACGAGGCCGAGCCCTACGGGCATTTATGTGTTAACGGCAAACCCCTGCACCCGCGCCAGATTGCCCAGATGGTGGGCGTAAGCCCCCAGCAGGTGCGGCGCTATATGGCAGAGCTGCAAGATGCGGGCGTGTATGCCACCACGGCGGAGGGTGTGCCGTATTCTCGCCGTTTGGTGAGAGACCGCGCCGCATCCGATGCCGGGGCCGCATGGGGCCGCACAGGTGGCAACCCGCAGCTTAAGCCCGAGCCTCCATCATCGGGGGCAGAGCAGGGGATAACGCCTGCGCCCCGTGCTGCGGTTATGCTCCAAGAAGCAGAGGCAGAAACAGAAGCAGAAGCAGAACATCCCCTCACAAAGTTCGGGCCGGACACGGATGCGCGCACGCATCTTTTTAAATCTGGTCTGGATTTTTTAAAAAAAGCCACAGGCAGGCCGGATCGGTCCGCCCGTGCCATTCTGGGCCGCTGGCTCAAGCTTGCGGGGGATGATGCCGCCGTGGTGCTGAACGTGCTGGCCGAATGCGCCACGTTCAATCCCGCCGAACCCGTGGCGTGGATAGATGCCACCCTGCGCACTCAGTTGCAGATGCGCCCCGCCCCAGAACCCACCAGCCCGCACGCGCGCCGTATGGCCGCGTGGGATGGCGTGCCGGATATGGAGGGCGTGTAAAACATGCCGCAGCTTTACAAGGCGCAGGCAGCGGGCGCGGCATTTGCACGGGGTGCGCCCACACAAAACCCCGCAACGCAACAGGCGCAAGCCCCGCATAATGCGGCAACACGGCCCCCACAGGGCAACGCATATTGCGGCCCGATCATGCGTGCAGAAAATGCCAAGCGCGTGCCACAGCCCAAGGGTGCAGGTGCAATAACGCCCACACCCCACGCAGGCGGTTACACCCCCGCGCCGCCCGATGTGCAGGCGCTGTTTGCTGCAAGGCGAGAGGGTGTGGCGTTAACTGCGCGAGATATGCCGCCCGATGTTGTGGCGCATGTGCAGGCGTGCTGGCAGCGTGTGCAGGTGGCCATGCAGCCCGTAAGCCAACCTGTTGTGGCGGCGTGGCTGAAAAAGCTGGGGCAGCTTGTTTCCAACCCACCGGGGGCGGCGGATGCGGCGGCACAGTGCCGCGCCATTTATGAAGTGTGCGCAGATATTCCTGCCGGGGCGTGGTGCCCGCAGGCGCGTCTGGCATGGGCGCGGCAACCGGCCCGCAATGGTTACCCGGTGGGGGCGCGTTGGCCTGCTCCGGCAGAATTGCGCGCTGTGCTGCTGCCTTTTGCAAACACCATCTGGCGCGATGCCCACGGCTGCAAGGCCCTGCTGGGGCGGCCCACACGCACGCCATAACCCAATAACGCTTTGTAAATACCCCAAAAATACGGAACACACATGAAAAATCAGGCCACAGCCTTACCCAACACATCTGCCCCCGCTGGCCTTGTGGCGCAGGGTGCCCTTAACAGGCCGCGCCGCACGGTGCAGGGGCTGTTGCAGGCAGGGGATATTACGCAAGAAGCCGCCGATGCCGCAGAGCGGTGGTGCCGCAACTACGTGTTTGGCTATTTTGATTATCTGGAACACACAGGCCCCGCCCCACAAGGGCAAACCGTGCGGCATGATGCCGTATCCTGGCAGATGGTGCGCGCACAGGCCATGGGGCGCATTACGGCGGTGCGCGATGCGCTGGGCCTGTGTGCGCACCAGCGTTTACGCATGATGCTGGTGGATGATCTTTCCTTCCGCGCTATGGGGGAGGCATTGTTTCCCGCAATTTCCAGCAGTTCTGCGCAGCGCAAGATAGCGGCGCAATGTGCTTTGGTGCTGGAGCAGCTTGCCGCGCTGGAGGTAACGCTCCGCCGTGCAGAGCAGGCCAAAAAGGCCAGCAGACGCAAAAAGGCCGATGCAGAAAGGAAAGTTTTACAGCCGTAATTTGCAGAGATGCGCCCACGCAAAAAAGAGCCGATGCCCACGCACCGGCCCTTTTTTGCAAAGCACATGCAGTGCTGTGCGGTTTTTTACGCCAGCGCGGCTTTGGCCTGTGCGTTATGCGCGGCCACAGTGTAAGCGCCTGTTGCCAAAACCTGCACATGCAACTGGCAAAGCCCCTGCAATGTAGCAGGCAGAGGCAGCTTGGCATGGCCGTTTGTCCAACGTGCCTGCCCAGATACTTCTACCGCGTGCCAGCCTTCCAGCGTATCGGTTGTAAGATGTGCCGTTACAGGCTGGTGCGTGCCAGCAGATGTAATGCTGATATGCCCAACAGCCACACCCAGCATGCGCCGATCATCTACAAACGGGCCTTCTGCATCGCACGGGCGGAATGTGCGCGAGACCAGAGAGATGCTTTGTGCCCCCTGTGCAGAAAGCATAAAGGTGTACATGCCGTTTTCATGCCGCAGCGGGTGCACCGTATGGCCCTGTGCGGTTACCAGATGCAGGTTGGGCTGTGCAGATTTTTCTGTGCTTTGCGCCGCGGTGTTTGCATAAAGCGTGCAGCCACGTTCTGCCAGAGTGCGAAACAGCGGTTCTACAAATGTGCGGCTGGTTTCCAGCTTTGCGGCGGCATCCTGCGCCCAGCTTTTTACTGCGCCGCCAATGCGTGCCACGGGGCCTGCCTGCGTAAAGCTGCTGCGGTTGCCTGTATCCAGATAGCTTTCTGTTAGCATACCGTTGGCCATGATAATGGCGTGGCCTTCGGTTTCAATATGGTAGTAATCGTAACCGGCAAAGCTTGTGTCGTACACAATGGATGTGCCGTTTACCAGCATGCGCGCAGGCACAAACCGGCCTTGCAGATACAGGCAATGTTCTGGCGTAATCAGCAGATCTGCTTCGGGCACACCGGCGGCAATGGCGTTGGCGCGCACGCGCACGGGGTAGCCTGCCAGATCATCTGCCGCAGCGGGGTTGGTGCGGGCCTGCGCCTTGCCTGCCCATGTAATGCGGCGCGCAACGGGCTGGCCATCTGCTGTAAATGCAAGAACTTCCTGCCCCACAACAAGGTTTTCTACTGCAACATCACCTTTGGGGGTGCGGATCATGCTGCCGGGCAAAAAGCAAACCAGAACGCCCGTTGTGCCGGTGCTGTTTTGTGCCGTGGCGCTAAGGTAAAGGTTGCCCCCGCTGGTGGCCTGGTAAAGCGTTTTGGTGGCGGGGGTGTAATCTCCATTCACAACAACGCTAATGCCGGTGTTGGTGGTAATGGTTGTGTTGGTGCCATTATATGTGGCGTTTGTAACATAACCAGCGCCGGGAACTTCGATAGTGGCCCCTGCGTTGCTAAAGCCATCAATGTTGGTGAATGTTAGAATTTCTACGCCGCTTGCGGGTGTAACCACCAGCGTGCCGCCGCCACTGCCAAATGTAATACCTGCACCGCTAAGCGCGGAAATTTCGGATTGCTGCACAACACCCAGGTTAAGGGTGCCACCGTTTTCTATATTGTATGTTGTGCCGGTAAGCGCGGTAATAACATTGGCGCCGGTAAGGGAAATAGTGCCGCCATCTGCTGTAAAGGTGGAACCCGTAAGCAGGCCCAGCACGGTAGAGCCAACATTAACGGTAACGTTTGCGCCATCTTCTGCCGTAACGCTGTAGGGGTTAATGGCGCCAATAAGTGTAGGTGCAAAACTAAGCGTAGCTGTAACATTGCTGCCTTCAAATGTAGCATCTGCTCCGCCGAGAGAGACAAGGCCCAAAACCCAACCCAATGGGTAGAGTGTATAGCTGCCGCTTTGGGTGACAGTGTTGCCATAACCATAAAGACTGGACATCGGCATATTCCTAAATGATGTACTGGAAATAAAGAATATTTCTGATTCTTGTATGTATATTATGGGTAAACGCGGATAAGGCGTTACGGATATTTATTTTCATAAATAGGAAACTTTCAGAAAAACTGTTTAAATACGAACAACATTTATAAAATTAAAATTAATACATAATTCAAAATGAACTGTTTTTGGTCCGGATTGTTTCTATATAGCGGAAGCGGTGATATAAGCCGCCGCGAGAAGTTTGGAAGTTTTTTGAATAAATGGGAGATTTTATAAAATTTTATCCCAAGAACTTATCTGCACGCGGAGTAAAATTATGATGATAGGATATGTAAGTGCAGATTGCCCTTTTGTAAGCCGGGATGAGCAAAAAAAGCTTCTGGAAGAATCGGGATGCCGTGTTATATTCAATGGCTCTTTTTCAAAAACCGGATCATGTTTTTTGCAGTTTGTGGCGCGGCAAAAGGCAGGCGTGCGTATTGCCGTGGTGCAGATGGACTGTATTGTAAGCGGCTGGCGGCATTTGCGTGATATTGTCATGCAAGTTCAGAACAGGCACTGCACGCTGGTTTCCTTAAAAGAACCGTGGATTAATACATCTGCCGGGCGTGGTGCGCTTATGCTGGAAATGCTGGGCGGGCTGGAAGAACTTGAAAAACGCTTTATACACCAACGCATGTCTTCTGGCCGGCATAAGGCTATATCTGCCGGGTGCCGCATGGGCCGCCCCAGTAAATTAACACAACAACAGCTAGAGGCCGTGGCGCAGGCGCGCGCTAAAGGCCATACCCTGCGTGAGATTGCCCAGGAATATGATGTGAGTATCAGCATGATTTCGAGGTTATTAAAAAAGTTGCCTCGTAAATCATAAATGATGTGTTCAGGATGATACCCCTTGCCCGTTTTACCGGGCTATTATCCTGAACACATTGTTTGCAAAACCCTTTGCATTACTTGTGGGTTTTGCGAGGCCCATGAAAATCGTGCTTCATATACGGGATGCTGTCCAGAATCTGGATAGACAAAAGCCCCATTTTGTTCTGGCTGCGCTCTGCTGTCATGGGCAGGTGGGCGTGGCCATCTGTCCAGCGGCCGGGTTGGCCATCATGCGCGTGCCAGCCAGAAAGGTCTTTCTCTATATGTGAAGAAATCTTGCGGGGCTTTCTGTTTTCCTGAAGGGTAATTTCCCCCACACGTATGCCAAGCCGCCGTTTGTCCTGCACGTAAGGTGCAATAACATCTACCGGCCTGCTTGCGCGGGTGGAAAGATGCACTTCATGCACGTTGGGCGGCAGCATAAACATGGCCAGATTGTTCTGCTCTCGCATTTTACGAATAAGCTTGCCGGTATCCGTAATCAGGCTGAGGTCATGCTCATGCGTTATTTCGGGCGGGGCAAACAGATCGTGCTTTAGGCCGCGGCTTTGCGCCCGCGCCAAAAGGCGGTGGTAAAGTGCGCCCACAACATCGCGCTCTGTTACCACGGGGGCATCTGTGCGGGTGTGCCAGTGTGTATTGTTGGGGCAGGGCGGCAGCGCGCTGGCTACCAACAGGCCTTCTGCCACAATAATGGCGGGGCCATCTGTTTCTAGCGGGTAGGCCGTGTAGTGCTCGAAGGTGTGATCGTAAAAGATGGAAAGCCGGTTTACCAACAGTGCTGCGGGCACAAACTTGTTTTCAAAAAACAGGCATTGGTCTGGCGTAAGCAGCACATCCTGCATGGGCAGGCCATCTGCAATGGCATCTTGCAGCACGCGTATGGGGTATCCGGCCTCATCTTCTGGCAGGCCGGGCAGCACGCAAATATATTGCGGCATAACCTTGGTAACCGGGGCAGGGGTTTCTGCCATTTCCGGATCATACGTTACCAGCATATGGCCGGGGGTTAGGCTTTGAACAGGCAGCGGCCCGGTTTGCGTATGAATGTTGGTATTATGAAGAACGCCCGGTACAGAGATATCTGGATGGCGTGCGAAAGCGCCATCGGGAAGGGCCTGACCGGATTTGTCGTGAATGTCATGCACAACCGCATGGCGGGGAAGCGCTGTCATTTCTTCCTTCTGACTTACACCACGGAAAAAGGCTTCCGTATCTGTGCTTCTACATAAAATGTTCCTTGATCCTTGCAGAACAAGAAGCATCCAGAATTTTTTTCAAAGCCTGAGGAATAAGGCACGACTGCCTAATGTGTGTAGCAACTGCGTCCATCAGGCCTTGTTTGCGCCATACTGTACCAGCCATAAAAAATTTGCCAAGATATAAAAGCAAATAAACCGGGCCGAGGCTTAGTTTATCATTTTACTATGTTGTGTATATGTAAATTTAACTTAAGTAAAAATACAAATAATCCAAATAAAATTAAAAGGTAATATTTTTATTTATTGAAATTTATACGGATTTTGTTTGGTGCATCCATGAAAAATGCATTTACGCAAAAGATACGCAGAAGCTAAAAATTGGAAAACTAGAAATTATAACAGCAATGTAAGAATTTTTTTCCAATGCGAGGGAATGTGTAAATGTTTATCTAACGTGATTATCAATCTGTTGTATGCTTTGCACACATTATATGCAAATTAAGTATATCTGAAATGCAATTTGGTTATGGTCTGCCAGAACCTTTCCCCCGCACTGTGGCGGGGGAAAGGCCGGGTGTGCAAAATGTTAGTAGATATCGAAATCGTTATTGCCGGTGGAGGAAAAAGCCATGCGGCGTTCTGTAAGATCCAAAATCCACGATGACATGTCCGAGCGGGTGCGCGGCGGAAAGGGCAGCCGCTTGAAGATGGAGCGCATGGAGTAAAACTTTTTATACATCCACTGAATGCGGGCTTCCATTTCCCGGGGGGAGCAATCTTTGGGCCAGATCTGGCAGATTTGGCCGGGCCAGCGGTCAATTTCTGGCGCGTTGATAATACGGCCTGCCTTTTCCATACGGTTAAACAGCGCCGTGCCTTTGGTGGGCGTAAGGATGTTAAAATACGCCGCAGGCACCTTGTGTTCTTCTAGAAAGGAGATAGTGGCACGGTAGATATCGTGGTCTTCATCATCAAAACCAAAGATGAAGTTGAGCGAGTAGCTGATATCGCGCTGGCGCAGGTTTTCGAACATTTCATGGTAGCGGCTGGCTTTGTTCCAGCCTTTGCGCATGCCGTCCAGAATATCCTTATCAATACTTTCAATACCGATATTTACGTGCATCACGCCGGATTTGCGCGCCAGATCCAGAAACTCTTTATCCAGGCACAAATTGGAAGACCACAGGGTAGACCAGCGGATACCCAGCGGCACCAGCCCTTCCATCAGTTCCATGGCGCGGCTTTTTTTGCCGCCAAAGTTGCTTTCACCAAAAAAGAAGTGGCTGCCACGGTTCTTGATCAGCTTCAGCTCGTTCACCATTTCGTCCACCGGGCGCCAGCGGTAGCGGCCACCAAGGTAGAACCGTTCGGAGCAGAAATCGCACACAAACGGGCACCCGCGGGAGGATTGCACGGCAAAGGTGCGGAAGGGGCCAAATTTTTTAAGGTCCAGCAGGTCATACCTTGGGGCGGGCAGGCCGTTCAGTTCCTTAAGGGGGGTGGCGCGGTAAATGCTTTTCAGCCGGTTGGCGGCGGCATCATCCAGCATTTCTTTCCAGATGGGTTCGGCCTCACCCACGCCCACGGCATCTACGTGCTCTGCGGCTTCTTCGGCGTTAAAATACACATGGGGGCCGCCCATAATAACCTTTACGCCGCGTTTACGAAATTCCTTGGCAATATCGTAAGCGCGGTAGGAATGGAGCGTCCAGGCCGTAAGGGCCACAACATCCACCGGCGCATCAAAATCTATATCTTCAAGCTGTTCATCCAGCAGCGTTACCTTCCATTCTGGCGGGGTAAGGGCGGCCAGATACGGCAGGGCAAGCGGCACCATCTGTCGGCGCTTGGTTTTGAACAGCGTTCGGTCCGTGGGGGCTTTATAATGCGTGGGCTGAATGATCAGAAGGCGTAGGTCATTTGCTGGCATGTGGGTATCAGGATCTGCTGTATTAAAAGAAAAAATGGGCAGATGGTGCCCCTTTGTTACGGAATATACATAAGCAGGGGTGGGGGGCTGTCCACCTCCGCTCAAGCATGGCGGATGTGTGCGCACCGTAACCAAACGCAGCCCCCAAGCTGGCCTGCGGGGTGGCGGTATGGCGCAGCGTGCGCTGTAATAACAGGAATGCACGCAGGGCATGGATTTGGCATATCCATGCGTTTCCTGCAATGCGGCGCGGGCGGGCTTTTGGCATGGCTCCTATGCCTGCATGTTGGGGGCTCGGCGTGCCAAGGCCGTGCCGAGGTATGGGGTGGCCATAGGGGCAAAGCCAAGGGTGCTGTAAAACCTGCGTGTAGGGGGTGTTGCAGTTTATATAAGGGGCAATGGGTGGCATGGGCTGGCGGCGTAAAGGGGCAGGATGATTGGGGTTGGCTTTTTTTGGCCTGTTATGCAGGCGGCAGCGCGGGGTAGGGCGCGGTGCGTGGCGCCCTCCGGCACGGTGCGTAGTGCAGCGGGCTATCTTGTGCAGCGCATAGGTATGGGCCAGCGGTTTGCCCGCGTGGCGGCATGGGTGTGGCCCGGCAGTTCTGCCCAGCTTGCAGCCCGCCCCCATGCCGGATGGCGTGCAGATATAGATGGCCTGCGCGCGCTGGCTGTGGTGGGGGTGGTGGTGTACCACGTTTTTCCCGCCGTGTTGCCCGGTGGCTTTGGCGGGGTGGATGCGTTTTTGGTGATCTCCGGCTTTTTAATTAGCGGGCATCTGGTGGCGCATTTTGGGGCAGGGCGGTTTTCTGTGGCGTCATTTTTTGCGCGGCGCGTGCGCAGGCTGGCCCCGGCCTTGCTGGTGGTGCTGGCCGCCACGTTGCTGGCCGGGTGGTTTACCCTACTGCCAACAGAATTTGCCGCCCTGGGGCTGGATGCCGCAGCGGGTGCGGCATCTGTAGCCAATCTGCTGATGTGGCACGCCCAAGGCTATTTTGACCGCGCCGCCGTGCTTAAGCCGCTGCTGCATTTATGGTCTTTGGGGGTGGAGGAGCAGTTTTATCTGTTCTGGCCGCTGGTGCTGGCGTTGGGCTTTGCCGCGCGGGTGCGTGCAGGTGTGCTGGTGGGGGCCACGGGTGCGGCCTGCTTTTTATATAGTCTGGCGTGTAGCGTGTGGTGGCCGGGGGCCGGGTTTTATTCCCCCTTCAGCCGAGGTTGGGAGTTCATGCTAGGCGCAGCCCTTGCCCTGCACGGTGTGGCGCATAGGCCGGGCAATGCCACGGGTGCGGCATTGGCGTGTGGCGCAAGGGCTGGCGTGGGGGGCATGTGGGCGCGGTGTGCTGCGTTTATGCAGGCAAGCGGTGTGCGGCATGGGGCGGCGGTGCTGGGTTTGGCCTGTGTGCTGGCCGGATTTGTGGTGCTGCGGCCGGGGGTGGGTTTTCCGGCTCCGTTTGCTGTGTTGCCCGCCGGGGGCACGGCATTGCTGATTTGGGCAGGTGCTGGCGCGTGGGTGAACCGGCATGTGCTGGCCGCGCGGCCTATGCGGGCGGTGGGGCTTATCAGTTACCCGCTATATCTGTGGCACTGGCCGCTGGTATCTTGGTTTCATATTGTGCGAGGGGCTGGGGTTATCCATAACAGCGCGGGGTTTGCGCTTATAGGCGCGGCGCTGGTGCTGGCGTGGCTTACCACCAAAGCCGTGGAAAACCCGTTGCGCGGCGGGCATTTTGGGCGTGGCAAAACGGTGGCCCTTGTGGGCGGCCTGGCGGCCCTGTGCGCGGTGGGGCTGGTAACGTGGCACATGGCAGGCTGGCCGGGGCGGTTTGCGCACACCCCTGCGGGCACGGATCTGTCTGCTATCAATCTGGCGGTGCGAGATGGCATTTTTGCCCCCACGCCACATATGCGCGTTACGCACGTAAACGGGCTAACAGTGGCCACCCTAGGCCATGCGGGCCGCCCTGTGCTGTTTACGGGGGATAGTTTGCTGTTTCAGTGGGGGCCGCGGGTAGAGGCGCTGTTGCAGCAGGGGCGGCTCAAACACACGGTTATTTTTGTGGCAGGCCCAAGCTGTAGCCCCTTTGTTGGCGAGGTTTACGAAAAATCCTTTGCATATTGCCAGAATATGCAAAACGTGCAGCAACGTATCATCCAACAACAGAATGTGCAGGCTGTGGTTGTGGGGGCGTTCTGGCCACGCGTGCTGTTGCATACGCCGGGCGCGCAGGCCCAAAAACAGGCGGCGTTTGTGCGGGATATCCGCCGCCTTTCGGGCAACGGGGCGCGGCCTGTATGGCTGGTGTTGCCTACCCCGGTGGATGCACGCTTCAGCCCCGATAAACTGGTGGCGCGAAGCCTTGCACATATTGGTGTGAACACCCCCTTGCTGGAACAGGGCATTCCCACCCGGCAACTCCGTAAGGATACAGCAGCCGAGACAGCTTTTGTGCAGGATGTTGCCACGCAAGCCGGGGCAAAGGTGCTGGATGCGTGGCCCGATATTTGCGGCACCGGCCCGGCCTGTGCGGTTGTTACCCCGCCAGCCACCCCCAAATATGCCGATGACAAGCATTTAAGGCCCGGATTTGTGCAACAGCACGCCGCGTTTTTAGATGATGTGTTGGCCCGTTAAGGCGCGTTCCAGCCCAGCCAGAAATCTGGGGCATCGTTCCATTTGGCCAATATGGGGGAAAGGTGCCTGCGGGCCTGAAAACAGCCCATGGCAAAGCCCGCCGTGCCATCGCACGAATCGCTCCGATGGTGCAGCGCGCCCTGCATCCAGAACAATGCGCCGCGTTTGCGCTCACCACTTAAACCGGCAATCCAGCGGTTCCACACATGGCGGGCGTTCTGCCCTTCATGATACGCGGTCATATCCTGTGCGGGGCTGTTGGGCATGGCCATGGCGGGCGGCAGAACGTGGTAAGGCTGCGCCCCCGGTGCAGGTGGGGCGGTGTTAAGCGCATAGGCCACCCCCGGCGGCATGCGCCCACCGGGCGGGGGTTCCAGCGGCACGGGGCCAGCCAGCAGCAGCATGGCAAAACCCGCCGCAGCAATGCCCACCAGGCTTACCAGCCCAAAACGTATGGCGCGGGTTGCATCCGATGTGTGGGAAATAGGCTCAACCGAGACAGCACGCAGCGCTTTTTCTGCTTTTTTCTGGCATCGGGCGCTGCAATACGGCGCGTGGGTGGTGGTGTGGTAAATTCGGTCACACCATGCACAAGCTCTGTCCATGACCTCCCCATCACCCAATCTGCCAAGTATTTCTGTCACGCGCGGCGCACTATATCAGCGTTCGATATATTTGCCAGTCCTGATTGTGAACTGTTCTTAACTGTATGTTCACATACCGGTTTGCTTTGTTTTGACATGGCGCGTGGTCATTCCTAATTCCCAATCATCATCCCAAAAATTGTAAAAACCAAGGACATTCCCATGCCGACAGCATTGCGTAAGGCAGAGCTGGCCTGTGGTGCGGTTTTGCGTGGTGGTGGCCGCTGGTGGGTTGTGGCGCAGGTTGCGCCAACAGGGGTGCTGATGTGCCCGCTGGTATGCACGCCACGCCACCGGCATCGGGCAGATATGTGCATAGGGTGGGCGCAAGCCCTGCTGTTGGGCTGCCCCGCGCAGGCCGTGCTGCGCTGCCGCCCGGTATGGCGCGGGCACGTGGCGGGGCTTTTGTGTGTGGGCAGGTTAAAGCCCCCTGCATGCCAGCGCATGGTGGCCACCCTTGTGCGGGAACTGCACCACCACCAGCACGAAACAGGCCGCCCGTTTATAGCCCGCGGCAGGGCTGGGCGTTGTGGATCTTCTTTTGTTCAGCACGGTTGGATAAGCCCCCATGCCCCGCAAGACAACAGCACCCGCGCCGGGCGCATTAGGGCCATCAGCTTTGGCCCCAATGGCGCGCCGCAAAAGGCGCAGCACAAAACCCGTAACGCCGCTGGATATCTTCACCCGCATCATGCAGGGGGATGAAAGCATAACAGACCGCCAGTTTGATGCCGCCAAAGTGGCCGCCCCCTACATGCACCCCAAGCTTTCGGGCCTTGCCACAGATGCTCTGCCCAGGCGTAGCGCAGATGCCTTTACGGATGAGGAACTGGCCGCCCTGGCGCAAGAAAACGGCGGAATGGCGGAGGGGCGCAAGGATGCACCACGCTGCCCCTAAAACGGCACGTACCGTACAGGCGGGTAGGGTGGCACGGGCGGAGCTGGCGCGTAGGCATGCCGCACGCACGCATGTTTTGGATTTTGCCCGTTATACGTTGCCAGATTACAAAGCAGGCGCACATCACGCCCTGCTGGCCCGTACGTTGGAGCAGGTGGAGGCCGGGCATATTGCACGGCTTATGGTGTTTATGCCGCCCCGGCACGGCAAATCGGAGCTGACATCACGCCGCTTTCCCGCATGGTATCTGGGGCGGCACCCCAAGCGGCAGATTATCGGGGCTTCCTACGGGGCCACGCTGGCGCAGGATTTTGGGCGCGATGTGCGCAATATTGTGGCGTCCTCCCGCTATGGGGTGTTGTTTCCCGGCACGCGGTTGGCGGCGGATAGCAGCGCGCGTGATGTATGGCACACCGCACAGGGTGGCGGTTACACCGGCATGGGTGTGGGCGGCGGCTTAACAGGGCGCGGCGCACATCTGGCCATTATAGATGACCCCGTAAAGGACAGGCAGGAAGCCGAAAGCCCCGCCCGCCGTGCCGCCGTGCTGGATTGGTACCGCGCCGTGTTACGCACCCGCCTGATGCCCGGCGGCGCGATTGTGCTGGTGATGACACGCTGGAGCATGGATGATCTGGCAGGCCGCCTGCTGGACGATATGCAAAACAAAACCGGAGAGGCATGGCATGTGCTGGATTTGCCCGCTTTGGCCACGGCGCCTGATGCGCTGGGCCGTGCGCCGGGGCAGGCATTATGGCCGCAGGCGTTTGATACGGCAGAACTTGCGCGTATTCGCCAAGCCGTGGGGGAGCGGGAATGGGCGGCGCTGTATCAGCAAAACCCGGTGCCGCTTTGTGGCAATTTGTTCCACACGCATATGCTCAGCGTGCAGGAGGCCTTGCCCGCAGCATCTGGCGCTACAGTGCGCAGGTGGGATTTAGCCGCCACCCGCCAGACCGGCAGCAAAAACCCGGATTGGACAGTGGGCGTAAAAATGCACCGCCTGCCAGATGGGCGCTTTGCCGTAGCGGATATAATCCGCCTGCGCGGAGACCCCGCACAAGTGGAAGCCACCCTGTTGGCCACTGCCGCGCGTGATGGTGTGGGTGTGGAAATTGTATTGCCGCAAGACCCCGGACAAGCCGGTGTGGCGCAGGCGCGGTATCTTACCAGCCGGTTGGCCGGTTACAAAGTGCGCTGCGTGCGCGAAACAGGAGATAAAGCCACCCGCGCCGCGCCGTTTGCCGCGCAGGTGAATGCAGGCAACGTGCTGCTGCTGCGCGCCCCGTGGGTGCATGCGTTTATAGAGGAACTGGCAGCATTCCCCGCCGCCACGCATGATGACCAAGTAGATGCCGCAGCCGGTGCCTTTGCCGCGCTGGCAGAGGCGCACCCCCTGCCACGCTTTGGGCCGGATTTTTTGGCCCGGATTTAAGGTGTGTGCTGCTGGCGAAGGGCCTGCTGGCGGCGTTTTTCTTCTTCTCGCTGTTGGCGTTTGCGGGCGCGTTCTGCGGCCATGTTGGCCCCCAAATGGGCCTCGCCACGCTGTTCGGCCAAACGGGCCTGGCGTTCACGCTCTGCATGGCGGGCGCGGCGGGCTTCATCCCACTGGCCGTAGCAGTGCGGGCAGGATACGCCGGTTTCAAACTTGGGGCTGGCTTTGTCTTCCGCGGTAATGGGGGTGCGGCAGGCGTGGCACAGTTCCAGTTCTCCGGGTTTAAGGCCGTGGCCTACGGTTACGCGCTGGTCGAACACAAAACATTCCCCACGCCACAGGCTTTCTGCCTCTGGCACGGTTTCCAGATACTTTAGGATACCCCCTTGCAGATGATACACTTCGTCCAGCCCTTCGGCTTTGGCAAAGGCGGTGGATTTTTCGCACCGAATGCCACCCGTGCAGAACATGGCCACACGCGGCTTGCGGCCTTTTGCCAAAAGCTCTTTCCGGTGCTGGCGGAACCATGCGGGAAATTCCCGAAAGGTTTTAATCTGCGGGTCTATCGCGCCTTCAAATGTGCCTACGGCCACTTCGTAATCATTGCGCGTGTCTATCAGAATGGTGTCGGGGTCTTTTAACAGGGTGTTCCATTCTGCGGGGGCAACGTAGGTGCCAACAATGTGGTTGGGGTCTGTGCCCTCTACCCCCATTGTGACAATTTCCTTTTTCAGCCGCACCTTCATGCGCAGGAAGGGCATTTCTGGCGCGCGGGAGAACTTGACCTCAATATCCGCGCAGCCGGGTAGGGTGCGAATATGCGCCAGCACGGCCTGAATGCCATGATCTGGGCCTGCAATGGTGCCGTTAATGCCCTCGGACGCCAAAAGCAGAATGCCCTTTACCCCGTTGGCGGCGCACACATCCTGCAACGGCCCGCGCAGATCAGCCGGGTTTGCAAATGGGGTAAACCGGTAAAGCGCTGCCACGCAAATGGGCAGGGCAGCATTATCCGTATCGGGCGTTGGGGCAGAGGGCTGGGCAGTCATGCTCGGCGGGTTCCTTGGGCTTGTTGGGTGATTGCAGATCATCCGTTCCGCGCCACGGCTTACAGCACCGCAATCAGGTTGCATTTCAATGCCGCCCATTTACCCGCCCGCAGCGGGGGCAGACAAGTTTTTTCCGCGCCTACTATGGGTTTTTGGCGGCGGAGGGGTGGGTGCGCCGTATGGGTGCATATGGGTTTGTGGCTGTGTGGTGGCCGCGTTTTTTCAATTTTCAACAAGGGGCAGGGTATGCCTGGTTTGTCTTTTTCTTCCCGCGTTATGCCGGGGTGGTGGCAGCGTATGCGCGGGCGTTGTGCCCCCGTAGCCCCGCCACGGAAGGAGCCGCTGCTGCCCCAAGGGGCTTTTGCGGCAGATGTTGCCAAGGTGGCCCCGGCGGCTCCTGCGCGGGCAGATGTGTTTGCGCCGTATCGGCCCCCGCGTGGGGTGCGGGCTAATGGCAGCACCACCCCGCTGGCTATGGATAGTGCCGCCGCACAGGGCGCCCCCGGTTTGCTGGACTGGCTGCGCAATGCCGTGGCGGATGGGGTGGTGTTTCCCGGTTATGCGCGGTTGGCGGAAATGGCCCAGCGGGCGGAATATCGGCACATGGTGGACACCATTGCCACCGAGGCCACGCGCCAGTGGCTGGTGTTTACCTCCCGCACAGGGCAGGAGCAGAGCAAAGCCGCGCGCATGAGCCAGTTGGAGGCCGAATTTACCCGCCTGAATGTGCGTGATGTGCTGCGCCGCATGGCGGAAATGGATGGCCATTACGGCATGGGCCTGCTGTATGTAGATACCGGGCTTTCCCCCGTGGCGGGTGGTTTGGCATCACCTTTGCTGTTGCGGCCCGAAACTTTTCGCAAAGGCAGTTTGCGGGCCTTGGTGCCGGTGGAGCCGGTTTGGACAACCCCCGCCGCGTATGAAACCACAAACCCGCTGCACCCTGCGTTTTACAGGCCGCAAAGCTGGTGGGTGCAGGGCACGCTTTTGCATGCCTCGCGCCTGTTGCGGTTTTGCGCGCGGGAGGTGCCGGATATTCTCAAACCTGCCTATAACTTCGGCGGTGTTTCCCTTACGCAAATGGCGCGGCCCTATGTGGAAAACTGGTTGCGCACGCGCCAGAGTGTTTCGGATTTGCTGAATGCGTTTTCCATTGTCGCCCTGTCTACCGATATGGCGGCTTATGCGCAGGACCCCGAAGGGCTTTTGGCGCGGGTGGAGGCGTTTAACCGCTTTCGTTCCAACAGGGGCACGTTTGTGCTGGATAAGGAGCGCGAAAAGCTGGAGCTTCTGGCGGCTCCGCTGGCCGGGTTGGACAAGTTGCAGGCGCAGGCGCTGGAGCAAATCTGCACCGTGGCGCAACAGCCGCTGGTAAAGTTTGCCGGTATTTCGCCTTCCGGGCTGAACGCCTCGGCAGATGGAGAGATCCGGGTTTTTTATGATCGGATCAGCGCTTATCAGGAATCCTTCTTGCGCCCGAACCTAACGCGCATTTTGCACATGGTGATGCTGAATGTGTGGGGCGCGGTGGATACGGACATAGATTTCACCTTTCGTCCGCTGTGGCAGATGGATGAGGCCGAACAGGCGGAAATTGACGCCAAAAAACAGGACACGCCTTAAATGAACACACCCAATACCGGGCAGGCCCGCGCTAGCCCGCACGCTATGGCTGCGCCAGATACGCAGCTTTTGGCGTTGGACAGGGCCAGCGTGCGCCGGGTGGATGCAGATGGGCATTTGCACATTGCGCACTGCATTTTATCCGCCGCAACCGTTAGCCCCTATTACGGGCGAGAAATACCGGGCGCTGCGGCGCTGGGCCTGAAAGATAACGAGGTTTACAGCGTTTTTCGCCCGCCCGATGCGCTTATGCGTGCCGCCCCCAGCCTGCGCGGCAAGCCGGTGCTCATGCAGCATACCCCCGTAAGCGCGCAGGATCATCCCGCCAGCATAACCGTGGGCGCGGTGGGCAGCGATGTGCGCTTTACCCCACCCAACCTGACAGGCAGCTTAACAATATGGGATGCCACGGCCATTAAGGCCATAGAAAACGGCACACAGCGGGCGGTTTCTGCGGGGTATCGGTACACGGCTCTTAAGCAGGCGGGCACTTATATGGGCACGCCTTATACGCTGGTTATGGCGGATATTGCCTTTAACCATCTGGCCCTTGTGGCCCAGCCGCGCGTGCCTTCCGCCATTATTGGCGATGCCGCACCCAACCAAAACATGCCTTTAAATAACAGGAGCTTTCAGGCCATGCCTGATCAAACCCCCATTACCGTTGCAACTATGGATGCAGCCATTGCCCAGGCCGTGCAGCAGGCGGAAGAACGCGCCGTGCGCCAGATGGCGGAACTGCACACCGCCCGCGCCGCCGTGCGCCCCTTTGTGGGCGATGTTGCAATGGACAGCGCCCCCGCCATTTACGGTTTTGCCTTAAAGGAAGCGGGTATTGATGTAACCGGCGTGCCCGAACAGGGGCTGAAACCGCTGTTTGAAAGCTATGCCCGCATGCAGCCGCGTGCTGGTGGGGCATCCGCCATCATGGGGCAGGATGCTGCTGCAACGCAGGGCTTTCGGCAGCGCTTTGGGCTGGAACGCATTGGCGTGCGCGGCTGAACTCCCCTTTTTTTCTTTACGCATGATACAAGGCAGGTAAATGTCTTTTCAAAATCAGGTCAATATCCAGCCAGCGCCTGCTGTGCCGGGTGATTTTGCATCTCTCAACCCCACAGCCACTTTTCCGGCGGGTGAGGGCGCATTGGTGGCGGCTGCTGGTGGGTGCACGGTGGCTGCTTTTGGCTGGGTGCAGGCCGATGGCGTAAGCGTGGCCAACATGCCGCCAAGTGGCAGCACCGCCACGCCAGATGGCTTTGTGCATCGTGATCTTACAGCCCAGATCTCGGATTTTACGGCATCGGAAAGCATGGTTATTCCGCAGGGCTTTCCCGTAACGCTGTTTACGGCAGGAGATTTTTGGGTGCAGCCCACCACACAGGCCACGCCGGGGCAGGCCGTTTTTGCCAGCCTGACAGATGGCACCATTAAAACTGCCGCAGCGGGCAGTACCGTAAATGGCGCGGTGGCAACAGGGTTTTTTGTAGCCTCTGCCGGTGCCGTGGGTGAGCTGGTTCGGATTTCTACATGGGTGCACGCATAATGGTTACGTCTTACACAGAACTGGCAGAACTTAACCGCCTTGGCTTTGTGGTGCCCGATGCGCGCGGCCTGATTGGCGCAGAGCATTTGGTATCAGATAGCATGGCGCTGGATGCTCAGCCCGCGCTTTCCACCACCGCCAATGCGGGTATTCCGGCTTTTATGTCTGCCTGGGTGGATACGGGGCTGATCAAGGTGGCCTTTGCCCCCATGCGCGCCGCCGAACTGCTGGGCGAAGTGCGTAAAGGGGATTGGGTTTCTAAAACGGCTGTATTTCCCATGCTGGAAACGGCAGGGCAGGTTTCCTCCTACGGGGATTGGAACCAGAATGGCACGGTTAGCCTTAACCCCAGCTTTCCCGAGCGCCAGTCCTACCATTATCAGGTGTTTGTGGCGTGGGGTGAGCAGGAACTGGCGCTGGCCGGGCAGGCCCGCCTGCAATGGGCCGCCAGCCTGCGAGAGGCCGCAGCACTCAAGTTGAACAAGTTTCAGAACCAGACATACTTTTTTGGTATCAGTGGACTGAAACTATATGGCTATCTGAATGACCCGCGCCTGCCTGCCGCCATTACCCCCGCCACCAAAACCGCAGGTGGCACCGCGTGGGACAACGCCACCCCGGAAGAACGGCAGGATGACGTTATTGCCCTTATCAACCAGTTGCGCAAACAAACTGCCGGGCTGGTGGATACGGATACCCCCATGGTGCTGGGCCTTGCCCCAACCCGCATGGGTTTGCTGACACGCCGCAACAGTTTTGGCCTTTCCGCCTTAACCATGCTGCGTGAAACCTACCCCAATTTGCGCTTTGTGCAGGCCGTAGAATACGGAGATGCCGCCGCCAACGGTGTGCAGACCATGCAAATCATGGCCGACCACGTGGATGTGCAGAAAACCGCAGAAGCCGCATTTACAGAAAAACTGCGTGCCCATGCAGTGGTTACAGAAGCATCGGCATGGAAGCAGAAGCTCTCTCAAGGCACATGGGGGGCCATTATTTACATGCCCGCAGGCATTGCCACCATGACAGGCCTGTAAAACACAGACCGCGTAACGCAAACCCTGCATAAAAACGGAAAAACACATGGCAACATCATCAACAGTTACCGTTGGGTGCAAGCTGCCCAACGGGCTTGTGCTGGAACTGGCAGGCCAGAAGCACGAACTGGCAGGCGCACGCACAGCCAAGGCGGGCGGGTATGGGCTTACCCCCGTGCCAGCAGAGTTCTGGCAGGCATGGGCGCAAAAATATGCAGGCTTTCCACCGCTGGAAGCCGGGCTGATTTTTGCGCAAACCTCGCCAGAAAAAGCCGCAGGCCAAGCCAAGGAGCAAGCCAGCCTGCGCACGGGTATGGAACCGCTTAACCCCGCAGCGCCAGCCCCCGGCATTACACCCGCATAAAGCCAAACTTTCCGTTATTTTGCAGCATGTAAAAGGATGTTTTTCATGCCGGAAAACCAGCCAATGCAAGCGGCTGCCTTATCTACTGCCTGCAACATGGCGGAAGATGGGGCCGTTGTGTTTGATGCCGCTGCTTTTAAGGCGCGCTACCCAGCCCTTATGGCCAGCGCGGGGGCAGATGCCGCAAGCGCGTGTTTTGCACAGGCCGGGATGTTTTTAAACAACTCGGCCACATCCCCCGTGCGCAACCCGGCCCGCCGGGCAGATTTGCTGATGCTGATTACAGCGCATCTGCTTCAGCTTGGCCTTCATAGCGGGGCGTATGCCACCGGGGCGGGAGATGGCGCGCCGGCCCTTGTAGGGCGCATTACCACCGCCCGCATGGGCAGCGTGCAGGTGCAGGCCGATATGGGCACGGTTTCCTCCACGCAGGCGTGGTGGGTGCAAACACCTTATGGCGCAACCTTTTGGGCGGCATCTGCCTTTTTGCGTATGGGGCGCTATGTGCCGGGCTGGCCGCAGAGGGTGATTTCATGGCCATGAACGTATTGTTCAACATGGCTTTGGGGGCCACGGCGGCTTTGTTGCCATCTGTGCCCGCCATATTGCGTGTTAACACGGGTTATAAAACCGCAGCAGATGGCACCACCACCCCATGCACCATGGATATTGCCGTAACCATTCGGGTGCAGCCCGTGCCTACAGATGAGCTTACGCAAACAGATGGGCAAAACCAAAGCACCATTCAGCGAGAAATCTATATGCCCGGCACAATTTGTGGGGTGGACCGTACGCATCAGTTTGGGGGCGATGTGTTTGTGTTTGATAACGCGCACTGGCTGGTAACGGCCCAGCCCGAGGCATGGGGCGGCCAATGGTGCCGCGTGTTGGTAACCCAACAGGTGGCGGCATGAGCCCCCAAGTTGTGCAACAGCCAGATGAAGAAACGGTATTTGCCGCTTTGCGCACTTTTTTAACGGAAGTTCTGCCAGCAGGCACAACCGTTTTGCAGGCCCGGCAAAACCGCACGCCACCTCCACGCGGCATGTTGGTGTTAATGGCGCCTTTGCACCGCCAGCCTATTGGCACGGGTAGCACACGTTATGGGGCGCAAAGTTGCACCCTGTTGCGGCAGGAGCAGCTTGCCACCCAGATCAGCCTTTTTGGCAAGAATGCCGCAGATGCCGCGCAAACACTGCTCACCCTTTGGCGTGATGCATGGAGCACCACGTTTTTTACAAATCTTGTGGCACAACAGCAAGATATGCCGCGCATTACCCCTTTATATGCAGATAATGCCGAGTGTCTGCCCTACATTAACGCGCAACAACAATACGAACCCCACTGGCAGCTTACCCTGCACAGCCAGCTTACTTTTTCCATCACCCTGCCAGCCGCCACCGCCACCACTGCCACAGTGCACAGCGTGGCCGCAGACAGGCTTTGAAATGCGAGTAAAACCTGCATGATCCTTCCTGTTTCTTCCCTTGTGTCTGTCACGCCGGGTGTGCTGGCGGCGGGGGGCACCACAAACCTGCTGAATGGGCTTGTGTTTTCTACAAATATGGCGCTTTCTTCGGGCCTTTCCACGTTTACAACGGCGGCGGAAGTCGCAGCCACATGCGGTGCGGAAAGTATTGAAGCCAGCATGGCCAGCATTTACTTTGCGGGCTACACCAATGCGCAGGATCTGCCGCAAACGCTGTATTTTTACCAACTGCCCGCCAGCCCGGCAGATACGGATTACACCACAGCCCTTACAAATGCTGCCGCCGCCAGTGCAGATTGGTGCGCTTTTGCGTTTGCGCAGGAGCCAGATGCCACAGCCAAAACGGCTATTGCCGCATGGATGCCCACAAACCCCAACCGCTACTGGGGTATTATGCAGGATAGTGATGCCAGCATTTTGCAGGCAGGATCAGCCTGTTTTGGCAGCACTGTTACAGCGCAGGCTACGCCGGGGCTAACGTGCCTGTGCAATACGGATGGCAACGGCACACTGGCCGCCGCCCTGTGTTTGGGCTGGGCCGCCAGCATGAACCCGCAGCGCAATGCCGGGCGTACCACGCTGATGTTCCGCAACAATGGGGGCGTAACCCCGGCAGATATTACGGCCACACAAGCACAAGCATTGCTGGAAAATGGCTACAGCTTTTATGGTTCCTACAAAAGTGGGGATTCCACATTCAGTTTTCTCAATAACGGTGCAGTGTCCGGCCCGTTTGCATGGGCAGACAGTTATTTAAACCAGATCTGGATGACATCCTCCTTCCAGTCTGATCTGCTCACGCTGTTTTCTTCCGTGGGGCAAATTCCTTATGCCACGCAGGGTGATACGCTGCTGGCTACCGCTGTGCAAAACACCATTGATACTGCGGTGGCTTTTGGCGCTATCCAGCCCAACGTATCGCTTTCTGCCGCGCAGGCGCAGGTGGTAAATGCACAGGCCGGGCGCAGCATTGCAGATACGCTGGCTACACGCGGGTGGTACCTGCTGCCCGGTGCTTCTACCGCATCTGCCGCTACACGGGCCAAACGCGGGCCAGTGCAGGCACGGTTCTTTTACATGGATGGGCAGTCTGTCCAGTCTATCTCTCTGGCTACAGTAGAGGTGCAGTAAGCATGTCTGATTACGATATTACAGCCGCCAACTCGGTTTTTACCATTACGGTGCCGGGGTTATACAATACACCCATTACGCTGGAAAACTACGCCGCCGATCGTGCTTTTGAAACCACCATGCGGGATCTGGCAGAAACCTCAATGAGCATAGATGGCTACCTGAGCGCAGGCTGGATACCCACCCCTGTTCGGCAAACAATCTCTTTGGCGGCCAGCAGTGAAAGTGGCCTGGTGTTTGAGGCCATTGCCGCAGCGCAGGATGCCCAGCGCGGGCTGTATCGGCTGGGGGCAGAAATTCAACTGCCTTCCATTGGGCGCAAATATACCATGGTGCGCGGGCTTTTGCAGGCCGTGGCCGTTATGCCCAGCGCAGGCCGCGTGCTGGAAGCCCGCAGTTTTGAAATTTTGTGGGAGCGCGTGTTGCCCGCAGCCCTGTAAAGAACAGATGTTTTTAAAAAGATACAGGAAAGGGCAGGCATGAAAACCGTGGAATACACGCACCCCCTGCCGGGGGAAGACCAAGGCAAGGTATTTGTGCTGACACGCATGGATGCGTTTGCCGCAGATAGCTGGGCGCGCCACGTGTTGCAGGCTGCCATACGGGGCGGCGCGCGTGTGGGGGCGGATATGGCGCAGGCAGGCCTTGCCGGGCTTGCCGCTTTTGGGCTGGAAATTTTTGGCTTTATGGAAGAAGCCGATTTAGATGCCGCTTTGGCCCGGCTGATGCAATGCGTTAAAATGCGGCCAGATCCACACCGGCCAGAAGTAACACGAGCTGTTATTTCCGCCGATTTTGCAGAACCCGAAACTCTGGGCATGGTGCGGGCCGAGGCTTTTAGGCTGCATGTGGGTTTTTTGCGGGCCGCCGCGCACCAGCTTTTCCCCCTAGTGGCGGCTTTGCTGGGGGAAGAGGCCGCACAGGCCCCGTTGTAAACTGTGTAAATATCTCGCCCGCTATGGCGGCGGTTGTGGCATCGGGCCTTGCATCGTTACATGATCTGAAAACCATTTACGACAGCGAAGATTTTTATACGCTTGTAGAAATACTTTCTGTCCGCAACTGGAATATGGCGCATGCTCCCGCGCAGGAAAGCCCCCAAACATGGCCAAAATTGTAAATACTTTGCCCCACAGCAGGGAACGTGCAACGTTGCCGTTGCTAGAACGGCTGCGCCGTGTGTTGGAACGCTTTATGCAGCCCCATGCACAGGTAAAAAAGAAGGAGCACAAGGGTCTTTTAGCGTTATTGCACCTTCTGCACCAGTATAGCCTGGGGGGCGTGCATATGCCTTTGGGGGCAGGGGCGCAGAACCCTGTATTTTCTGTTCCACTTCCTGCGCTGGGGAGTGGGCCATCTGTGTTTACACCTACAACAGGCCGTGCGGAACGTGCAGGATATGTGGAGCAAAGTGCGTATGTGCCATTTGTTTTGCGGGAAACCCAAAGTGTATCACAAAGGGTTTTTCAGAATACGGCTCCGCTCCCTTATCGTGCAGTATTGGCGGCCAGCACGGCACAACCAAGGGCGGTAAGCCGCCTAGAGTTTACGCAGCCTACAAAACCGTGCGGGCGTCAGTTTTATCAGAGTGTTGCGGATATTCTGGCACGCAGGCCGTTTTCTGTGCCACCACGCTATTTATCTGCATATTTGCCAGAGCGTTCTGGGCATGTTGCAGGGGGTTTCTCAAAGCTGGCAGCAGGCGCTGTAAGTGTGTCTGCAAGTTTGAGGAAGATGCCGGTTATTGCAGAATATCCACGGCACATACAGCCCTTTCCACAATACCTGCAACGCAAGAATGGTTTGCAGTCTTTTGTGTTCAGGCAAGGTGTTTCTGTTCCCCAACAGCCCGAGCGCACTGTTTTGCAAACCATGCCACATGCTGCGGTGCCTGCTGCACAAGGCCGGGTGGGGGCATTTTTGCCGTCCTCTCCTCTTATGCAGGCGGCGGTTCAGCCTGTTGTGCCTTTGGGGCAATCCGCTCCAGCACTACAGGGGCAAAGCGTTGTGCGCCCAACGGCCAGCCCGTTTGCGGCACCACCTCCACAGCCTGCGCCTCTGCCGCCACGTGTGGCCATGCAGGGCCTTGGCGGGGGAGATAGCACTGCTTTGGCAGCACTTTCTACGCTTGGTTCTATTTAAAAACCCTTTTTATGTTCAGCAAAGAGTTCTGTTTCATGCCCATGTTGCCCGTCAGCCTGCCATCTGTATGGAATATTCCTGTTGCGGCGGGGGTGCCTGCCCTTATGGGGCAATCTGTTTCTGCCGGGGTGCAGGCTTCGGCTTCTGTTACGGTGGGCAGTTTGCTGGATGATCTGCAAATTACGCAGGCCGCCAGCCAGTGGGGTATTTTTACGCAGGATGGGCAGCGGGTTTTAACATCTGCCCATGTGCTTTCTGCCGATATGCAAAGTACGTGGCGCATTGCAGAAGCCCCGCTGGAGGATGGTGCGTTTTTATCCTACAGCAAAGTGCGCATGTCTCGGCAGCATCGGATTGTGATGGTGTGCGATGGTTCAGAAACCGGAATGGAGGATGCCAGCGCCACCAGCCTTGCGCTGGATGTTCTGGCAGGGGCCGGGCAGGCGGGGGCTTTGTATGTGCGTGCAGGTTTTTTTGCCACGCTGGAGGCGTTGGAGGCCGATACAAACCTGTATGCCGTTATCACCCCGGAAAAGAAATACGATAGCGTTAACATTATCGGCCACCGCTGGATGAGGGAAGCCCGCCAGGGCATTACCATGCCAGTTGTAGAAATTGCCTTGCAGGAAGTGCGTATAACCGGAAGCACGCAGTTTGCCAGCACCCGCATGCCGCAGGGCCAGCAGATACAATGCGGCGGCATGGCCTATGCCACCACCAGCACCGCCAATGCCGGAGAAATTGCATGAGCACCCCCACAACAACACTGGTGCAGGTGCCCATAAGTGCCGTGCCTGCACAGATGTTTAAGATCACACTGGCAGCACAAACGCTCCAGATAGCCCTGCGCCAACGTGCCACGGGGCTGTATGCAGATATATGGTGCGCTGGTACGCGCGTGCTTTCTGGCGTGTTGTGCCAGGATCGCACATGGCTGGCCCGAAATGCCGCCACCGGCCTGCCGGGTGATCTGGCGTTTATGGATACCCAAGGCACGCAGGACCCGCAAAGCACCGGGCTTGGCACGCGCTATGTGCTGTTATGGCGCAGCGGATGGCCCGCATGAGCAGCATGCCAAGCACAAAAACACCAGACTGGGCCACACGAGATGTGCAGGTAATGTTTCGGCTTCTTAATGGCGTGTTTGGTGCGGCAGATGGGGTGGATACGGTTACGCTTTCTGGTTTGCAGGTGCAGGCGGATATTTTGCAGGCCCCGTACCCAACGGGAGAAACCGCGCATATCCGTATAACCGGCATGCCCCCAGATTTAATGAACCGCCTGAGCCTGAGCGCGCCAGATCCTGCCAACCAGAGCGCCAGCGAAGTGTTGCTTATGATGCCCGATGGGGCCTCTGGCGCGCAGGCTTTGGTGTTTCAGGGTGGGGTTACTTTGGCTTATGCAGATTATAGCACAGCACCAGATGTTGCCTTTGTGGTGCAGGCGTTTTCTACAGTATTGCCAAATGCGCTGCCTGCTTTGCCCACCGGGTTTAGGGGTGCGGTGCCGCTGGCGCAGGTATTGGCGCGTATTGCCGCAAAAGCCGGGCTGACATTTGAAAATAACGGGCTGAACACCGTGCTGCATGATCCGTATTTTCATGGCACACCGGGGCAGCAGATCAGCCAGTGTTTGAACACCCAACCTTTTCAGGCCGCATTGGGGCGGGGGCGTTTGGCGGTATGGCCCGCCAGAACCGGCGCAACCAGCGCAACGGTGGATACATCGGCCGCTATTCAGGTTTCGGCCAGCACGGGGCTGGTGGGGTATCCCACGTGGTCTGCTGGTGGGGTGTCGTTGGACATGCTGTTTAACCCGCGCATTGGCTGTGGCGGCGTGCTGGCGTTGCAAAGCCAGTATCAGCCCGGTGGAGGGGCAACGGGGCTGTGGCAGGTTTTGCAGCTTCGGCACAGTTTAAGCGCGCAAATGCCAGATGGCCCGTGGTTTACCAATGTGGTGGCGCAGGCCGTGGGATTGGAAAATTCATGACAGATCAGAGCAGTTTTGCATCAGGCTTTCCGCCCAACATGCCCGCATCTGGTCAGGCAGTGTTTGATAGGGCCGGGGCGGCGGCATCGGATTACAACGCGCTGGTGGCCGTTATGCGCCGCATGTTGGTGGAGGTGCGCACCGCCATACCCGTTAAGGTGTGTGCGGTTTCTGGCGCAGGCTTGGCCCCTGTTGGGTTTGTGGATGTGCAACCTATGGTGCATCAGCAAGATGCCGCAGGCCAAACCATGCCGCATGGTGTGGTGTATAACGTGCCATATTTTCGGCTTCAGGGCGGCAGCAGCGCTGTGGTGCTAGACCCCGCGGTGGGGGATATCGGCCTAGCCGTCATGGCGGACCGGGATATTCTAAACGTAAAAACCGCCCGCACTGCCGCACCGCCCGCCAGTTTTCGGCACAACAGTATGGCGGATGCGCTGTATCTGGGTGGTTTTTTAAATGCGGCACCCAGCCAGTATATTCAGTTCACGCCCGATGGGGTGGTGATACATACGCCCGGAAATGTGGAAATATCTGCAAAATCACTCAAGATTTCAGGAGACGCCAGCATAAGTGGCAGCCTGAATGTGGGGCAGGATGTGCAGGCCGGTGGTGTTTCGCTGGCATCGCATGTGCATGGTGGCGTTATGCCCGGCAGTGGCACCACCAGCGCCCCGCAGGGTTAGGAGAAGCACGTATGAAAACCTTGTTGCTAGACCGCACAACGTGGGATCTGGTGGTGGATGCGCAGGGCAATATTGCCGTGGCGGATGTGCCCTACGCCACCGCGCAGGATGTTTCCAGCGCGGTGCGCGTGTTTAAGGGCGAATGCTGGTACAACACGGCCCTTGGCCTGCCCTATCTGGCAGGTGTTTTGGGGCGCAACCAGTCTGCCGCGCTGTTTCGGGCCGATGTTGCGCAGGCGGCCCTTGCTGTGCCCAACGTGGCGCGCGCAACCTGTGTGCTGGCCAGCCTTGGGGCAGACCGCAAGCTGAGCGGCCAGATTTATCTGACATTGGAAAACGGAAGCACAACCCTTGCCAGTTTCTGAAACCACACTTGCCGCAGGCACAACATCCGTGCCCGCGCCCTCGCTGGATGATACCGGCTTTGTGCTGCCGCAGGAGGCAGACATGCTGGCCGGTGTTCTGGCAGATATAAACGCCGCTTTTGGCAATACGCTGAACACGGATTTATCTACCCCACAAGGGCAGTTGGCCACATCGCTTACCGCCATTTTGGGTGATGCGTATGATCAAATGCTGGCTGTGTTTAACGGGGTGGACCCTGCGCGTGCTTCTGGCCGCATGCAGGATGCCATTGGCCGCATTTACTTTATGGAGCGCAAACCCGCCACGCCCACGGTGGTAACATGCCAATGCACGGGGGTGGAGGGCACGGTTATTCCGCAAGGGGCTTTGGTGGCAGATGCTGCGGGCAATACCTATGCGGCAGATGCGGCTATTACGCTGGATACCACGGGCACAGGCACGGGCACGTTTTCCTGCACCACGTTGGGGGAGGTATCCTGCCCGGCGGGTAGTGTGCGGCTGTGCCAATCTGTTGCCGGGTGGTCTGGCGTGAGCAACGCGGTGGCGGGGGTTACGGGGCGTGCGGTAGAAGGCCGTGCAGCGTTTGAAGCCCGCAGGCAGGCCGCCGTAGCTGTAAATTCCGTAGGGGCATTGGCTGCCATTTTGGCGGCCGTGCAGGCAGTAGATGGCGTAACAGATGCGTATGTTGCAGATAACAGCAGCAATGTTGCAGTAACGCAAGGGGGCATGACACTTGCGCCCAATAGCCTGTATGTGTGCGTAAATGGTGGCACGGATGCCGCTGTGGCTTTGGCTATTTTGCGTAAAAAGCCACCCGGCTGTGCCTATACTGGCAGCACCAGTGTTTCTGTAACAGATACTTCTGGCACGTACACCACACCGCCCAGCTATACGGTGGCGTTTGAGCGTGCCCAGCCCACGCCGCTTTATATTGTGCTTACACTGGCAGCCGGTTCTGGCGTGCCAAACACAGCAACATCTGCCGTGCAGCAAGCTGTACTGGCGTGCTTTTTGGGGCAGGATGGTTCTGCCCGCGTGGGCATTGGCGGCACGCTATATGCCAGCCGGTTTTACGCCTGCGTGGCGGCGGTGGGCAGTTGGGCGCAGGTGGTGGATATTCGGGTAGGCACAGCGGCCAGCCCCACGGGGGTTACGGCGCAGGCAAATATCAACCAGATTTTCACGCTGGAACTGGCTGATATTGCCGTGGAGTTTGCCTGATGCAGAATGTCGGGCAAACGGTGCTTTCTCAATACGCGTGCTCGCCCAGCCTGAATGCGCTGCTAGAAGGCTGGAACCAGTGTTTGGACCCCGCACAAAGTATAGAAAACTGGTTTGATAACCTATGGAACATAGAAACAGCCCAAGGTTACGGGCTGGATGTATGGGGCCGCATTGTTGGGGTTTCCCGCGTGTTGCGCATGGCCTCTGGCCAGTATCTGGGTTTTGCCGAAGCCAATGATCTGACAGAGCAGGGCTTTAACACCGCCCCGTGGTATGCGGGCCGTGTTGTGGTGGGTGATTTTACAAATTGCAGCCTGTCAGATGCCGGGTTTCGGCAGCTTATTTACGCCAAGGCGCTGGCCAATATTACGGATTGTTCTGTGCTTTCGCTTAACGCCATTTTGCGTACGCTGTTTGCCGGGCAGGGCGATGCGTGGGTGGAAGATAACACCAACATGAGCATGACCTACGCCTTTGGCTTTGTGCCAACAGATGTGCAGGTTTCCATTATCGAAAACGCCGGTGTGCTGCCGCGCCCCGCCGGGGTTGCGGTATCTTACAGCATCAGGGGCTGAAGAACTTATGAAACAAGCAGATATTTCCGGGCGGTTTACAACGCCTATTGCGGCCTCTGCCACAGCGGCCAACTGTGCGGATATTCCCACAGCGCAAACCACAGCGGGCGATGGCTCTGCCAGCATGGCGCTGGGTTTTCCGCCCGAAACCTTTACAGAACGCGCAGCCGGTGGCGTGCCCCCGCGAGGGGCGGATATGAACGGGTTTTTAAAAACGCTTTCTGCCGCCATTCAGGTTTTGCAAACAGGTTATGTTGGCCCGTTTGATGCCAGCTTTGCCGCCGCTATTGGTGGCTACCCGGCTGGGGCTGTGGTGGCGGGCAGCGTTGTGGGCACGTTTTGGGTTTCTGGGCAGGATAACAACCTGTCCACCCCCGGCGCGCAGGGGGCGGCGTGGACAAACCTGTTTAGCGGGCTGCTTACATCTGCCCAAGCCGCGCAAAGCTTTTTTCCGCTTACGGGCGGTAAAATCAGTAACGGTTATTACGATAGCACCGGCACATGGGGCGGCAGCGGCAGCAATGGCGCACCGCAGGCGGGTGATATGCCGTGGGGGCCGCAGTTTATTTCTCGCTTGGGGTATAGCGCCAGCATGAAGGCGCTGTTCTGCCTGCGTGATGCGTTTGAGCAATATGCGTTTGCCAGCGTGCAGTTAACAGATGCCGCAGGCGGGTGGCATGAATGGCAGTTCCGCCAGGATGGCTCCATCCGTATGCCAGATGGCGCGGTGGTGGCTACGCAAAGCTGGGCCAACGGGGTGTTTCAGCCTGCTGGCAGTTATGTGGGGCTGGGCACGTATCAGGCCGATTTTGCCACGCAGGATGGGCGTGTGATCAACCTGCCATACGGGCAGCGCATTCAGTCCTTTTCCGTTACCATTCAGGATGGAGATGCCATTACTTTTCCGCAGGCTTTTGCGGGGGTGCCCACATCTGTGCAGTTGCAGTGCATGCAGTATGAACAACGCATGACACTTGCCATGCCCGAACAGGCCCCTACCGCCACAGGCATTGGCGCTGTGGGCGTGCGCTACGTGGTGGATGATCACGATGGCGCGGTTTCCACCCCCATAACGGTATGGGTTACAGCTATTGGGCCAAGGTAAAAAACCATGACATGTTCTTGCAATACCGCAGGCACGGCCTGTTCTGTGCTGCCAGAAGGGGCCGTGCTGGCGCCGGGGTGGCAACCCGCCCGCGTACGCGTGTTGCCGGTTATGATGGCGCCGGGGCTATGCCTGCGTGGCCAACTGGCAGAGCAGGTGGTGCAGGCATGGCCTGCCCGCAGCAGTGCAGATGCGCTGGATTATACCCTTACCCCCGCCGCATGGTTGGAAGGCACGGGGGATACGCTGGCCAGTGTGGCGGCCAGCGTGCCCACTGCAACCGGGCAGGATACGGATCTGGCCGTGCTGTGGGTGACAATTATACAAGGCATGGCCTGCGTGTTTTTGGGCAGCGGCCCGCCAGATACGGTGCAGACAGTGCAGATGGTGCTGCACACCGTACAGGGGCGCAGCGTTACGGCCAGCGTGCAGCTTTACATCAGTGCAGAAAGTGCCGCCGCCGCGCCGCCACAGGTGCCCACGCTGGCAGATGGCACACCCATACCGCCCAACGCCCTGTTGGCCCCCCAAGGCGTGCTAACCACCCCCACCGGCCAGCCCTATCTGCTGGCCTGAAACATGCGGGTGGGAGCCAGCCTTGCTGCCCGCAAGCGGACAAGCCCACAACGCTGTGATACACCTTGACGCAAATAGATAGCCCACCCGAACACGGTGGGTATTTCAGGCAAAGGTATAGAAATGAAACCTAAATCACAGCAACCGGCCGATTCATTTGTGAACAGATTTAACGAGAACGTGGCTGTTAAAATGACAATCATGTTCGGCAGTATCTGGTGTGTGTATGTGTTTTTCCTGTTTTCTCTGGTGCCAGCGGTTGTGCCCCAGTGGCAGAACACGCTGCTATATATCAGCAACTGTATCCAGCTTGTGGCGCTGCCCGCGCTTATGGTGGGTAATGCGGTGCTAAGCCGTGGGGCAGACCGGCGCGCAGCAGAAGACCATCAGGCCCTGCTGGAAATTCTGGGCGATGTGCGTGAGGAACTGGCAGATCTGAAAGACAAGACAGCCGGTTTGGCGCGCTCTGCCAACGAGGCATTGCAACGTCCCGAACTTACAGACGTTTCCATTTCGGATCAGACGATCGTGAATATGGATGAGGCCGGGCAGCCGCAGAATAACGCCTGATCTGGCATCCGGTTTTGCGGTTTTCTGGTTTGCACCCGTCATCAGCCTGTTTGGTCAGACTGGAAACCGCTCATGCCGCCTTTTTTCAATCCGCTGGCGCTGTTTGCCATTGTGATCACACTGGCAACAGCTTTTGCCATTATCAACCATCGTTACCTGCACCTGCCCACCACTATTGGCATTACGGCACAGGCTTTGGGGGTGGCCACGGTTTTGCTTTTTCTGGAGCAGGCCGTGCCCATGCCCCGGATGGATGCCGCCCGCGCGATGCTGGATAGCATAAATCTGCCAGCCACTTTGCTGGATGGGGCTTTGTCCTTCCTGCTGTTTGCGGGTGCGCAATCTGTAGATCAGCGCGAGCTATGGCAGAACCGTTTTTCCATTCTGGCGCTGGCGCTTTTAGGCACATTGCTGGCTGTGGCGCTGTTTGCCGGGGGCATGTGGATGGCGTTTCCGCTGGTGGGGCTTGCGGTTTCTTTGCCGTGGTGCGTGGTGCTGGGGGCAATTTTGGCCCCAACAGATCCTGTTTCCGTTGTGGGCATGTTGCGCCGCTTGGGGCTGCCCCCCAGAGTGCAGGCCATTTTTGCGGGCGAAAGCCTGTTTAACGATGGCGTGGGCGTTGTGGTGTTTGCCGTGGCGGTGCAACTGGCAGAGGCTGGCACCATTGGCCCATTGGGGGATCTGGTGTGGCAAATGGTGCAGGAAGTGGGTGGCGGCCTGCTGCTGGGCTTTTTGTGCGGGTGCTTGGCGGTATGGTGCATTCGGCTGGTAACAGATGCACATCTTGAACTGCTTATTTCCATCTCTCTTGCCAGCGGGGTGTACAGCCTTGCCAAAATGCTGGAAGTTTCTGGCCCGGTGGCGGCCGTTACAGCCGGGCTGGCGCTGGGCATGCCCCGCGCATTGGGGGCGCTTAGCCAGCACGGGCACCGCGAAATCCGCAATTTCTGGATGATGGTGGATGAGGTGCTCAACGCCTGTCTGTTTGTGCTGATAGGGTTTTATGTGCTCAGCGTGCCTATCCGTGTTCCGGTGTTGCTGGCGGCCGTTTTGGCCATTCCGCTTTCCATTACCGTGCGGGCGCTTAGCGTGCTGCTGGCCATGCTGCCAGTATATTTGCGGGATTCCCAGCGCTGGCGCGTATTGGCCATTATGACATGGGGCGGCCTGCGTGGCGGTATTTCCATAGCCCTTGCGTTAAGCCTGGAACACGGGCCTATGCGTGATGTGCTGCTTGCAGTGTGTTATGCGGTGGTTGTGTTTACCATTTTAGTGCAGGGGTTAACGATGGAGCGCGTGGTGCGGCAGGTGCGCCTTGGTGCGGCAGAAGGATAAAACCAGATGCCTGCCTTAATACAACGTGCGGTGTGCTGGTGTGTGGCCCCCAAAGCGCGGCCCTGTTGCCGCCAACGGTGGTGGGTGGCCTGTACGCTGGCTTCTGGCTCGCTGCTTTGCAGCATGGCGTGGCCGGTTTGGGCTGGGCAGGCGCAGGCTGTATCTGTGCCCCCCGTAGCCGGGCCAAAAGCCGCCCAGCATGCGGCAGCACCCACGGGTGCACATGCGGCTACACCCCCCAAAGCGCCGGGTGCGCCGGTGCAGGCTTCTGGCCGCCCGCAGGTGGTTATTGTGCGGGCCAACCCGCTGCATGCCAGTGCGGGCGGCGGGCTGATTCACCCACAAACCGAACCTCAGGCCCAAAGCGTGGTGGGGCAGGAATATATTCGCCTGCAATCCCCCACCGCCACGGCGTTTGAGCTTGTTTCCCAACTGCCGGGCGCCAATGTTAGCGGGTCAGACCCGTTTGGGTTTTCACCGCAAACCAATATCAGCGTGCGCGGCATGAATGGAGATGCCATAGGCTACGTGCTGGAAGGCATGCCGCTGAACGATATTGCCTATTACACCGGATACCCCAGCCAGTTTGCAGATAGCGAAAATTACGAAAACATTGCCCTGCAACAGGGATCTCCCGATCTGGATAGCCCGGTGCTAAACGCTGCTGGCGGGTTAATGAAGCTGCGTTTCCGCGCACCCGCACAAAAGGCGGGTGGGCAGCTTAGCGCCTCCTACGGCTCTTACGATACCAACCGCGAGTTCCTGCGGCTGGATACGGGCGAGATCGGGCATAATACCGGCCTACGGGGCTTTGTATCCTATTCTCACGGCGCTACGGATAACTGGCGCGGTGCCGGGCGGGATGAACGCCAGCATGTTGATTTCAAGCTGGAAAAAACATGGGGCCAAGGCAACAGCGCGGGGCTGTTAGGATCTTGGAACCAAGCGGTGGACAGCTATTACCCGCAGGTTAGCAAGGATGATTGGCGCACGTACGGCATAGGCGGCCCCAATAATCTGGACAGGCACTTCCATGCGGATGATGATTACGGGGGTTCGGATTACTGGCGGCTTTCTCGGCAGCCGGAACGCACGTTGTATCTGGCCGCACCTTTGCAATTTACACTGGCGGAGGGACTAAGCCTGCACGTTACGCCTTATGCGCAAGGCGCGTATGGCAATGCCGCAGGCGGCACGCAATTGCCCACATCTGGCCTGTATAACGGCACAGAGGCCGTGCCAGATGTGCTGGATTTGCCCGTAACAGCAGATGGTTACAGCACTGTGCGGGCAGATTACACACAGCGCAGCTTTCGTTCTGGCTTTACATCTGCATTGGAATGGAAGCGCGGCGTAAATGATCTGGTGCTGGGCTACTGGTATGATTACGGTGATGACACGGAGCGCGAAACCTTTGCCGCCGTAAATGGCAGCGGCAATGCGGGCAGCATATGGGGGGGGCGGCCCATTACGCTGGCCGATGGCAACATGCTGCTGGGGGCCAGCAACCACACTATCTCGCAAACCAATGCGCTGTTTGTGGGGGATAGGGTTTCCCTGTTACATGATCGACTGTTGCTGACAGCCGGTTTTAAGGAAGTAATGTTCTCGCGCACAGGCACAAACGCCGTGCCGGGCGCGCCCTACCACGCCAATATGAACACTGCCGTGCCCCTGCCACGCTTTGGTGTGCGTTTTCAGATTACACCGGAACATCAGGTGTTTTTCAATGCCACCACCAACTTCCGCACTCCGGCAGAACCCGCCTTGTATGATGCGTATGACCCCACATCCGGCGCGGTAACACAAAAAGGCACTTCCAGCCTGAAAAATGAATATTCCATAGCAGAAGAGCTGGGCTACCGTTACGCAGGCAGCCGCGTTGTGGGCAGCCTGACATTATTTAACTATAACTTCACAAACCGCCAGATTGCCACTTTGGCAATGATAAATGGCGCCCCGGTGGATTCCACCATCAACGCAGGCGGGCAGACATCTCGCGGGGTGGATGTAGAAATAGGTTTGCGCCCGTGGCACCATATCAGCCCGTATCTTTCGGGCGAATATCTGCACGCCACCATTGATAATGATCTGTATTCGGGCGGAGATCTGCTGCCCACACGCGGCAAACGCGCCGTGCGCAGCCCCACGCTGCAAGCCGCCGCGGGCCTGACATATGATGACGGGCACTTTTTTGGCGTGATGACCGTAAAATACACCGGCCATCAATACGCAACATTCATGAATGATGAGCGCATGCCCAGCCATGTTACGGGTAATCTGGCGTTGGGGTATCGGATGGATGATGTTTCTGTGCTGCATCGGCCAGAGTTCCGCATGAACTTTATTAACATCACCAACCAGCACTATCTTTCCGGCGTGGCAGACCCCACCATGAACGCGCATGACACGCAGGGCCGCTACGGCACCACCATAGCCGGGCAGGCCCCGGATTATTATATTGGCGGCGGGTTTGCGGCCCTGTTTACAGCCTCTACCGGGTTTTAGGCGTGGCAGATCCTTCCCCCCAGAATACGGCTCAGTTTGGCGTTCACGGTGTGCAGGAAAAGCGAGATTGGCCTTGCCTTACGCTGGATGAAGTTTCTGCTGTGCTGGCGCATTTTGCCAATATGCCGCCTGCGCAAAAGGTAACATGGCATAGCATGCGCCCGTTTTCTGCCGCCTGTGTGGTGCAGCTTGCGGGAGAGGTTTCTGCCAGCCATGTAGGTGCCAATATGGGCGGGCAGGTGGTGCGGGCCACAAGCTGCGTGCTCAAACGCCATGCGCGCGCACTGCGCAGTGCCGCCATGCTGGAGCAGGAACACGCTTTTATCCGCCATCTGGCCAGCAAGGGCCTGCCCGTATGCCCCGCATTGGCCTTACGGAACGGGCGCACCGCGCTGGAACTTGGAAACTGGACATACGAGGCTTTTCTACCCGCCAAAGGGCAAGACACCTACCGGGATGTGATGTCCTGGAAACCGTATTTCTCCACCGCGCAGGCGCATGCGGCGGGGGTGGCGCTGGCGCAACTGCACAAGGCCGCGGCGGATGATACAGCCCCGGAACGCAGCGCCAATGTGGCGGGTAAAACCGCCCCGGTGGTGCCGCTGGTTTCCAGCATGTGCGTGGTGGGGCAAGCAGATTTTATGCCTGCACTCCAGCAATGGGTGGCGCGGCAACCGGGGTTGGTGGCGGCATTGGCCCACCGCCCGTGGCAGCAGGATGTGGCGCGGGTTGTTCTGCCGTTTCATGAGCGTTTGCGCCCCTTGCTACCCGGCATAAAACCCGCTTGGGGGCATGGAGACTGGCACCCTTCCAACCTGTTCTGGCATGCAAACACGCCTGTTACCGTGCTGGATTTTGGCATGGCAGACCGCACCTGCGCCGCGTTTGATATAGCTGTGGCCATAGAACGCAGCATGGTGGATTGGCTGGCTTTGCCAAGCTGTGGCGCAACTGCACAGCAGGCCCCGCATATGGTGGAGTGGGATCAGCTTGCTGCGTTTGTAACGGGGTATCAGCACATCCGGCCTTTAAGCGCGGCAGAACGTGCGCAGGTGGTGGCGTTTTTGCCTTTGGTGCATGTAGAATTTGCGCTGTCTGAAACAGCATATTTTGGAACTCTGCTGCAAGATGAGGCCTCGGCGGAGGTTGCCTACACGGAGTATCTGCTTGGCCATGCCCAGTGGTTTGCGCAGGCGCCAGAAGGGCAGGAACTTCTGGCCCGTTTGCCTGCCTTGCTGGCGGGGCAAGAACGGTGACAGGGCTGGAATGGCTGGCGGCAGTTACCAGCGCCTTGGGCGTGTGGCTTACGGGGCGTAGAACGGTGTGGTGCTGGCCGGTTATGCTTCTGGCCTCGGTATTATATGGCGTGGTGTTTGCGCAGGATCACCTTTATGCAGATGCCGCTTTGCAGGGCGTGTTTGGGGTTTTGGCGTTATATGGCCTGTGGTGCTGGCAACGTGGAGTGCAGGCAAGCGGGCAGGTGCATATTGCACGCCCAACCCGGCAAACCTTATGGCGAGATACCGGCATAACAGCCGTGGCAGGTTTGGCCTTGGGGCTGGCCTTGCGCGGCATAACGGATGACCCCATGCCCCTTTCCGATGCCGGGCTAAGTGCCTACAGCGTGCTGGGCCAGATATGGACAGCCAAACGCTACCGCGCCTGCTGGGTGTTGTGGATTGTGGTGGATGTTCTGTATGCACTGCTGTTTGTGCAACGCAGGCTGTTTGTAACCGCTGTGCTGTACACGGCCTTTGTGGGCCTTGCCGCACAAGGCTGGTGGCGGTGGCGGCATGTGGCGGCACGCAGCCCATAAACCCATTGTAAAAAGAAAAAAGCCGCGCCCCAATATATCAGGGCAGCGGCTTTTTTTTTGTGTGTAGGAAAGAGCCAGATTGTAAAATACGTTCTGGCTTTTCCCTATAGGGTATCAGGCTATTTTTAGTAACCGCCCGGAACGGCGTATCCGGGTGCGGCATAGCCCGGCGCGGCATAACCGGGGGCTGCGTAGCCCGGTGCGGCATAGGTGGGGGTTGCAGGGGTGGCAACGGCCCCAATGGTGGCGCTTACAACACCAGCAATAATGCCCGTGGTAAGAGATGTTAGCAAAAACTGGTTGCCATAGCGCATCCAGTAATAGCCAGATGGCGGGGCGTACAGGCCGCGCTGGCTCTGCCAGTTGTTAACAACCCAGCGGCTGTTGCGGGGGCCATCGTAGCGGTCTCCCTTACGCCATGTGCGGTTCATGTCAAAGTTGTCAGCACCGCGCGCGGGGCCGCCACGGCCGGGGCGGTTGTTGTGCATGGCTGGGCGGGGGGCGCCATGTGGGCCACCGTGCATGGCGCCGGGGCCACCATTGGGGCCACCACGGCCGCCAGGGCCATTAAACTGGGGTTCGGCATGAAGGGGGGTGGATGCACACATCACACCCATCATGGCAGCGGCTGCAAAATAACGGAATTTCATGTCAAACCTCTATTTTATAATAAGTCTATTTTTCACATACGCTTGTGGCAGAATTACGTTCCAGCTTTCTTACACTATATAAAGCGTAGGGCAGGCGGCTTGCGCTGGATGCAACGCAGGGCATAAATCAAATTAACATAATGTATGTCTGCGAGCCTTTATTTTGTCTCAATTCTTTCCTAGCTTCGTTTTCGACACGCACTGCCAAGTGCGGTGCCAAACGCATTGAATGAAAGTATTGTTCACGATGAAAAAAGCTCTTCTTCTGCTTGCTGCTCTGGGTGTTGCTATGCCGGTTGCTTCTCACGCAGAAAGCCACCACCACAAGCACAAGCACGAACACAACGAAAAAGGTGATAACCAGAACGGCCGTGGTGATGAAAACCGTGGCGAACGCGGTGATCGTGACGAACATGGTGACCGTGGTGACCGCGGCCAGCAGGGTGGTGAACATGGTGATCGTGGTGACCGCGGCCAGCAGGGCAACTTCGGTGGCGAACATGGTGGCCCAGGTGGCGAACATGGCGGCCCGAACGGCGGCGAAAACAACAACTAATACGTTGTTGCAGGCCCGTTGGGTCTGATACGGAAAAAGGCGCTCCAAACGGGGCGCCTTTTTTTATGGCCGTAGCCGGGTAGGGGCGCCCACAATGGGGCGGCAGCCTTGGGTATTTAGCCAAACACCACAGTACGGTGGCCGTTGATCATAACCCGATGCTCAACATGCATTTTTACGGCCCGCGCCAGCACTTGCGATTCCACACCGCGCCCCGTGGCAATGTAATCTTCCACAGAGAGGTTGTGCGTTACCCGTGCGGTTTCCTGCTCGATAATCGGGCCTTCATCTAAATCCGCTGTCACGTAATGGGCGGTTGCGCCAATGAGCTTAACCCCACGCGCATATGCCTGATGATACGGCTTGGCCCCTTTGAAGGAGGGCAGGAAGGAATGGTGGATGTTAATTACCCGGCCACTTAATTCTGCACTGAGCGAATCCGAAAGCACCTGCATGTAGCGGGCCAGCACCACCAGATCTGCCTTTGTTTCCTTTATAAGGGCGCGCAGCTTATCTTCCTGCTCGGCCTTGTTCTGCTTGGTAACGGGCCAGCAGTAATAGGGAATTCTGGCCTGTTCCGCCGTGGCGGCGCTATCTGTGTGGTTGGAAACAATGGCCACAATATCCGCCTTTAGCCAGCCCACCCGCACCTGATACAGCAGGTTAAGCAGTGCATGGTCAAAGCGAGACACCATAATAATAATGCGCGGCAGCACGGCGGCATCATGCAGGCGCATCTTCATGCCAAAGCGTTGGGCCACGGGGGCCAGAATAGTATTTATTTCTGCCAAATTCCCCGGTGCGGGCGCATTAAAGGCCAGCCGCATGAACAATGTGCCAGATTCCCGGTTGCTGAACTGGTGGGTTTCGGTTATGTCCGCACCTCGCTCCGCCAGAACGGATGTTACAGCCGCAACAATGCCGGGCTGATCCGGGCAGGAAAAAGTAAGAATAAACTGCATGCGGTGGCGTATGCTCCTTTGTTCTTCTACTGGGCCTGATAAAGGGCGCAGGGGCGCAATGGCCTCATCTTGTGCCAGCGCACAGGGGGCTGCGCAATAGCTTGTGTTGCCACCTGTTTATAACCGGTGGGGCGTTGGGCAAAGTGTGTGGATGGCCTGTGGATGAATCGTGGCAAGCCCGACTCGTGATGTTTTTTTATGGTCAAGCCAATTCTGCGCTTGTCATATAACGAATCTCTAAAAATCCCAGAAAACAGCCGATTCCGAACGTTTGTTCTCTGGCTTTGTAACAAATCTTATCCACAGAAAAGGGGGAGAGAACACGGGAAAAGCCTGTGGATAGATTTGTGGAAGGCAGCTTGCCTATAGTATTTTCCCGCGTTTCCCGCTTTGTTCTCTCAGGCCCAGGGGGGCGTTTTTTCAGGCGCGGTGGGCCAGATGGGCGGCCATATAGGCGGCCAGCACCACGGCCTCGTTATGTGCCTCATCCCGCGCGCCAAACAGCAGGGTTATGCGGCCTTTGCGGGCCAGATCGGCCAGTTGCTGCACAGCTTGCGGGTTGGCGTTTAGCTCTGCCGTGTAGCGTTGGCGGAAACCCTCCCACTTGGCGGGGTCATGCGCAAACCATTCACGCAGGGCGGTGGTGGGGGCAATGTCTTTCAGCCACACGGTTAGATGCGCGCGCTCCTTGCTAACGCCGCGCGGCCACAGCCTATCTACCAGCACGCGGGCACCATCATCGGGCTGGGCGTCTTCATACACACGGCGGATGCAGATATCGGGCTGATGGGGCATTGTGGCCTCTGCTTATGCTGAACGCTTGTGGTTTTGGGGCTTCAGTTAAGATGTGTTTTTAAGGCATCTTAAAGAGATGAATGGGCATACCTGCCTTTCATGGTGTAAAAGGCCCCATGCGTCTGACATTGCACACAGATTATGCCCTGCGCACGTTGCTTTATCTGGCCGTGCATACCAACCGCCGTGTTTCCATAAAGGAAATTGCGCGGGTTTATGGCATTTCAGAAAACCACTTGGTTAAAATCATTCATCATCTGGGCCGGGCCGGGTTTGTAGATACGCTGCGCGGCCGGGGTGGTGGGCTTATGCTGGGGCGTGCGCCAGAGGATATTCGCATTGGCGATGTGGTGCGCCATACGGAAGATGATATGGCGCTGGTAAGCTGCATGTCTCCTTCCCCCGGTGTGCCGGGCAGTGCGGAATGTCTGCTGGCCCGTGCCTGCCATTTACGTGGCGCGTTGGGTGAGGCGCTGGATGCGTTTATGGCGGTGCTGGATAGCCGCACGCTGGCCGATATGTTGCACACGCCCGAACGCCAGATTTTGCAGGAAGCCAAAACCAACCAGCAGGCCCCCGTAACCCCCTAAAACCAGCCATCTCCAAGATGGGGTTTTGAAACTTGGCCCGCCTTGCCCTACAGTTGCAGGCACAGCGGGAAAAGCATGGCGCATGCCCATTGCTGCGGCTTTCCTGCTTTGGGGCTCGCCCCGTTTCATGCACAAAAAAGGGCTACGGGTATGACACGCAAGCAACCACAAACTGTTTTGGTAACGGGTGCCACCGCCGGATTTGGGCATGCCATTGCCCTGCTTTTGGCCCAGCAGGGCTACCGCGTTATTGCCACAGGCCGCAGGCAGGAACGGCTGGAGGAACTGGCCGCCCAAGCCAAGGGCGAGATCCTACCTTTTAAACTGGATATGACAGACGCCCCAGCCCTTGCCGCCTTACCGCAAAGCCTGCCCGCAGGCTGGCAGGAGGTGGACGTGCTGGTGAACAACGCCGGGCTGGCGCTGGGTTTGGAAAAAGCGTGGGAAACCAAGCTGGAAGACTGGCAGCGCATGATTGCCACCAACGTAACCGGCATGGTGGAAATAACGCGCGCATTGCTGCCCGGCATGGTGGCGCGTAACTGGGGGCATGTTGTGGCCCTTGGCAGCACGGCGGGCACGTATCCGTACCCCGGTTCCAACGTATATGGGGCCTCCAAGGCGTTTGTTGAGCAGTTCATGCGCAATTTGCGGAGTGATCTGCTGGGCAAGCAGGTGCGGGCCACCACCATTGCCCCCGGCCTGTGCGGCGGCAGTGAGTTCAGCCAAGTGCGGTTGGGAGACGCCACCAAGGCCGAGGATGTTTACAAAGGCACGCACCCGCTTTTGCCCGAAGATATTGCCCAAACGGTAGCATGGGTTTTAAGCCTGCCTGCACATGTGAACATCAACCATGTGGAAATGATGCCCACCTGCCAGGCCTCTGCCGGTTTGGCGGTAGATCGCACAATGGCGGAGTAAGGTTTACGAATGTCTTTTTATTCCTGCCTGATTGTTATGGTCGGGGGCGCGCTGGGCACACTGGCGCGCTATTTTGTTTCTGTTCTTACAGCGCCTATCAGCCGGTATATTCCGTGGGGCACCATTATTGGCGTTAACATGGTGGGGTCCTTTGTTATCGGCTTTTTTGGCACGCTTACGCTGGCATCTGGCCGGTATCCGGTATCGGAAACCACGCGGCTGTTTGTTATGCTGGGCATATGCGGCGGGTACACCACGTTTTCTTCCTTCAGCCTGCAAACGCTGGATCTTATTCGGGTTGGGGGCTGGGGCCGTGCGTTGGTGAATGTGGTGCTTTCTGTAGCACTTTCCGTTGGGGCGGTGGCTATGGGGCACATGCTGGCATCTCGCATGAATTCCCACGCCATTTTGGTGGCGCAAACCAACACGGAAGAAGAAGTGTAACGCTGTTTTTTTCTTCTATTTTCAAGGGGCAAAATGCGATAGGGGTGAGTTCGTAATTTTTATGTTGCCGGTTGTCCGGGTATTTAAGAAAAGGCATGCACGCTGATGGCTGACTCAACCCTTACCGTTTCCAGCGGGCAGACCCTAACCGGGCACATCATCAACACGAATGAAGTTGTAAATGTGGCCAAGGGTGGCGCTGTTGTAAATACAGTGCTGGACCCTACAAATGCCTATAATCAGGATGATAGCCTTGATCCTGCTGAACTGGACGTGCATGGCTCTGCGCTGAACACGCAGATGAACGATGGCTATGTAGAGGTTTACAGTGGCGGCGTTCTTTCTGGCGTAACAGTAGGCAACAACGCGCAACTTACCGTGGATGTAGGCGGTAGCGCCACAAATGTGCAGGTTGCAAGTGCCGGGGCTGTTACCGTTGGGGATGATCAGGGCGGCACGTTTAACACCTCTGCCTACCTTAGTGGTGCCACCGTTTCTTCTGGCGGGAACATATATGCCGAGGCAGGCGGTATTGTAACCAGCGCAAATGTTTTGGCGGGCGGGTATATAGAAGCAGCAGAAACGGGCGGGGTTTTTTCCGGCAGCACCATACAGTCCGGCGCAATGGAATATGTGGATTCAGGGGCTTCTGTCTCGCATGAAACAATCCAGAGCGGTGGTTTTTTCATGGCGGAAAGTGGCGCCAATGTAAGCGATGTAACAGGTGTGCTGCCGGGTTATGCCGTTACCACAGATGATGATGTGGTGCTGCAAACGCACGTTACAGCAGATGGCAAGCCTTTTTCTGGTGTAGATATTTCTACCCTGCCAGCAGAGCAGGATGCCACGCTGATGATGTATGTAACATCTGGCGCAGAAGTTGATGCCTTAAAGCTTGCCGCCCCTAATCATGAGGGCAACAAAACAGATGTTATTTTAAACGGCACTCTTAGCGGCGTAACCGTTGCCACAGCAGATGCCAGCGCTTACACCGGCCCGGTTAGCACCATATTTGCTTATGATAATGCAGTGCTGGAAGGCACTATCAGTGGTGGCAAACCTGCTACTGTTTCGGGCACTATCCCTGCTTTGAATATCTCTATGGAATCCGGCACCACGTTGCAAAACGCAACTGTGGGCGGAGGGGTCTGGATATATGGGAATGAACAGGTTGCTTCCAGCCTATGGGTTAAAAGCGGAGCCGCCTTTACAGGGAATGTTACAGTAACATCCGGCGCTTTGGTAACCGTAGAAGGTGGCAGTGCAAGCGGCCAGACGTTTGAAGCCGGTTCGCAAGAACAGCTTTTGGCTGCGGGCGGGAGTCTGAGCGGGCAAACCTTTCAAGACGGCAGCCAACTAAGCGCCCAGAACTCTGATATCTATCATTATTCAGGCACCACCTCATCCATACAGGCTGCGCCAGCCACAATTGCCAGCAACACATTTGCCAGCAAAACCAGCGCAATCATCTATGGTGAGGATACGCAGTTTTCAAACAACGCCGTAAATGGTGGCACGGTTCTTGTGTTTGGGTCTAACCAAACACTTACCAGCAATACATATACATCTGGCGCTTCTATTGTTCTGGAAGGTACCGTTGCCCAAACGGCAGATATCCTGGGCAGTGGTGTTTCGGAAGTGGTGCAGAACGCCAAAGATACCCTGCAAAATATGACACTGCAAAACGGGGCTACGCTGCAACTTGATTTAGGTAGCGCCAACCATGTTACAATGGAAACCGCCGTTTCTGTTTACGTTGGGGCGGATGCCTCGCTTAGCAACACCACCATTGTTTCTGGCGCTACGCTTCAGTTCAACCAAAACTCCAACCTGCAAAATGATATCTTGCAGGACGGGGCTATCCTGATTCCGCAATTTTATGGTGACATGGGCGTAAGCGGCAATACGTTTACGTTCACCAATTCGGAAACGGGGCAGGTGGAAACACTGCAAATAGAGGGTGGTTCTGGCAACTATAAGCTGGGCGTTCTGGATGATCAGGGTATTTACGAGATTGAAGATGGCACGCCCTGTTATTGCCGCGGCACGCTGATAGAAACAGATCGGGGTGAAGTGCCGGTAGAACACCTGCAAATTGGTGATCAGGTGCGCACGCTGGAACATGGTTTTCGGCCTATCCGCTGGATCGGCCGCCGTGCGTATTCTGGCCAGTTTGCAGCAGGCAACCCGGATGTGCTGCCAGTTATTTTCCGCCGAGGTTCCTTGGCAGAGGGGCTGCCCCGGCAGGATCTCTCTGTTTCTCCACTTCACGCCATGTATCTGGATAACGTGCTGGTGCCTGCTGTGGCGCTGGTGAATGGCACATCCATCATGCAGGCAGAGGCGATGGATGAGGTGGCGTATTTCCATATCGAACTGGAAAGCCACGATATTATCTTTGCCAATGGCACGTGGTCTGAAACCTTTGTGGATGATGAATCACGCGGCATGTTCCACAACGCGGTGGAATACGCGACACTTTATCCTTCAGCCCCCAAAAAACCTGCGCAATATTGCGCCCCAAGGGTGGAAGAAGGCCCCCGGCTGGAGGCCATTCGTAAACGGTTGAACGCCCGTGCTGGCGTGCGGCCGCGCGCGCAGGGGCCGCTGGAAGGCTATATTGATACGATAACCCGCACCCGTCTGACAGGATGGGCCCGGAACCCGGAAAACGGCGCCCCTGTGCGCTTGCGTATTCTGGATTGCGGCGTAGTGCTGGGCGAGGTTGTGGCCAACCAGCCCCGCGCCGATATGCAAGATGCCGTTGGCTTTGTGTTTGAAGTGCCCGGCGGCCTGAGCGTGCACGAAAGGCATGTGCTGGAAGTGCAGCGCGTGGCTGACCATACAGCCCTTGGCAACAGCCCGTGGATGCTGGATTTGGCCCCAGCCAAACCCGTGCAGGCTGTTCTGGCCCGCACCCCCACAACACCGCTGCTTGGATATGTGGACTGCGCAACCCGTGAACATGTGGCTGGCTGGGCGCACAGCCCCACCATGCCGGATGAACCCGTGGCTTTGCAGATTCTGGATAACGGGCAGCTTGTGGCTTCCATTGTGGCCAACGGTTTGCGGCCAGATGTGCGCCGCGCTGGCGGCTGTGCAACAGAGCGCTGCGGGTTTGATGTGCTGCTTCCCACAGGTCTTTCTCCCTTTACGCGGCATGTATTGGAAATCCGGCGTGAAAGTGATGGCGCATTGCTGGGTGCCCCGCATGTGCTGGAAGCGGTAGATGCGTTTGATCCCACAATGCAGCAGGCTATTGCGCAGGCGGTTGCAGCCGCAACGGGCGAGGCTGAACAGGCGCAGGTGCTCTCCTTTTTACTGGGGCAGGTAGAAAAACTTACGCAGGCCCATGCACGCGCACAAAGCGGGCAGGATATGCGCAATCTGGCCGCGGCTCGTGCACGCCGGGGGCAGGATGTGGCGCCGCTGGCTGTGCGCAAACGGGCATTGGTGGTGGATACACTGCGCCCCGATACCGGGCGGGATGCTGGGTCTCATGCCGTGCTGTCTCATATGCGCGCACTTGTGGCGTTGGGGTATGATGTCAGCCTTGTTGCGGCAGATCAGATGGATGGCGCAGCCACGCTGGAAGTTCTGCCAGAAGTTACGGTGTGCACGTTGCCATTCTATTCATCGGTAGAAGATGTGCTGCGCCGTCAGGCAGGTAGTTTTGATGTGGTGTATCTGCACCGCATGGATACGGCCACGCGCTATGCGGCGCTAACACGGCGGCACCAGCCTAAGGCACGGGTTGTGTATGCGCTGGCTGATCTGCACTGGCTGCGTTTGGGCAGGCAGGCGCAGGCGCAGGGTCGGCCAGAACTTATGGCCCGTGCCCGTGCCGTAAAACAGGCAGAATACAGCGCTATGCTGTTGGCCGATGTGGTAATGACCCATTCCACTGTTGAGGCTGATCTGCTGCGGCGTGAACTGCCGCAGGTGCGGGTGCAGGTTACACCGTGGGATGTGCCAGTGCGCATGCGTGTTCCGGGGTTTGCCCGGCGTGATGGTGTGGTGTTTGTGGGCAATTATGCACACGCCCCCAATGCAGATGCCGCGCGCTGGCTGGTGCAGGATATTATGCCACGCGTATGGGCCACCAATCCGGAAATTCGCTGCCTTCTGGCCGGTGCCAGTATGCCCGCTCAACTGCGTGCCCTTGCGCGTGATGGTGTAGAAATTCTGGGCCATGTGCAGGATTTGCAGGCCCTGTTTGATAGCGTGCGCCTAAGCGTTGCGCCGCTGCGTTTTGGCGCAGGTGTAAAAGGCAAGGTGCTGGATAGTTTGGCCGCTGGGGTGCCCTGTGTGCTTTCCCCCGCAGCGGCAGAAGGGCTGGAACTGCCGCAGGATCTGGCTGCTTTTGTGGGGCAGGATGCAGATGCATTGGCGGCTGCCATTGTGCGGTTGCACCAGCAGGCCAGTGCCCACAGCAAGGCCAGCCGAGCCGGGCGGGCCTTCATGCGCGCAGGCTTTACTGCTCAGCAGGTGCAGCAGGCTTTGGCAGCCGCCATTGGTGTATGTGCACCCCAGCAGATGGCACGGCAGGCCGGATAACAGTTTGTTTTGCAAACCATCTCATCAAGGCAATATCTGAGCATATAGCCTTGAACACAGTATAAAATTTGGCACAAAAAAAGCTGCGGCCCGCAAAACGGAACGCAGCTTTTTTGTGTGTTCACCCCTTGGCGGAAGGGTGTTCCGCCAAGGTTAAACGCAACGGGCTAGGCTTAGGCCGGAACCTTGCAGCCAATGCACAGCTTGTTGCCATCCGGGTCCCGCAGGTAAGCCAGATACAGCGGGCCCATGGGGGTCTGGCGCACGCCGGGTGGGTTTTCAATGGCCTGTCCGCCATTGGCAACACCAGCTTTGTGCCATGCATCGGCCATAGCTGTTGTAGCGGCTTCCAGCCCAATGGTGCCACCGTTGGCGGGGGTGGCGGGTTTGCCGTCCAGCGGCTTGGTTACTACAAAGCGCTGGCCGTGCTTGGCGTAAACCAGGCGGCCATTGGGGTGAATTTCTGAAGGGGGAATATCCATAGCTTCAAAAATAGCGTCGTAGAATTTTTTGGAACGGGCAATATCGTTGCTGCCCACCACAATATGCGTAAACATCAGATGTAAATCTCCGTCTGTTATGACGGAACGAACCTTACGCGCCTGCTTTCAAGAGGGAAAGGCCGCCTAGCTTATGCCCGCAATGCGCGCAAATTTACGCTGACGGCTGAAAAACAGTTTTTCCGCAATCCAGAACACAGCGCTCTGCCATTTGCCGTGGGGGGTAACGCCAATGGTTTTGAACACCATGTTGGTGACACGCCGCAGATGCTGGGGCTGATAGTTTTTCATGGCGCGGGACATATACGCCGCAATGCAGCGCGTGTGGTCATACGGCATATCTGCGGGGTCATTGGTGGTGTGGTAGGCGGATGCCAGTTCGTCATCCTCGCTTTCCGTTACGCGGCCAAGGGCAATGCGTGCGCGTTGCAGCGTGCCAATGTTTTCGCGCTTTAGGTAGCGGTTCATGTGGTCGTAAAACAGTTTGAAGTGGCGGAACTCATCCGCTGCTATCTGTTTACAAAGGGCTTTTAAAACGGGTTCTTCCGTAGCGTCGGCCAGTGCGGAATAAAAGGAGGATGTGCCTGTTTCCACCATACATCGGGCAATCAGTTCCCCCGTGCGGGAGCCACGGACAGATTGTTCCACTTCCAGCGGAATCTGGTAAAAATCCCGGTAGCGCTCAAAGGCGGCGTGGTAATCCCACGTGGGGTCTGCCAGCATGGCCCAACGGCCCAGCGCATCACCATGCTGTACTTCTTCTATGGCCCAGTGGTCTGCTGCTTCTCTAAAGTCCGGATCATCGCGGAACACATTATTAAGGTACAGCGCGTAATCCACACTGTTGCGTTCCACCACCGAGGCCGCCTTGATGGCTGGTACCAATTGCGGATCTACTTTAGAGGGATCAAACTGATCCCAAGGCAGTTGGTCGATCTGCCAGTGTTTCATAAGCCCGGGCCTCCCTTTCCTGCCTTTGTTTGCGCGTGTGCGTGGTTTATATGCCGTGCAGGCTGGGTTTGCGCCAGAGCCAAGGCATGAAAAAACCTGATGGCCGGATTTCTAGACCATCCGGCCTTGGCGTGAAAAGCTGAAAAAAGGCCCTACAGCCAGATAACACCCAAGGTGTGTTCTGGCTGCCGTACTATAACGCGGCACGGGTTTATAAAGGTGCTGCGTGCTGTTTTAACCTGCGTTGGGTGGCACAATTTCTGGCAGCTCATCACCCGGCTGCGCGGGCGGAAGCTGGCGGGGGCGGCGGTTTTCATCCAGCGCCACAAAAATAAATTCGCCTTCCGTTACCTTGGATGTCAGATGCGTGTGGCGGGCGCGGCGCCATGTTTCTACATGAATGGTAAGCGATGTGCGGCCCGCGCGGATAATGCGGGTATAGATGCTCACCTCATCCCCCACCACCACGGGTTCCATAAATACAAGGCTGTTGATGGCAATGGTGGCACACCGCCCGTTGGCCCGAAAAGCTGCCGTGGTGCCCGCTGCAAGATCCATCTGAGAAACAATCCACCCCCCAAACACGTCTCCCGCCGGGTTGGTATCTGTGGGCATGGCCACCACGCGGATGGTGGGGATATCGGTTGGGATTTGCGAATTATCTGAACGGGGCATGCAGTACTGTTCCTTCTGGCAAGGGCCTTATGTTCTGACTTGCAGGGAAGAAAGCCGCCCTGCACGAAAGCATTGCCAGCAGGATAGCGCGTAAACATGACGGGATGCAGCTTCAGTTTTTCGTGATCAAACCTGCCTTGAGCGTAGCGCGGGGGCGGTTTGGCTGGCGCGTGCGGGGCCTGTGGGGCGATGAGGTAAAATTTTTCAAAACGTTTACTGTTTATAAATAAATTTAAAATAAAAATGAAATCGTCCCGCGTTAATACTTAATAAATAGTTAACGGGGACTTTATTCATGCAAAAGGACCCGTTGGCCATGGCCATCAATCTACTGTTTGACAAGGTTATAGATTACTCTGTTGAGGATCTGCTTAACCTTAACGTAACTGGCAACATTCTGATCACGCGGGATGCCAACACCCCGGCGGGAGACCCCGTGGTGGTAAACCTGAGCAACCTTGCCGATGTGCAGGCGCTCAGCCGCATTGTGGTGGAAAACGGCGCAACTGTGGTGGCTGGCGGCGGCCTGGCATCTGTTGGGGCCATTAAAAATATTACGGTAGATGGTGGCACGCTGGAACTGGGGGGAAATATTATTTCCGCCAACGTGCTAAGCTCTATCAATGTTGGGCCAGATGGCGGCAACATCAAGGTGGATAGTGCAGGCGTTGGCGTGGGTGTACTTTCCAACGTGGTCACGTTTATTGATTCAAACGGCAAAACAACAAGCACCGTTCCCCCAAACTTTACGGTAGATTTTCCGGATTCCTCCAATGTGTGGGGGTATTATGATCCAATCACAAACACCACCACGGTGGGGCTGGATCTGAATATCCTTAACGTTATTGATGTATCGCTTGGCCCAAGCATTAAGGTATCTGGCAACCCATTTGGATTGACATGGTATGTTCCCAAGGAATGGACAAATAGCTCCAACCCGGATGGCACGGGCGGTATTCTTATCTGCTATCTGGCTGGCAGCATGATCCGCACCCCCAATGGGGATGTAGCGGTAGAAGACCTGCGCGTGGGTGATACCGTGCTGGCTTATGGAAAAGGTGAAGCAGAACCCCGCCAGATTGTATGGGCAGGCCATGCACAGGCTACGGTAAACCCCACCTTGGCGGATGATGAGGCCGGATACCCCGTGCGTATTGTGCAGGATGCCATAGCAGATGGCGTGCCTTACAAGGATATGCTGGTAACGCCCGAACACTGCCTGTATTTTGAAGGGCGCTTTGTGCCGGTGCGTATGCTTGTAAATGGCAGCAGCATTTTTTACGATCGCACTTTTACATCCTACACCTATTACCACATAGAAACGCCCGAACATGCTGTTATCATGGCCGATGGTGTGCTGAGCGAAAGCTACCTGGATACGGGCAACCGTGCCAGCTTCCGCAGTTCTGGCATAGTGCTGGCCAGCATTGGCAGCAAACAGCGCGATTGGTCTGCAGATGCCGCAGCCCCTTTGTGCACGCAAAAAGAATTTGTGCAGCCTTTGTTTGAAAAAATTGCAAACAGGGATAACGCTTTGGGGCATGCCCCCGCACAGCTTGCCCGGCGTGAGCTGCTGACAGACCCGGATATCTGCCTGCAAACCAACACCGGCAAGCGTATCCGGGCCATAAAGGTGCAGGATGGGCACTATACCTTTATGCTGCCAGAAAATGTGCAAAGCGTGCAGATTGTCTCCCGCGCGAGCCGCCCGTGTGATGTAGAAGGCCCGTTTGTAGATGATCGGCGCAAATTGGGTGTGGCCATTGGGCTGATAACCCTGTGTGATGCCCGAAATGTGCAGGAAATTTCAACGCATTTACAAAATAAAGATATCCCCGGCTGGTACGTTCTGGAACAGGGTGGCGCAGCCCGCTGGACAAATGGCAACGCCATGCTGGATCTGGAAAGCCGACCAACATCTGGCATGCGTATGCTAAGCATGCAGGTATTGGCCGCTGGCCCGTATCTGGCATCAGACACGCCAGCACATCGGCTTGCCAAAACGGCCTAAAGGTTTGGTATAAAAAGCAGGGTGGTTTAAAAACATCCTGCTCTACACGTTAAAAACGGGGTATCGGCTGCTTTTGTGCAAGCCGAAGCCCCGTTTTTTATTGGCTTTGGGGCTTTTTGTGCGGCGTGCAGGCCCCACACCATGCGGCAGGCCCAGCTACAAAGCCTTGCAGGGGCGGCCATACTGGCCCGTGTGGGGCATAAATAATGTAAGGGGCCGCCGCGTTAGTTGCGGATGAGCATGTAATTAACCGTCACATCAAAGTTAATGAACTTATCTTTCATATCCGGCGGCACGGGTGGCAGTTGCGCCCCGTGGAACATGCCTATTGTTGCGGAATCCAGATCGGAGGAGCCAGAGCCGCTGGTTAGGAACACTTTGAACACATGCCCCGTGCGGTCCAGAATAACATGCACCGAGGATGGGCCTTCATCCCCTCGTTCTGCCGCATCTGGCGGGTAATACAGGTGGCGCTGGATCCATTCATCAATTTCCGCCGCGTAATCACTGCTCACGCCATGCACTGTGGTGCGCGATGCGTAATGGGCGTTCAGCTCACCATTTTCCACCATTGGGCCAATGGAAAGATCAATCGGGGCGCTGGAACCACCGGGGCGGCCATGCTGCTTGCGGCGTGGGGCTGGGGCCTCGTTAAAGGACATATCCATTGGGTGGTCCAGCGGAGAGGGCTTGTGGTGGCTGGGCCGGGGCGTGGGCTTGGCGTGCGGTGTGGGGCGCGCAGGCTGCGGCGTTTTGGGCTTGTGGCCCGTAACCGGATGAGATGGCTTGGTTTGTGTTTTATTTTCTACCGGCTTGGGCAGCCCATCATCAGATGGCGGCAGAATGGGGGCGGAGGGGGCTTCCTCTGCCGGGGGTGTGGGCGTGGGTTCGGCATCTGCCGGGGTTGGGGGTTCGTTGCTGGTTTGGGCGGCGTGTTTGGCCTCGTTCCCGCCACCTGCATCGGGGGATTGTGCGCCCACCATACCGCTGGAAGCCTGCGGTTGAGAAAACACCATTTCCACCCCGGCGGATTGCTGGGCCGCATCGGGCGAGCCTTGGGGCTGATGGTGCGTGGCCTTATACAACAAGGCGGCCAGCAGCAGCACATGTGCTAGAAAAGAGGCCGTAAGCACAGGCCCCAATGTGGGATCTGCGTATATTTCCTTGCGGATAAGCGGGGTAGAGGTGCCGCGTACGTTAACGCCACGTGTGCGTGGCACAGGTGCTGCGGGAAAAAGCCGTGCGCGCACATCTTCCGTATCCGGTTTGGATGTGCGCAGGCTGGCGGGGTTTTCCGCAGCGTTTGTGCCGCTGTCGGGCAGCAGCCGGGGTTCCTGTCTGGCAGGATGGCGGGAAGAACTGAACCTGTCGATCATGACCCGCCCGTTATTCTCCACCTGTTCCGCAGGGTTTACGCATACCGGCCCCATGCCAGTGTGGTGCGTATTGTGTCATGGCTGCTGCTGTGGTGCCAGAGAGAAGTTTGCACGAAGTTTGCCACACCGTATGGCCCCGCACATGCACGGGCCATACGGTGTGGGGCAGGTATGGGCGTTACCAGATTTTTACGCGCTGATCTGGCGCAAGGTAGAGCTTATCTGTGGGCTGCACCTTCCATGCATCGTACCATGCATCAATATTGTGCATAGGCATGTTCACCCGCGCCTGCGGGGGAGAGTGCGGATCTGTCACCACCAAGCGGCGGATGGTTTCTTCGCGCAGCTTTTCACGCCAGACCTGCGCCCAGCCAAGGAACACGCGCTGGTCCCCCGTTAGGCCATCCAGTTCTGGCGCGGGCTTGCCTTTAAGCGCGGCATGATACGCATCTAGCGCCAGCGTAAGCCCGCCCAGATCGGCAATGTTTTCACCCATTGTCAGCTTGCCGTTTACGTGCACGCCGGGCAGCACCTCAAACGCATCAAACTGTGCGCCAAGCCGGTCCGCCAGTTTTTGAAACCGGGCGGCATCTTCCTTTGTCCACCAATCATGCAGGCGGCCGTGTTCATCAAACTGGCGGCCTTCATCATCAAAGGAATGGGTCATTTCATGGCCGATCACACCGCCAATGGCCCCGTAATTTACGGCCATATCCGCCTTGGGGTTGAAGAATGGCGGTTGCAGAATGGCAGCGGGGAACACAACCTGATCAAACAGCGGGTTGTTGTAGGCGTTTACGGTTTGGGGTGTCATGTCCCATTCATCACGGTCCACCGGCTGGTCCAGCCGTGCCAGCCAGTAGCGCCATTCATACGCCACGCCGTTGCGGGCATTGCCGTACACATCGCCCTTATGCACCTCAAGGCTGGCATAATCGCGCCATTTATTGGGGTAGCCTACCTGAACTTCAAAGTTTTCAAGCTTGCGTAGCGCGGCCTGCTTGGTGGAAGGGCTCATCCACGTATTGTTGCGCAGGCGGATGCGGAAGGCGTCTTTCAAATCCGTGGTCAGCTTTTGCATGGTGGCGCGGTTTTCTGGCGGGAAGTAACGCTGCACATACACCTTGCCCAGCGCCATACCCATGGCAGAACTGGTGGCCTGCACGCCGCGCTTCCACCGTGCGGGCAGAGAGGGCTGGCCGGTAAGGGATTTGGTAAGCGCAAAACGCGCCTGCTCAAACCGATCTGGCAGGTAGGATGTGGCGTTTTCTACCAGATGCGCGGCCAGCCATGCCCGCAGCGTATCCATATCCGTATCGGCCACCACGCGGGCTTCTTCCGTAATGGCGGAGGGTTCGCCCACAATCAGCACGCGCTTGTCCAGCCCCTGTTCGGGCAGGCCCGCGGCAGAGAGCCAGATAGACCATTCAAACCCCGGCGCGTTTTTGGCTAGGTCTGCCACCGTCATCGGGTTGTAGGTTTTTTGCGGGTCGCGCAGGGTTTCACGCGCCCAATGGGCTTTGGCAAGGCGTGTTTCAAACGTAACAATAGCTGTGGCGGCTTTTGCGGGTTCTGGCCAGTCTGCCAGTGTTAGCGCCTTTTCTACATAAGCCTGATAGGCCTTTTTCTTGCTGGCGAATTCTGGCTTCAGGTAATAATCGCGGTCTGGCAGCCCCAGCCCGGCCTGATCCAGATTAAGCGCATAGTGTGTGGGGTCTTTTGCATCCGGGTTGATACCCAGAGAGAACGGTGAGAACTGGAAGTTGCCGGGGCAGGAGCCTGTAAGGGCTGCCAGATCAGAAGGCGTTTTAATGGCGCGAATGGCGTCCAGATCTTCCTTAAGCGGGCGGCTGCCAAGGCTTTCTACTGCGGCCTCATCCATATACGAGGCGTAAAAGGTGCCCAGCTTTTCTTCAATACTGCGCGGGTTTTCCACCGGATGGGCGGAAAGATCATTCAGAATACCCTGTACCCGTGTGCGGGAAAGCTCGGCCAGCGCGTTGAAGGGGCCATAGCTTGTCATATCTGCGGGAATTTGCAGGTGGTCCAGATAGGTGCCGTTGGCGTAACGGAAAAAGTCATTCCCCGGTTTTACGCTTAAGTCCCGGCCTTCCAGATCTACCCCCCAAGCGCCAAAGCTGGCGGGGGCTGGCTGCGCTGTGGGGGCAGATGGCGCGGCATGTGCGGGGGCATTGGCAGTGGCGCCAACAAGGGCGGCAGAAAGCAACAATGCGCCACGCAGGGAGGAACGGGAGAGGAATTTGGACAAATGGAGTCTCCGCTTTCTTTCTTCTGGGTCTGATGCGTGGGGCAAGCCCCACCTCTCAGAGTGTTCGGAAACAAAGAATATTCTGCCCCACCTTAGCCTTGGCATGGAAGGCTGCCTACCCCGTGCAGGACGGGCAATGATGGCAGGCCCTATGAGAATGAATTTTTCTGCCAGCCCTGTATGTGTGCTTGCATCTTGCAGGCATCCCCCGCATTAGGGGGCTGAAACACACATAAATGTTATGCGTTGCACGTTATGCGGCGGCCCGCAGGTGCACACAAGCAAGGGGTATGGCGTTATTTCTGGCCGAGCAAAATACAGGCAGCATGCCGCCATATGGCGGGGGCCACAGCAACAGCGCGTGCGTGTTGCGGCGCATCGGGCGCGCCGTGTTTTGCGCTGTGCCAGCATTATGGCGCTGGGTTTGTGGCCCATTATGGCGCAGGCTGCCCCGCCCAAAACAGCACATACACCCGCGCATGCACATGGGCGGCCTGTTACAGGTGTGGGCCGGGGGCACCACGCAGCCCCACCTGCGGCGGTGGAAGCGCGCAGCAGTACATCTGTGCAGGTAAACGCCCACCGCTACGATTACATGTTTCAATCCGCCCAGCATGAGCCAGATGCCACCACGCACCTTACGGCGGAGCTGTTGCGCAACCGCGATATTACCACCCTGCGCGGGTTGGAGCACGTAGCCCCCAACTTAACGATGCAAAGCATCAACGGCACGGCCTCTACCAACTTTTACCTGCGTGGTTCCGGGTTTAATGATTTCACCCAGAACAACATGCCCACCGTGCTGACCTATGTGGACGATGTTGCCTACCCCTATGCCGCCATGACAGACGGCATGATGTTTGATCTGGCCAGCGCCAGCGTAACCCCCGGCCCAGTAGGCACAGAGCACGGACAGTCCACCACGGGTGGGGAAGTGCATTTGCGCACGGCAGACCCAACAGATACGTGGCATTTTGGGGCATCGCAGGATATTGCCTCCTACGCCCGCAGCCGGAGCGAGGCCTATGTTTCTGGCCCATTGGCCAAGGGGCTGGATTTTCGGCTGGCGGGGCAAACACGCCAAGGCGGTGGCTGGCAGCGAGACCCCGAAAATGGAGACCATTTAGGGGATGCCGATTTATGGGCGCTTCGCGGCAAGCTGCGCTGGCGGCCGGATGATAAAACCACCATCCAGCTTGGTGGCCATTTTGTGCAGGACAACAGCGAAGTTGTAACCCCGCAAGCCGTGCATCGCATTATTGGCTCCACCCCGCTGCCCGATTACGGCATGGGAACAGATGCGCAATGGTCCTCCAATTCCACCTTTGACAAACTGATAGGCCGCCGCGATGGGCTAAAACCCAGCGAGCACAACCAGTACTGGGGCGCGGATGTGCATATCATGCACGATTTCGGGCCGGTAACATTTACATCTGTAAGCGCGTTTGAAACCGAACGGCGTGGGGAATACACGGATCAGGATGGCACATCACGGCAGGAGGCCGATACCTACCGCACCATAGATGGCAACGTGTTTACGCAAGAAGCGCGGCTAAACGGCTCTGCCCTTGGTGGGCGGCTGAACTGGGTTGTGGGCGGGTATTATCAGCGCAGCCAGATGAACCAGCGCTTCTTCTTTAACTACACAGATTACGCCGCGCGTGGGTATATGATGTCCACCTCCTTCGGGCAGAACCAGCAGAGTGTTTCGGAATTTGGGCATGTCAGCTACCGGTTGCCGCATAACGTTACCATCTGGGCGGGGCTGCTGCATGAACTGGATGACCGCGGCATAACGGGCCTGACATCGCAGATATTTGGCGGGGCTACGCATAACTTCCACGCAGAAAACACGGCCTCCAACCAGTTTGCGGGGCAGGTGGGGGTTTCATGGCAGTTTGTGCCCAATGCCATGCTGTATTACAAAATGAGCAAGGGCTTTAAGCCCGGTGGCTTTACGGCCAACAATACGCAGGTGCAGGCGCAGCTAGACCCCTTTCACCCCGAAACGGTGCTAACATACGAGCTGGGCTTTAAATCAGACCCCATACCCAACCGTTTGCGCATTAACGGTGCGGCGTTTTATAATGATTACCATAACCAGCAGGTTGTGGGCACGGTGCTGATTCCCGATTACGGCCCGTTAAGCGAAATTACAAACGCCCCTAAATCTGAAAGCTGGGGTTTTGAGGCCACGCTGGAGGCCAACCCCATAAGCCGTTTGCACATTATGCAAAACATTGGCTGGCAGCGAGGGGATTTTCAGAACTTCCCCAATGTGGACCGCACCGCCACCAACGCCTATTACGCCCAGCACGGCACATGGAAAGCAATAGAGCGTAACTTTGCCGGGGTGGATAACGGTTCCCCCAAACTCACACTGAATGGTGAGGCTATGTGGCGGCAGCCCTTGGGCAAAGGGTATCGGCTGGATTTTGGGCCGGATTGGCAATACCGGGGCAGCCAGGCCATTGTGGTGGGCGGCACGGGGTATCAGCGCCTGCCATCTTACTTTTTGCTGGGGGCGCACGTCACGTTCCGCCCGCCTTCGGGCAAGTGGGAGGCCACGCTTTACGCCCGCAATATTCTGGATAAACGCTACGCAGAAAGTGGCGGCATGGCCACCACCACGTATTTCTATATTCCCGGTGAGCCACGCTTTATTGGCGGGCGGGTTTCCTGCGGGTTTTAAGTATTAAATCAAGTATAACAAGCGCGTGATTCACGTTTTAGAGAGAAATAGGACGGAGCTGGTCACTAAAAATCTATTTCTTATTTACAGGTAACGCTGCTTGTATTGCCTCCGTTCTTGTTTTTTAAACGGAGGTCTGGTTATGGCCGGTAAAAACGGTGCGTGCCTGATTGCTTTGGCGTTGCTTTTGGGGGCGTGCAGTTCTCGCATTGCCCTTAACGAGGCCTCCTTTCCTATTCAGGATCTGCCGGTGCAGCATTTGGTGCAAACGCCGGTGGCCTATAGTTTTGCGCCGGGCTTTGCCAAGCAGAATGCGCAAATAGCGTGCAGCCTTGGCATAAATTACACCACAAATTTAGGAGCTTCTGCAGAGGAGCGGTTGCAGCAGGCCATTCGCTCCAGCTTTGCCCATGCGCAGCAGGAAACCCCAGAAACACGCGGTTATACAATGGCCCTTTCCCTGCAAACAGCGGATGAGCAGGTAAGCGTTAAGCCGGGCATATGGGATAACAAATACACGGTGGATACCACCCTAAAAGGCACTGTGCAGGTGCTTAACGCACAGGGCCAGCCTGTGCAGGTGGTGCCTATTACCGGGCAGGGCAGCAACACGGTGGCCGGAAGCTGCGGGGCGCTCAAACACGCCATGATGCAGGCGAGTGAAAAAGCCGTAGCCCAGATTGGCAATGACTTTGTAACAAAAGTGGCAAATGGCCATGTGCTGAACTAGCACATGGCCAAAGCCGGCCCGTTAAAGGCCGCAGGCCCTTATCTGCTACAGGGTAGATAAGGCCCGCTTATATAATACGCCACGCGTACAGATTAACATCAGGCAGAGCGTGCGTGTGTTTCTGTATTTTGGTGGTTTTCCACAACATAGGGGCCACCTGCCTGTACGGTAATGGACAGCATGCCAATCTTGCCATCGGTAAGATATCCATCCAGAGGCAGCAGGGCATCACCATCTGTCCATGCGCAGCCTGCGGCTTCCGTAGCGTACCAGCCTGCGGGTTTTTCTGTTTGAAGGTGCACGTTAATATTATGCACATCTTCGGCGCACAGAAGGTGCATGTTTGCAATGGCAACGCCCAGATAGCGGCGATCATCCACAAACGGGCCAATAATATCTACCGGACGGCTGGCGCGAGAAACAATGCGTACGGATTGCGTGTTAGGTGGCAGCATAAAGCTGTACTGGTGCGCGGTGTGGCGCACAGGGTGCACAATAGCCCCAGACTGCGTAACAAGGTGCAGGTTGGGGTTGGTGGTTGTTTCAACATTTCCCGCAGGTGCAGGGCATCCGGCAATGCTGTTTGTACGATAGGTGAGTGCGTGAAACAGAGGTTCCACAAAAGCACGATCTACGCATAAAGGCGCTGCGGCATCGTGCTCCCAGCTTTTGGCGGGCGTGCGCCCCAGCATAACAACGCTACCATCCTGCTGGAAGGATGCACGGTTGCCCGTATCCAGATAGCTTTCCGTGAGCACACCATTTGCCATGATGACGGCGTGTTCTGCGGTTTCAATGTGGTAATATTCGTAAGATACAATGGATGTATCATAGAAAATGGAGCTGCCATTTACCAGCATACGTGCAGGCACAAACTTGCCATGAAAGAACAGGCAATGTTCTGGTGTGATCAGCAGATCTGTGCTGGGTACATTGTCTGCCAAAGCATTGGCAACAATGCGGATGGGGTAGCCTGCTTCATCCCGCGTAAGGGCGGTGTTTGCCTTTGCCGGGGCATGGCCCGCCCATGTGACGCGGCTGACTTTTCTTTCGCCATCAGAATAGACAAAAACAGCATCGCCAATCTGAATATCTTCAATGGCGCGCAGGCCTTCTGGTGTTTCAATCAGGGCGCCTGCAAGAAAGCAGTTGATGGTTGCGGTATCACCATCATAGCCGATTTTATCGGGGGATTCTCCATCCACAAAGGTAAGGGAATCTACCAGAACATCATCTGCATTTGCGGCGTTAACAACTTTGTAGGTGTTATTGCCCAAAGGAACCCATTTGATTTGGATACCCGCGCCACCATCGGTAGATTGGCGGCTGCCAAAAGTAATGGCATCGTAACTGGAAAAGTTAATAACGGAGGGAACAGTGTTTTGCGCCCCCGAAAGGTTAAGGTAATTGGGGTTATCATTGTTGGCCGTTGGCCAGAAAGACGCAATAGACGTAAAAGTGCCTGAAGGCTGCACGGTAGAGTTATCAATCAGAACGGTGCCGCCCGTCATATCTCCATAGCTTATCAAATACAGCGAGTTGACCTGAAGCGTGCCGCTGTAATTATCCATACTGATATTGTTATCAACAGTAAAACCAACGCGTTGCGAAGAATCTCCGGTGTAATTGTTCAACGCAACATTTGTATCACCTGTAATGGTCAGGCTGGAGATTTCAACCGCAGATGGAATGTTGATTGTCTGATTTTGCGTTGCATTTGTGTCGATGACAACATCCGAATCTGAATCTGGAACGCCGTTAGACCAGTTGGCTGCGTTGTTCCAGTTGCCATCGCCTGCAGTGCCTGTCCATGTATCGGTTGTCATAAGCCACCTCAAAAAAGTTATATGATTTCCAACATATAAACTCACGATAAGATTCTGCAAGCATTTTTAAATATATAAGGGGTCAGTAATACATAATGTTGTTATAAAATTTTATTGTGGTAATTATTTTATTTTATGAATGTAAATATAAAATTATCTATTTTATAGATATAGAATAATTAAGTTAATGTTTTGGTGTTTATTTCTAATATTTTAACAAATAAATGAGATTAAATTATATTTTATAAGTATTTATTTCAAATAAATTTATGTGTATTTCAAATTGTTTTTATTTATTTGTGTGTTCGGGTTGGCTTTTCTGGATTGCCAAAGAAAAGCCACATTTTTTAATGGGAAATGCTTTTTTTATTTTATAAAAGGAAAAAACTTTTAGCAATTGTCAGTTCATGACTGTGATAAAAGGCATGAACTGACAATGCTTTACCGAAAACAGAGGTTAGTAAATTTCGGGCACAATCATGGTGTCTGGCGTGGGCTGGCGTTCGTAATCTGCATGATACACGCGCGGTGGCAGAACCACTTCGGGGCGCGGCACAGGCTTATACGGCACTAATGAGAGCAGGTGGTTAATGCAGTTTAGCCGCGCACGCTTTTTATCTACGGCCTGCACAACCCACCACGGAGCTTCCTCGATGCTGGATTTTTCCAGCATGGTTTCCTTGGCCTTGGTGTAGGCTTCCCACCGGCGGCGGCTTTCAAGGTCCATCGGGCTGAGCTTCCACTGCTTCAACCGGTCTTCCATGCGGGCGCGGAAGCGGGCTTCCTGCTCATCATCGGTGATGGAGAACCAGTATTTCACCAGCTTAATGCCGCTGCGCACCAACATGCGCTCAAATTCCGGCACAGAGCGGAAGAATTCTTCATATTCTTCATCGGTGCAAAAGCCCATTACGTGTTCCACACCGGCGCGGTTATACCAGCTACGGTCAAACAGCACGATTTCCCCCGCAGCAGGCAGGTGCGCCACATAACGCTGGAAATACCACTGGGTTTTTTCACGGTCTGTTGGGGCGGGCAGGGCGGCCACGCGGCAGATGCGGGGGTTGAGCCGCTGGGTAATGCGCTTGATAACGCCGCCTTTGCCTGCGGCATCGCGCCCTTCAAACAGCACCACAATGCGCTGGCCTGTGGCCTGCACCCAATCTTGCAACTTCACCAGTTCTGTTTGCAGGCGCACCAGTTCCCGAAAATACTCACGGCGGAAGGCGTTTTCAGATTCGGAAATGGTTCCGTCCAGATCGTCTTCCTGCAATTCCAGTTCTATTTCTTCGTCCAGGTCATCAATAATTTCCTGGCGCATCCGCTCACGTTCATGTTCCGCAGCGCGAAGTGTTTCTGTTGCCTGATCTGTCATATCCAAGGCCCTCAAGCAAAGAGCGGGGCACTTTGGGGTGCCCCGCTTATGTTGTGTTAGAAGATGTGGCGGAAGATGAAGTAAAGCACGCCGCTAATCAGCATGGCGGCGGGCAGGGTTGTTACCCATGCCATGGCCATGGCGCGCAGTGTGGCCCATTGCAGGCCGCCGCCCCCGGCAACCATGGTGCCAGCCACGCCGCTGGAAAGAATATGCGTGGTGGAAACCGGCAGGCCATAGCGTTCTGCCAGACCAATGGTGCCCATGGCCACCAGTTCTGCCGCAGCACCCTGAGCGTAGGTGAGGTGGGTTTTGCCAATTTTTTCACCAACGGTCACAACAATGCGCTTCCAGCCCACCATGGTGCCAAGGCCCAGAGCCAGCGCCACGGCAATTTTAACCCATGTGGGAATAAAGCGTGTGCCAGCGTTAAGCTGCCCCATAAACTTGCTTAGCTCTGCGGTTTCATCACCCGTAAAGCCAGAAACCTTGCCCATGTTGCGCACGGCTTCTGCCACCAGATACATATCCGTGCGCACGTTTGGCACGGCTGCTGCCGGAATAGCCTGAAGGGAGTGATAGCTGCCAACAGACTGCGCAATATCATCAGACAGCACGCCAAGGGCGGAATAGATTTCCGGGCGGGCTATTGTTTTGGTGCGCAGCGCATCGGTAACCTGTGCGCGGGCTTCTTCTGCACTTGGCAGGCTAGGGGCGGGGGAGCCGTGCACTTCAAACACATGCGCGGCCTGCTGTGCGGTTTGCACAAAGGCGGGCATCATGTCATCCGGCATGGCGCGGTTAAGCGCATATGCCGTAGGGGCCGCACCAATAAGAATAAGCATGATAAGGCCCATGCCCTTCTGCCCATCGTTACTGCCGTGGAAGAAGGAAACACCCGTGCAGGTGCCTACCAGCAAACCACGGATCCACATTGGCGGCGGGGCATCACCCTCTGGGGCGCGATACAGGGCTGCGTTGCGGATAACCAGACGCATCAGGATTAACATGCCCGCAGCCAGCACAAAGCCGCAAACGGGGGAGAACAGCAGGGCAGAAAACACCTTGCGCACCTGAGACCAGTCCACCCCGTACAGGGCGCTACCAGCAGGAGACATGAGCTGGTTGGCAAAGCCAACACCAAGGATAGACCCCACCAAAGCGTGGGAGGAACTGTTGGGAATACCAAAGGCCCATGTGGCCAGGTTCCAGATAATGGCGGAAAGCAGCAGGGCAAAAATCATGGCATGGCCAGCGCCGCTGCCAACTTGCAAGATAAGCTCTACCGGCAGAAGCGTAACAACACTGTACGCCACCGCCCCGGATGAAACCAGAACGCCCGCAAGGTTCCACAGGCCAGACCACACAACCGCCACCAATGGGGGCAGGCTGTTGGTGTAGATTACGGTGGCCACGGCGTTTGCCGTATCGTGAAAGCCGTTTACAAATTCAAACCCCAGCGCAATCAGCAGCGCCAAGGCCAACAAAGCAAAGGCCCCAATGGCCATGCCGTTTTCACCAGCAGACCGCAGGTCTGCCAGAACACTATACCCTACAAAAACAAGAGCAGCCGTCACCACACCCATAAAGAACATGCGGAAGGCTTGGTTGGTGCCTCCCTTCATGTTTGGGCGTGGTGCGGCAGCCGGACTCAGCAACGTGCCGGACATGGATTTTTCCTGACTGTCAATTTCACTCTATGGGGGAAAAGCAGATATTTCCCCGTCCTGCTGTCAGGTTTCAGACGGCGTGGGCCGGCTTACCGGCCGCATGGGCCGCTGAAGCAGGGCGTGCACCAGCACACACCTTGCGGCGTGCGGTATGCGGCAGGGCTGCATACGGGTGCGGGGTGCCGTTACGTTCCCACACATATAGCAAAGTGGTGCGCCAGCGCTCACGCACGGCTTCGCGCCACTTTGGCTTATGTGCATCGGGCTGCATTGCAGTAACTGGTTCAGCACACATTGTCTGCTTCTCCTCCAAACAGGATGAGCAGTCCTTTAGCCCCTTGCCGGCCCATTGTGCGTGACGCTTTCATGACAAACGTTGAGAACCGCTCGCAAAAGAGTGAGGCTAACTCTCTGAAAACATGTTATTATATTGAAATAATAATATCACATATGCGTTAAAAACATATATTACCCTCTATAGGCCGGAACGCCGCCTTTCCTCCCTACGTTGGCACCCGTGTAACGCTGTGCAGATGTATGGAAAGGTCAGGCAGAACATGTCGGTTCAGATTTCAAGAGAAGCCCTGCTGCGTGCGTATCGGAGCATGCGTACCATTCGCGTTTTTGAAGAACGCCTGCACGTGGAATTTGCCACAGGGGAAATTCCCGGATTTGTGCACCTTTATTGCGGCGAGGAAGCCTCTGCCGTGGGGGTGTGCGCTAATCTGACAGATAACGATACCATTGCCAGCACGCACCGTGGCCACGGGCACTGCATTGCCAAAGGCGTGGAAGTGGGCGGCATGATGGCCGAAATTTATGGCCGCCATACCGGTGTGTGCCGCGGTAAGGGAGGGTCCATGCATATTGCGGATCTTTCTAAAGGCATGCTGGGGGCCAATGGCATTGTGGGTGGCGGCCCACCGCTTATTTGCGGGGCTGCCCTTTCTCATAAAACGCTCAAGGATAACGGTGTGGCCGTGGCGTTTTTTGGTGATGGCGCTTCTAACGAGGGCACCACGCTGGAAAGCATGAACCTTGCCTCTGTTTGGCATCTGCCCGCTGTGTTTGTGGTGGAAGACAACGGATATGGAGAGGCCACAGGGGCATCTTACGCCTGTGCAGGCACGCAAAAGGATAGGGCCGCCGGGTTTGGCCTACCGTATTTTTCCTGCGAAGGAGATGATTTTTTTGCAGTGTATGAAACAGCCCGCAACGCCATAGATCACGCACGCTCTGGCGAGGGGCCGGTGATGCTGCATGTGCATCTCAGCCGCTGGTATGGGCATTTTGAAGGCGATGCCATGACCTATCGCAAGGCCGGGGAAGTGGCCGAGCAAAAGAAAGATCATGATTGCCTCAAAAAGTTTCGCGCCCGCGCGGTGGCGGAAAACCTGCTGCCCGAAGGCGATATGGATGAAATAGACGCCGCCGTGGCGGATGAGGTGGAAAGCGCGGTTGTAACCGCCAAGCAGGCGCCGTGGCCGCAGGACAAAGACCTGATGGCCGATGTGTATGCGCGGTACTAACCCTTCCACCAGTTTTTCAGCCACACAGGCAAACGGGAACCAGAACAATGGGTAAAAAAAGTTTCAGACAGGCCATTAACGAAGCCCTGCGGCAGGAAATGCGGCGTGACCCACGGGTGATCCTGATGGGCGAGGATATTGCCGGGGGCCGTGGCGGCACCGCTGGCATTACAGATGCCTGGGGCGGCGTGCTGGGCGTAACCAAAGGGCTGTGGGAAGAATTTGGAGATGACCGCGTGCTGGACACGCCTATTTCCGAAGCGTCCTACATTGGCGCCGCCGCAGGTGCGGCCGCTACCGGCCTGCGCCCGGTGGCCGAGCTGATGTTTGTAGATTTTGTGGGCTGTTGTCTGGACCAGATCATGAATCAGGCGGCCAAGTTCCGCTACATGTTTGGCGGTAAGGCCACCACGCCGCTGGTTATCCGGGCCATGTATGGCGGCGGGTTTAGTGCGGCGGCCCAGCACAGCCAGGCGCTTTACCCGCTGTTTACGCATATTCCGGGGCTTAAGGTTGTTATCCCGTCATCACCCTACGAGGCCAAGGGCCTGCTGATAGAAGCTATCCGGGATGATGACCCCGTGATCTTCCTTGAAAACAAAGTCATGTATGATGATGAGGAAGACGTGCCGGATGAGGCCTACACCATCCCGTTTGGTGAAGCGAACGTGACGCGTGAAGGAGAGGATGTCACCATTGTTGCCATGGGCCGTATGGTTGGCATGGCCAACGCCGCAGCAGATGAGCTGGAAAAGCAGGGCATTAGCTGCACAGTTATAGACCCGCGCACCACATCCCCGCTGGATGAAGAAACCATTTTAGAATCCGTATCCGAAACAGGCCGCCTTGTGGTGGTGGATGAAGCCAGCCCGCGCTGCAACATGGCGTGCGATATTTCTGCCCTTGTGGCGGAAAAAGCGTTTTTCAGCCTTAAAGCGCCTATCCGCCGTGTGGTGCCGCCCCATACGCCAGTGCCGTTTTCCACCCCGCTGGAAAAGCTGTACATGCCGGATGCAAACAAAATTGCCGCCGCTGTGCGCTCCATTACCTCCAGCCAGAAGCAGAAGGTTGCATAAGCCATGACAGACACCATTACAGCACTGACAATGCCCAAGTTTGGCTTGGCCATGACAGAAGGCAAGCTGGCATCATGGACAGTATCTGTTGGCCAGAGCGTGCAGCAGGGTGATGAGCTGGCGGATATTGAAACCACCAAAATTACCAGCAGTTATGAAAGCCCCGCCGCAGGCGTGCTACGCAAACAGGTGGCAGAGGCGGGGGAAACCCTGCCCGTAGGCGCACTGATTGGCGTTCTGGCAGATGCTGAAACGCCAGATGTGGATATTGAAGCCTTTATCAAGAACTTTCATGCAGACAACCCGCAGGATGCCGCGGCAACGCAGGATGCCACCGCCGGGGAACCCAAGCAGATCACGGTGGGCGAGCACACGCTGAATGTGCGTGATGTAGGCACGCAGCAGGGCACGCCCATTGTGCTGGTGCATGGTTTTGGTGGAGATATCAGCAACTGGCTGCTCACGCAGGATGCTTTGGCGGCAGACAGGCGCGTGATAGCATTTGACCTGCCGGGGCATGGGGCTTCCTCTAAAAACGTGGGTACAGGCACGCTGGCGTTTCTGGCCGGTGTGGTGAGCGACCTGCTGCAAACGCTCAAGATAGAAAAAGCCCATGTGGTGGGCCATTCTTTGGGGGGCGGCATAGCGTTGACCTTGCTGCGAGACCACCCAGAGCAGGTTGCCAGCCTAAACCTGCTGGCCCCCGCCGGGCTGGGCAAGGATGTGAATGCAGATTTCATCAGCGCTTTTGTGGATAGTGAAAGCAGCCGGGATATGAAGGCTGTTTTGCAAATGCTGGTGTATAACAAGGCACTTGTTGGCCGCAAAATGGTGGATGCCGTGCTGCGTGCCCGCAGGCTGGATGGCGCGCGGGATGCCCTGCACGTTATTGCCAAGGCGTGCTTCCCTAACGGGCATCAGGCGGATGATTTGCGCTCCGTGCTGGCCGGGGCCGAAACACCTACCCAGATTTTCTGGGGCAAGGAAGATGAAATTCTTTCTGCCTCCAACGCCTCTGGCCTGCCGGATATCATACCGGTAACAGTGTTTGAAGAAACAGGCCATCTGCCGCAGCTTGAGCGTGCAACAGATATTAACAAAGCCATTGCCGTGTTTGTAAAAGACCCCGAAGCCGCGCTGAGCATGGCCCGGATGGACGCCACAGCCTAATACCCCAAGCTCTCCCCAACATGCCCCGTCATGCAGGTGCCTTCTATACATAAAGTGTAGAGGGCATCTGCATATTGTTTGTTAAAAACGCTGCATTGTTCTTTAGATATGGGAAGCCATGTTATGACATGCACGCATTTCCGGCACGCTGAATCCGGGTGCATGAAATTGATCTGGATCAAGGGAGAGGCGATCAGAAAGCGGTGATACTCCTAAGCGTGATCACAAGGGCGCCGCGTGCCGGGCCCTTGTGCCAGAACAAGGAGGATAAAATGACCAGTTACGTGAATACAGGCCGCTCCCCAGTTGTGCGTGTTCCTGTTGGCACGGTACGTGTGGCAGATCCGTTTTCTGTTCTGCAGCGGCAGATGAGCCGTTTGTTTGAAGATTTTAAAACACCAGAAGGGGCCGCCGCCGCGACAAGCCGCTTGGGTGCAACCGATATTACAGAAAATGCCAGCGCTTACGTGGTTGCCACGGAAGTGCCGGGTTGTTCTGAAAATGACATCAAGCTGGGCACAGCCAACGGGCTGCTGACCATTAGCGGTGAAAAGAAAAAGCCCGAACTGGCAGAAGGCACAAAGCACCACGTTGCGGGCCGCCAGTTTGCCGCTTTTGAAGATTCCTTTGCTATTCCCGAAGATGTGGATGTGGATAAAATTTCTGCCAGCATTAAAAACGGTGTGCTGACAGTAACCATGCCCAAAAAAGCAGAAGCCAAACCGGCAGAACGCCAGATTGCCATTAAGGCAGGCTGAAAACAGCGGAGCCTTAAAACCCCGCTAGGAAAGATAGATTTATGAGCACGAAAAACAAAACAGTACAGATCGGCAGCACCAAATACGAAATGCTGGGCGTTATCAATGATGGTGACAGCAAGGTGCGGCTGAAGGACAGCGCAGGCAAGGTGGAGGAAATGACAAGTGATTCCTTCATTACCCAGTTGAACGAAGGCAAGGCCAAGTATCTGGACTAATTAAGAAGCCGGATAGAAAGTTGTTGCTGTTGGCAGGGTGTATAAAGGCCCGCATTGTGGGGTTTACCCAACACACAAAGCGGGCGCTTTAAAAATACAGGGGCAGGCAGGATGCGGTGAACCTGCCTGGTCTGGCCCTTATACGGGTGGGCCGCCCCTGTGTGGCAGGTTTGCGTTATCAGGTTCCCGCACTGGCTGATGTTTTAAACAGGCCGGTGCGGGAATGCTTTTTTATAAACGGCGTGAAGTGTGGCCTAGTCCATCCGCACGGGTGGGCGCACAAAGCCATCCAGCCAATCCGTAAAGCAGGCAATCATGCCGCGGAATGGCCCATACAGTTCAAACTGATGTTGCCGATACAGCGCCATATGGCCCAAACGCGCGCTAAGGCCGTGCATAAAGCCGCCGCCAAAGGTTTTGCCATCTGCAAATGCGCCCCAGCCGTTGTAATCCCCCAAGGCCACAATGGCCCCGCGGTTTCTGAACTTAAAGGCAGGCACGGGCTTTTTGTTAAAGATAAAGCCCGGCAGATAGCGTGCCAGATGGTGTGCTTGCTGGCGGGCCACCTGTGCGGTGGGGGCCAAGGGGCTATCGCTAATAAAGGCGCAATCCCCCACAGCAAAAATGCTGTCATCCAGCGTGGTCTGCAAATTGGGGCGCACCAAAAACTGGCCGCCACGCCCACATTCCAAACCATCCATTTGGCGGGTAACATCGGGGGCTTTTACGCCCGCCGCCCAAACACGAAACTGTGCATCTACACGGGTGCCATCTTTAAGCATAAAGCCGTGTTCATCCGCACCGCTGACCATTGTGCTGGTGAGCACCTTGATCTTAAGCGCTTCAAGCTGCTTTTGCGCGGCGGCAGACACGTTTTCGGGGAAGGCAGGCAAAATACGCGGCCCGGCTTCCAACAATGTTACGCGCATTTCCGGTGTAACAGGCGTGAAGTTGTACAAAGAGCCAATATCCAGCGCCTTGTGCAGTTCAGCCGCAAGCTGCACGCCCGTAGCGCCCCCGCCCACAATGGCAATATCCAGCGGAGACCCCCGGCCATAGGCCTGAATAACCGCATGGCGGAAGCGCTCGTTAAAGTTATTGGCTTCTACAATGTTGTCCAGGAAGATGCAGTTTTCCACCACGCCGGGCGTGCCAAAATCATTCGCGCGGCTGCCAATGGCAAAAATCAGCACATCGTAATCCAGATACCGCTCATCCAGCAGCACCTCGTGGTCTTCTTCTTCCAGCGGGGCCAGCTTCAGGCGCTTGGCGGCGCGGTCTATCCCGGCAATTTCACCATAGCAAAAGCGGAACCCATGCGCCGCAGCGTGGGAGATAAAGGTGATGCGGTCATTCTCGTTTCTGGCTGTGCCCGCAGCAAAGCAGTGTAACATGGGCTTCCACACATGGCTGAAGCCCTTGTCCACCAACGTAATATCTAACTTGCCGGAGCGCCCAAGGCTGTTGCCCAGCCGCGTTGCAATAGCCATGCCTGCAACACCGCCGCCAACAATAACCACCCGAAACCGATCACTCATCCCACAATATCCCCCTTGCTCCGCACCATGCGGCGCGGAGGAGTGCCGTGCAATCCACTACTTGTTGATCTCACGCACCCGTTTATTGTGTTCTACCGTGGTACGCGCCGTTTTGATGCCCAAAGCGGGCGTAATTAGGAAGCGGCTAAATCCACCACACCAATTACACCTTCTTCGGTGCCAAAACCCAGCGTGCAGCCATCTGGGCTATAGGCCAGCGCCGTAATGGCCCCCGCCTTGCCCAGTGATACGGGCAAAACCCGCTGGGTAGATGGTTCCATCATTACAACGGTACCATCTGCAAAGCCAGCGGCCACAACCTCTTGTTCTGGGTGAAAGGCTACGCGGGTGCACAGCGCACCGCCTGCGCCCGGCAGTTCCATGGGCGGTTTGCCCATAGGGCCACCCCCAAAAAACGGCCACATCACAACGATGTCAGCACCGCTGGTGGCCAGCCATTTGCCGTTTTTGGAAAAGGAGAGCGAGCGCACCTTGGTGGGGTAGCCGCTCATGCGCATGTTGTGGCCATCTGCCAGCCGCCAACCGTGCAGGTCATTATCCTGCATGGCGGTTACTACGGCATCACCCGCCGGGTGCATGGCAATATCAAGGTGGCTGCCTTTCCATTCCAACTGGCGGGGCTTGCCATCCTTGGATTGGGTGAACCACACAGAAACACCATTGTAGTGAGAAACCGCAATGCGCTTGCCTTTGGGGTCAAACACAATGCCGCCCACGGTGGTGGGGTGTTCCAGCGTGCGGGTTACGGTGCGGCCCGTGGCATCGCGCAGTTCTACATTCTTGCCCGCAGCGGCGGCAATTACGGCAGATTTGGCATCTACATAGGTGGTAATATGTTCCACCCAGCGGCGGCCTTTGCCCAGTTCTTCAATCTCGCCAGATGGATCAAGGCGGCACAGGCGGCCATCATCACCCCCCGTTAAAAAGCAATCGGGCAGCGTATCGGCAGAAAGGCAAAGGGCAGGGCCATCATGCACGGCATAGGTGTTCCATGCCTCTGGCGTAAGCTGGTCTTCACGGTGCACCACCACCACATCACCTTCACCCGTGGTAAAGGCAAAGCGGCTGTTATCCCGCGTGGCGGCGCAGGCGGTAATTTCACCTTCCACTTGTAGGTGGGCGCCGCGTTTTTCAATAAGGCCGCGTAGGCTTTGTGTCTCGGTGCTCATGCGGCAATGCAGCTTTCAAGCCCACGGCGTAGCTGGGGCCGGTTAAGGTTGCGGCCAATGAACACAAGGCGGCTTTCACGCGGTTCATCTTTCTTCCACGGGCCGATGTTGTCTCCATCCGCCATCATGTGCACGGCCTGAAAAGCAAAGCGATCATGCTGGCCTGCAAAATCCAGAATGCCCTTGGTGCGCAGGATATCTCCGCCTTTTTCCTGCAACAATGCGCTTACCCATGCCTGAAAGCGCCCGGCATCTAAGGGCTGCTTGACGGTAAGGGAAACGCTGGTGATATCCCCTTCATGGTGATGTTCTGGCGTGTGTTCCAGAAAATCCGGGGCGTTTTCCAAAATGCGTTCCAGATCAAACCCGCCGCGGTCCATCACGTCTGTAAGCTTTACGTTGCCCTTTTTGGCGGGGTAGATGGGCGCTGCGGCATTAATCTTGCGTATGGCGTCTTCCACCGTTTTTAGCTCGGCGGCATCTACAAGGTCTGTCTTGTTCAGGATAATTACATCCGCAAAGGCAACCTGCTCGTGCGCTTCGGGGCTTTCCTTTAGCGTGGTCAGGAAGTTGCTGGCGTCCACCACGGTTACCACGGCGTCCAGCTTGGTTTTTGCACGCACATCTTCATCGGCAAAAAAGGTTTGGGCCACGGGGGCAGGGTCTGCCAGGCCGGTGGTTTCTACAATAATGCCATCAAATTTGCCGCGCCGTTTCATCAGCCCGTTTAAAATACGGATCAGGTCTCCGCGCACGGTGCAGCAGATGCAGCCATTGTTCATTTCGAACACTTCTTCATCTGCATCCACAACCAGATCGTTATCCACGCCCAGTTCGCCAAATTCGTTAATGACCACGGCGTATTTGCGGCCGTGCTCGGCGGTTAGGATGTGGTTGAGCAGCGTGGTTTTGCCCGCGCCCAAAAAGCCGGTCAGCACGGTTACCGGTATGCGGGTATCGGGCGCGGCGGCGCTTGCAGGCGCTGAAGATGCATCGGACATCGGGAATGAACCTTTCCAGTACAAACAACTGTTGCAACATATAGGGTGCAATAGCGCTATAGGCCAGAACCTAAGCCAACCGGCGGATCAGCCCTGCTTTGAGGAGGAAGACCGCCCGCGAGAGGCCTGGCGTGCGGTATCTGTGGCCGTAACAACAGATGCGCTGTTTTGTTTGGGGGCGGTGGTGCGCACAAAACGCACGGCCAGCGCACCATACAAGGCATGGCTGCACAGGGTGCGGGAAACGCCAAAGGCCAGAAAGGCGCTGGCCAGCAGGGCAAGGGTAATCTGCTGGTTATCGCACATTTCCATTACAATAACCGTGGCGGTAAGCGGAGATTGCGTAACCGCTGCAAAATAGGCCACGGTGCCCAGCAGCACCACGGCCCCCGGTGCGGTGTGGGGCAAAAACTGCGCCACCCAGCCACCCATGCCCGCGCCCACAGAAAGCGAGGGCGCAAACAGCCCGCCGGGAATGCCCGAACAGTAAGATACAATGGTGGCCAGCAGTTTCAGCACAAAAAACGAGGCCGGATACTGGTCTGACCCCATAATGATGTCACGCGCCTGCACGTAGCCTGTGCCGTATGTCATGCCGCCAGAAATCAGGCCGATAAAGGCCAGCAACACCCCGCACAGGGCCGCAAACGCAACCGGATGGCGCGTAATAAACGCCCCAAAAGCCCCCGGAATACCACGAGACATGCGCACCAGCAGGGCAGAAAACCCACCCCCGCACAGCCCGCCAATAATGCCGCACGCCAGAACGGCCAGCCAGCTTGTACCCACCGGCACGGAGGAATAGGTGTGCCCGAAATACGTGTAGTTGCCCACAAGTGCGATAGCTGTTACGCCGGAAATCACCACGCATGTCAGCATGGTGCCACTGGTGCGTTGCTCGAAGGAGTGGGCCAGTTCCTCAATGCCAAACACAATGCCAGCCAGCGGGGTGTTAAAGGCGGCGGCCACACCTGCGGCCCCTCCGGCTTTAATAAGCGCACGTTGGCGGGTAATATCTGTAATGCCCATATAGTGGCCCACCGTATGCATGATGGAAGCCCCCACCTGCACGGTTGGCCCTTCTCGGCCAATGGATGCGCCAGAAAGCAGCCCAAGGCATGTAAGCAGAATTTTGGCAAAGGCAATGCGCAGCGCCAGCACCTTATCTACAATGGCGCTGTTATTAAGGTGCATGCACGCAATGGCCTGCGGAATACCGCTGCCCTGTGCGCCCCTAAACCATGTGCGCGTGAGCCACGTAGAAAGCGCCAGCCCACCGGGGGTTACCAGCAACATCAGCAACGGGCTTATTTTTAAAATGTGGTCTCGCACATGGGCGGCGGCATCGGCCAGCGTGGCAAAGCCTACGGCCACCATGCCCACCATAATGGCGCCAGACCAGTAAATAAATTTTCTGCGCCAGTTTACGGTGCCCGCTTTGGCATGTTCTCGCAAATGACGAAGGGATTCAGTCGTGGGGAACACGCTGGCAGGCATGGGCGGCATCCGTAAAGGCATAAAGGGCAGGAAAAAGGATGCAGCCGAGTGTAGCATTTCATGCACAACATGAAAGAGGCGATGTTCTTTATTGCCGAATATTTATGGCACGCGCCGCTTTTATTATGCGCTGGCCCCATTATCGGGCTGTGCATCGGGGGTGGGGCAGGCTTCTGCCGGGCCTTTCCAGAACACAATGCCCTCGTGCTTGGCGTGCGTATCTGGCTCTACATGAATATGCACCAGCGTGCTGCCCATGCTGGCGCGCAGGGCGGCTTCTATGCGGTCACAGATATCATGCGCGGTGTTAACGCTCATGGCGCCGGGCACCACCAGATGGAACTCCAAAAACGTAACAGCCCCCACAATGCGGGTGCGGATATCGTGCGCCTCAATCGCTCCTTTGCCGTTGGCGGCAATAATGGTGCGAATTTCTTCCATTGTTTCGGGTTCGGGGGCTTCATCCATCAGCCCGGAAACAGATTCGCGCATGACTTCCCAGCCTACGCGCAGCACGTTTATGGCCAAAAGCCCTGCCAGAATAGCATCCAGCCGCACCCAGCCGGTAAGCGGAATAAGGGTAACACCCACCACAAGGGCAACGCCTGTCCATACATCGGAAAGCACATGCTGCCCGCCTGCCACAAGGGCGGGAGAGCGGCGCTTTTGCCCCACCCGCAGCATAATAAGCCCCCATGCCAGATTAACCACGGTGGCAAGGGCGTTCAGCCCCAACCCCAGCCAGGGGGCCTTGGGTGGGTTGGGGTGCAGCCAGCCATGCACCGCTTCATCCCCAATAACAAAAGCTGTTACAATCACCAGCGCGCCTTCTGCCACGGCAGAAAGATATTCCGCCTTGTGGTGGCCGTAGGGGTGGTTGGTATCTGCTGGCATTTCAGCCACGCTTAGCGCCCACAGCCCTCCGGCGGCGGCTACCACGTTAATAATGGTTTCAAGCGCATCGGCATACAGGGCAATGCTGCCACTGGTGGCATAAGCGGCGTATTTGAGCCCCAGTGCGACAAAGCTGACACCAAGGCTAACAACAGCAATGCCACGATTGCTGGAGGGCAGGGGAAGTTCTGGCACGTAAACAACAATTCTGGCTGGCGTGGCGGCATAAAATGCGCGGGAAAGGGAAAGGCGTGTCAGACGGTGTGCGGGTCTGTTAAGGCGCAGGAGGGGGCATAATCTGCGGCTTCTATCTGCAAGGTAGGGTGCACAATGCCAAAGCGTTCACGCAGGGCGGCGGCGGCTTTTTCCAGCAGGGCGGTATCAGTTTCATGCACCGTGGCGGCGGTGCGCACCAAATGCACCGTTAGTGCTGTTTCCGTAGTGCTAATGGGCCAGATGTGCAGATCATGCAGATCCGCCACACCGGGCAGGGTGCGCAAAAAGCCTTCCACGGCCCCGGCATCCACCGTGCGGGGCACGGCATCCAGCGCCATATCCAGGGAATCCCGCAGCAAAGACCACGTGCTGGCCACCACAACAATGGAAATGGCCAAGCTTATGGCAGGGTCTATCCAGTTCAGGCCCGTTAGCAGCACCAAACCGCCCGCTATCACCACGGCAAGGGAGGTCACAGCATCTGCCATAAGGTGCATGAAGGCCGCGCGAATGTTGAGGTCTCCCTTCTGCCCAGAGGCAAAAAGCAGGGCGGTGGCGCCGTTCACCACAATGCCAAGGGCGGCCACAATCATCATGGTTTTGCCAGCCACGGGGGCGGGGTCAAACAAGCGGGTAATGGCTTCCCACGCTACGCCGCCTGTCACCAGCATTAACACCAGCGCGTTGGCCAGTGCCGCCAGAATGGATGAGCGCCGCAACCCATACGTAAACCGCAAAGAGGGCGAGCGTTGGGAAAGGTGCTGGGCCATCCATGCCGCCGCCAGCGCCAGCACATCGGAAAGGTTGTGCCCCGCATCGGCCAGCAATGCCAGCGAGTGCGAGAAAAAGCCCCACAGCGCTTCGGCCACCAGATAAAGGCTGTTGGCCGCAATACCTATGGCAAACGCTTTGCCGAAGGAGGCTGGCGTATGCACATGGGCGTGCCCAAAACCGTGGCTGTGCCCGCAGCTTCCACCCGCAGCATGGGTGTGCCCGGTATGGTCATCATGCCCGGCGTGATCATCATGGGCGTGATCATGCTCTCCCGCGCTGCATTCATGCGCGTGGGTGTGTGCATCTGCTGTGTGATCATGCCCTGCGGTGCAGGCTTCTGCATGGCTGTGCCCATCTGGCTGGCCCGGCGTGTGGTGCGCATGACCACAGGCTGAATCCGCAGGCTGGGAAGAGGGCATATGGTCGTGCGGCGAAGGCATGGGAAGGAGCATTCCTGAATGAATGGAACAATAATGGCCGGGCAGGCGCAAACCAACAGGACCAACCCGGTCTGTCTTATCTATGTCTGCTAAGGATGGCAGAGAAGGGCAACATCTTTTTTATGACCCACACCGCCAATATTGCGCCACACGGCAGAGCAGCTTAGGGAAAGAGCATAATTTTTTCACGCCTGTTTGAAAGGTAAGGGCACAGCGCATGCTCAGATTGACCGAATTACGGCTTCCGCTAGACCATTCGCCACAGGCGTTGGCACAGGCAATCTGCGAGCGGCTGAACATTACCCAAGATGCGTTGGAGCATTACAGTGTGTTCAAGCGCGGGCATGATGCCCGCAAGCGGGTGGCCATTAAGCTGGTTTATGCCGTGGATTGCACCGTAAAGGACGAGGCCGCCGTGCTGGCCCGTTACCGTGCCGCCCACCCCAAGGATAACCACGTACAGCCATCCCCCAACATGGAATGGGTGCCCCCTATTGCCAATGGGGCAGAGCTGGCTGCTCAGCCCGGATACAAGCGCCCTATTATTATAGGTGCCGGACCGTGCGGCTTTATGGCCGCCCTTGTGCTGGCGCGCATGGGCCTGCGCCCGCTGCTGCTGGAACGCGGCAAGGTGGTGCGTGAGCGCACGGTGGATACGTTTGCCTTATGGCGGCGCTCTGAACTTACACCAGAAAGCAACGTGCAGTTTGGTGAGGGCGGGGCCGGAACCTTTTCTGATGGCAAGTTGTATAGCCAGGTTAAGGACCCACGCTTTTTAGGCCGCAAGGTGCTGGAGGAATTTGTAAAAGCTGGTGCGCCGGAGGATATTCTATATCTGGCCCACCCACATATTGGCACGTTCCGCCTTGTTTCCATGGTGGAGCATATTCGGCGCGAGGTAGAGGAAGCAGGCGGGGAATACCGTTTTCAAACCCGTGTGGATGGGTTGGTGCTTAACCCGCAAACCCGCGCGGTAGAAGGTGTGCGCACTGCTGAGGGTGAGATCATACACTCCGATCACGTTATTCTGGCCGTGGGCCACAGCGCGCGTGATACGTTTGCCATGTTGCAGGCCGAAGATGTGGCCATGCAGGCCAAGCCGTTTTCCATTGGGGTGCGGATTGAGCACCCGCAATCGGTCATAGATGTGGCCCAGTTTGGCCCCAGCGCGGGAAACGAGCTTCTGGGCGCTGCGGAATATCGGCTGGTGCACCATGCCAGCAACGGGCGGGGCGTGTATTCCTTTTGCATGTGCCCCGGCGGCACCGTGGTGGCGGCTACTTCGGAAGAAGGGCAGGTGGTTACCAATGGCATGAGCCAGTATTCCCGCGCCGAGCGTAACGCCAATTCCGGCATGGTGGTGGAACTGCGCCCCGGTGTGGATTACCCGGATGACCCGCTGGCGGGCATGGCCTTTCAACGCCAATGGGAGCGCAAGGCGTTTGAGCTGGGCGGTGGAGATTACCGCGCCCCCGCCCAGCGTGTAGGAGATTTTCTGGCAGGCCGCCCCTCTACCACGTTGGGGGATGTTGTGCCCTCCTACAAACCGGGCGTAACCCCTACCGATCTTTCAAAATGCCTGCCCGATTTTGTGGTGGAAGCCCTGCGTGAGGCCCTGCCGAAGTTTGACCGCAAGATCCGCGGGTTTGCCATGGAAGACGCGGTGATGACCGGGGTTGAAACCCGCACATCCTCCCCCTTGCGTATTCCACGGAATGAGGGCGGGCAGTCCATCAACACGCCGGGCCTGTATCCGGCGGGTGAAGGGGCAGGTTATGCGGGTGGTATTCTCTCTGCCTCTATGGATGGTATCCGCATTGCGGAGGCCGTAGCCCTTAATCTGGCAGGCAAGCCTGTAACACTGCCGCCCCGTTAGGTTTTTTGCGCCTTCAGGGTGTGGAGGCGTTTTCTGTCTGGGTGGCAAATTCTTCCACCAGTTCCATAAACCGGCGCGGGGCATCTGCATGCACCCAATGGCCTGCGCCGTTGATTGTTTCCAGCCGATAATGCGGGAACAAATGGCGCATCTGTGGGTAATTGGTGGGCTGAATATAGGGTGATGTTTCCCCCCGAATAAACAGCGTGGGGCCACTATACTGCGCACTAGGGGGCAATGTGGGCCAGCCCATCATGGCGGGCATTCCGGCCAGAATATCGTGCATGCCAATGGCCCAGCCGGGGTTATCCCCCATACGGATGTTCTGGATCATCAATTGCCGCACGGCATCATTGGTTATCAGCGGGCGCAACAGCTCATCCGCGCTGCGCAAATCCAGATGCGGGGGAAAAACCAGCTTATCCAGCCCTGGCGGCAGGTCCATCCGGGCAAAGCCGCCCTGGCCGGGGGCAATATCCACCACCAGCAGGCTTTGCACGGCCTGTGGGTGAATAAGGGAGAGCATCATGGCGGTTTTGCCACCCATGGAATGGCCAAGCACCAAGGCTTTTTTGATGCCATGATGGTGCATGGTTTCCAGCACATCTTCCGCCATGGCGGGGTAGCTCATGGGGCCGTGGGGGCTGTTGCCGTGGTTGCGTAAATCCATTGCCAGCGTTTGGCGGGTAGCGGCCAGCTTACGTTGCACAAAACCCAGATTGCGCGCACGGCCAAACAGCCCGTGCAACAGCACAACCGGCGGCAGGGGAGAGGGGGCATCGGGGCCGCGTTCAATCACGTTCAGCAACACGGTGGCCGTATCCTTTTTTGCGTAAGGGCTGGTGTTATCCTTGCGGTTGTGCCGCGCTTTGCCCCGAAATGCGAGAGGGGGCGGCATGTTTTTTCTTCACCTTCCAGAGAGAGGGCAGGCGTGGCACAGTTGGGGGGATGGGCAACCCTTTAGCCGGCGGGCACGTTTGGTGTGAATGCTTTCTGGCGCTGGCCCACCATAGGTGTGCGTGGTGACACGCCACAGATAAAAACGGGAGAGCGCAAGCAATGCAGAGATGTCTTGTTATTCTCAGCCAGCAGGATCAGGCGGAAGTGCTGCTGAACATGGCCGCACAGTTTCTGGCCCGCGTAAACGGCAACCGCATGGATGTTCTGGCCGCGCGGGAACCCCCTACGCAGGTGCTGGGCAATATGGGCCTGACAGATGAAAGCGCTGCCGTGCTGCGCGAAAACCAGCGTGAATGGGCCGATAGCCTGCACACAATTTTCCACCGCTGGCTGGCGGAGGAATATGGTTCTGGCGCAGAACGGTTAAGCAAGGTGGAAGTAAACTGGCTGGACCCCGAAATTACGGTGGACAGAATTATCAGCGGTTATGGCAAGGATGCCGATTTGCTGATTATGAACTTTCCCGATAGCCGGGATAGTGACCAGAAAAAACTGGCGACCCGTTCAGCCATTTTTCAAACAGGCCGCCCCGTTCTGTTTGTGCCACCCTTTTGGGACCGCCCAAGTGGGGACCATATTCTGATGGCATGGAAAGATACGGATGGTTGCCGCAAGGCGTTTGCCTCTGCCCGCGTATTGCTGGCGCAGGCCAAACAGGTGGATGTGCTGCAAACACCGGCTTCTCCCATGCCAATGGATATATTGCCCGGCATTACGCCCGAACGGGTGGAGATGAAACCAAGTGATGATGCCAGCAAGGCCGCACAATCCATTCTGGATGAGGTAGATGCCCGGCGGGCGGATTTGTTGGTGATAGGCGGGTATCAGCACAACATGCTGTATAATCGGCTTATGGGCAGTGCTACGGATTATATTCTGGCCCACCCGGATGTGCCGGTCTTTTTGCAGCACTAACGCACATACAAGGGGCGTATTGTGTAGGAATACGGCTTCCCCTTTGCTAAGGCGGGCATATGCCCGCTTTTTCTTTTTTTGCTCGCCATCGGTTTTGTGCGCATTGGCCTGTGTGGCACGTGGTTGTGCTGGCATTGCTGCCCGTGCTGGTGCATCTGCCAGAACTTCTGGGCCCGATGCTGTGGGGTGGCGCAACGTCCGACCCTATTTCCGTGCTTTCGGCGGGCACGCAAACGCGGCGTAACTGGCTGGAAGGCGGCATTTTACCCGGTTTGCCGGGGTGGGTAGATGGCTGCGCGGGTGTTATTGTGCAGGCATTGGGCCATTTGGCCGCAGCAGATTGGCGGCATGGTATTTTGCCGTGGTGGAACCCGTATAGCGGCGTGGGCATGCCGCTGGCGGGGGAGTATCAGCCCGGCGCGTTCTTTTTGCCTTTTGTGCTGCTTTTAGGCCTGCCCGGCGGGCTTTTGCTGCTTAAAATTGCGCTGCAAATTCTGGCAGGTTTTTGCATGTACGCCCTGTTGCGCAAGCTAGGGCTGGATGCGCGCGTGGTGTTGGCCGGTGCCGTGCTGTGGGCGTTTAACGGCACGTTTGCGTGGGCATCGGATGGGCCAAGCCAGCCGCTGGCCTTTTTGCCTTTGGCCTTGCTGGGGGTGGAGGCGTTGCGTGGCACGGCACATGGTTGGGCCGGTATGCGTAACTGGGGCCTGCTGGCCCTTGGCTTGGGGGGTATGGTGCTTTCCAGCTTTCCCGAAACCGCGTTTTTGCAGGGCACACTGGTATTGTGCTGGGCTCTTTTGCGTCTGGCGCAACAGCCTGCGGGGGCACGCGCACCATTTGCCGCTGGCATTGCGGTTGGTGGCAGCACGGCCCTGCTTTTAGCTGCCCCGCAGCTTGTGGCGTTTGCCTCCTATTTGCCCCATGCGTGGGTGGGAGACCACGCAGCGGGTATTTCCATCACCCAGCCCATCACATGCTGGGCTATGGCGCTGTTTCCTTACATCAATGGCCCCATTTTTTACGGCCCGGCCTCTCGGTACGAGGCATGGTGGAGTGTTGGCGGATATTGGGGGGCTGTGCTGCCATTTTTGGCCCTTCTGGGCCTATGGGGGCGGCGAGACCGGGCGGCACGTATTATGCTGGCGGCCTATTTTGTGGCTTGTGTGGGCAAGCAGGCCAACCTGCCCGGCATAGCCCCGCTAATGGATATGATACCCGGTATAGCCCTCACGTTTTTTCATCGCTTTTGCTACCCGATGGAGGAAATGGCGCTTATTCTTCTGGCCGCCTTCGGGCTGGATGATGTGTGCCGCAATACCGCCGTTCGGGCGGGCGCGGGTGTTGCAAAACAACGTGTCACAAGCTGGTTGATATCCGCATGGCCTGCACTGTGCGCCGGTGGTGTTCTGCTGCTGTCCACCTATGCCGTGTGGCACTGGAACGCCCCCGCACGGGCCGATTTATGGGGCTTTGTGCAAGGGCCTGTGGCTTCTCGCTTTTATGCTTTTGGCTCTGTGCTGGCAGGTGGTGTGTTGGTGGCGCTGTGCCTTGCCGCGTTGCTATTGCCGGTTTTGGCCCGGTGGCGCTGTGCTGTTCTGGCAAGTGCTGTGGTGGCAGAAGCGCTTTTTCTGTTTTGCGTGCCGCTACTCTCCACCCGTAGCGTGCTGCCGGTAGATGCCACGCTTATCCACACCATGAAGGCACAAATCGGGCTGAACAGGTTTGTATCTCTCGGCGGGTTGGCTCCTAATTATGGTGCGTATTTTGGGCTGGCCTCTCTCAACCACAACGGCGTGCCCATGCCTGCTGCGTGGATTGCCCGTTTGCAGCAGGATTTTGGCGCAAACCTTAACCCCGTTACGTTTGATGGCATTACGCCCAACACCCCGAATGGGCACTTCTTTTTGCAGGATGTTCTGGGCCAAAAGCCGGAGGTGCTGGAACGCTTGGGCGTGGCTCTGGCAGTTGTGCCGCATGGTATGGCGCTACCGGGCCAGCAGGAGGCCCCCACCGAAAAACGTCTGCAATTGCTTTACAGCAGTGCAGCGAATGATCTGTACCGTCTGCCTCATCCCGCCCCGTATTTTGAGGCCGCAGAGGGCTGCGAGATCCACCCAATCTCCCGCACCGCACTTCGCACACATTGCCGCACGGTTGCCCCGCTTATTCGGCGCGAACTTATGTTGCCCGGTTGGCATGTGCGCATCAACGGGCAGGAAGCCCCCATTGGGTATGAAGAAAACCTGTTCCAGCGCATCACTTTGCCAAAAGGGGCCGCTGATATTTGTTTTTCCTTCACCCCACCCGGCATGGCGTGGGGCTGGGCGGGGCTGGTGTTTGGCTTGGGTTTGTTGGGATTGGGCTTTAGGCGCGGGCAAAAAAAGAAAAAGTCCTGATTTTTACAAAGCAAAAAGCCCATAAGGCTGCAACATTCCTTTTAATGTCTTACAGGTTTGCCAACCAGAACGCAGCGTGCCCCACCCACCGCACATTTTAAAAGGTGTTTACTTGTTGTGCGTTTTGCCGGGGGGCAGGCGCTTTTGCGTAGGCCGCGTTTAACGCCCCTGTGTTTCAGCTTGCAGGGTTTTGCGCGTAAACCACCAGCAGGCAGCCACAAAAGCAGCAGCGCCCAACACAGGCGGCAGGTTTGTGGGCACATAGTGCGCGATGGAGAGCACATCATCCTGCCCCAGCGCGCCAGAAAGCACGGCCAGCGCAACACCTGTCAGGCTTTCCCCCACAATAAAGCCAGAGGCCAGCATGGTGCCAATGGCGGCGTTGGCAGCAGGTTCTGTTTGGTGGTTTTGTGCCCTGCGGCTTTTGATGTGGTGTTTTAACCCCCAACCCAGAATAGCCCCAACAGCCAGCGTGATACTGACAGAGGCAGGCAGATACAGCCCCACCGCCACGCCCAAAGGCGGCAACGCCATATGGCGGCGGCGCAAAAGCTGATCTACCCCCACCAGAACAGCCCCCAGCACCATGCCAATGGAAAGCATGCTCCAATCCAGCGAGTGCGTAAAAATGCCGTTAGCGATCATGGCAATAAGCGCAGGCTGTGGGGCGGAAAGCGCATGAGTGGGGTCCATGCCCGGGCGGGGCATGGTGCCAGCAAAACCATAGGCCTGGTAAAGCAGGTTCAGCACGGGCGGAATAACCGCAGCCCCCACCACACAGCCTACAATCAGCGCCACTTCCTGCTTCCATGGTGATGCCCCAACAAGCTGCCCGGTTTTAAGATCTTGCAGGTTATCGTTGGAAATAGCCACCGTGGCCGTAATGGCCGAAAGCACCAAAATGGTAAACGCCGTGGCCAGTTTTTGCCCCTCGGCCATCATGCTGGTGGGGGTAAGGCCCAAGGCTTCCAGCGCCAGTATCATCAGGGCGGATAGCACAGCACCAATAATGATAATGCCCGATATGGGGGAGGAGGAAGACCCCACAATGCCCGCCATATACCCGCAGGCTGCCGCCATAATAAAACCGAACACAATGCAAAACAGCACAGCAGCGGCCACAACAGGCCAAAACCCCATCGCAACAGGGGCCAGAAAATACGCAAACAGCCCAGCCAGCATGGCGGCGGAAAGCAGCAGCAACAGCCCTATGCTGCGGCCAGACATATCGCGCTCTGCATCGGGCACCAGCGTTTGGCCGCGGCCTGTAAACATGGCGCGCAGCCCACGCAGCACAGGCGGCATAAGTTCCACCAATGTCCAGAGCGAGGCCACGGCAATGGCCCCCGCGCCAATAAAGCGCACCTTATGCAGCCATACATCATGCGCAAAGGCGGCAGGGGCCAGATGTTCCGGGTTGGGCAAATGGGCCGTTAACCACGGCACACCCATGCCCCACGCCAAAATGCAGCCCAGCAGCATGGCCAGCCCGCCCGCTATCCCCACCAGATAGCCCGCCCCAACAAGAGCGAGAGAAAGCCCGCCGGAAAACTGAAACACCGCAGCCCCAGCGGTGGCTGTAAGGGTGAGTGTATCGGCCAAAAGCCGCAGCCCAGCACTGGCGAATGAAAAAAGCGTGGCAATAACACCGCCGCCAATAAGGGCGCGCAGCCCGTGGCTATGGCCTTTTTCTGCCCCGGCGCGCAAAATTTCCGCCGCAGCCACGCCCTCTGGGTAAGGCAGGCTGCTTTCTGTAACCAGCGCGCGCCGTAGTGGAATGGTAAACAGCACGCCCAATATGCCCCCGGCGAGTGAAAGCCCCGCCGTTTGCCAGAACGGAAAGTTTTGCCAATACCCCGCCATGACCAGCCCCGGAAAGGTGGCAAACACGCAAGAAAGCGTACCCGCTGCCGAGGCTTGGCTTTGCACCATGTTGTTTTCCAAAATGGAGCCACCGCCCAGCATCCGCAGCACAGCCATGGAAATAACCGCAGCGGGAATAGAGGATGCAAACGTAAGCCCAATACGCAGGCCCAGATACACGTTGGAAGCGGTAAAAACGATGGTGATGAGTGCGCCCAGCACAAGCCCGCGCAGGGTGAGTTCTCGGCGGGTGGGGGATGGCGTCATGCTGGGGCCTCGGGCTGCTTGCTTGGTCTGGCTGTGGCAAGGCGGCCCGATGGATGCATGTGCAGGACATGCGTGGCGCGTGGGGCTGCCCCGTCTGGTTTGTATATGCTGCAAGCATTACGATGGACGGGGCAGTTTGTCTGTACCGCTGTGGCCCAATGGGTACAAAAGCGGGGGGTTAAAAGGTAAGTTCCAAGTTGCTCTGCACGAACGCGCCGGAGGATGCGCCCGCGTTAATCATGGTTTTGGAAGCAAAAATATATTCGCCATCAATGCTTAGCGTAATGTGGCGCGTGGCACGCCACGTAAAGCTGGCCTGCGGCATAGTGGCCGTATAGGCCCCATGTGGGCGCAGGTTATAAAAGGCTGTGCCGCTGGCATAAATGGCATCTTGTTTGCTGTTGCGCCACACCACGGGCACCTTCATCAGCAAGGTGGTGTTGGGGGTGGGGGAAACCGTGGCAATAGGCCCTACATCAATAATGTTGGATTGCCCGATATAGGTGCTGATATCCAGGTAGTAGGCGCTGGGCACGTAGGGTGAAAGAAAGCTGCCCCAGCTGCTGCTCTGGCTTTTGTTCATGTTGCCGCCAGAAACATCATCCACCTGAATCCCCACAGCAGGATGCCCCGCCCATTTGGCAAAACGCCATGAGAGTGTGGCGTTGATGGAATAAGCAGAAACAGGCCGTGTGGGGCCGCTTTTGGCCGCGCGGAATTCTCCCCCCTGCCACATGCCGCCAACAGAAAATTCAACAGGCCCGGCGTTACCCCATACGCGCATGCCCGGCGTATCACGGTGGGTAGAACCCGCAATGCTGCCGCCTGCTGCTGTGGGCAGAGAGCTGCTGGCCAGAATAATGCCGTAGTAAAAGCTATCTACAAACACCTGGCTGCTTTTGCCCAGAAACGAGAACTTGGGCAGCGCGTAGGATGTGTATGCCCCAAACAGACGAGACCTCCATCCCACGGTATCATGGAAGGCAATGGGCGGGCTGTTATCTGTTAGGGTCAGATAAAAGCCATCTATGCGAAAGTTCTTCCAAAAGGCATAGCCGCGCAGGCCGTTCCATGAATACGGCAGGGTGGGGTACACGCTTCCTGCTGTAAAATATGGGGGTGCATCCAAAAAGGTCATGCGCCCGGCCATGCCGCCTACGGTGGCGCCCAGCACTTTGCCGCGCACTTCTACAAACGCCTGCTGGGCATCCAGCTTGCTGCGCCAGCGGCCCCCGGCGTAGCCATAGTAGTTTACACCTGCGGCTTGCCCGCTCATCAGCTCCCCATACAGGCGGACGTGCTCGCCCAAGTGCAGGTCTGCACCCAGATTCCAGCGAAAGTTGTTGCGATAGGCAGGGTCTTTTTTGGTGGTGCCAAATCCTGCACGTTGATCATAAAAGTTGTGCTGGCGGAAGTTTCCGCTGAAGGACAGGTAGATATCTCCTTCCTGATTGAAGGGAATGTATTTCAGCGCATCCATGGCATCTATGCGGTTGCGCTTGTCCCGCAGGCTGGACCAATCCTCCGCCCACCGCGAAACAGCATAATACCCCACGGTGCCAAACCCTGCGGCAGCCCCGGTATTGGCGTTAAATACCCCCCACGGCCCTTGGTGCAGCAGGGCTGTAGATAAAGGGGAAAGCTCCAAAGATTGCGGCTGACCATATGCTTCTGGTCGGCTGGTGAGCGGGGGCAGCAGGCGTGCATTATCCCAAAACCCCGGCTTGGCGGCAGGTGTGGCAGAGGATGTAACTTCTGCTGGGGCTTCCTTGGCGGGCACAACAGTTGTTGGTGTTGTGCGCACAACGGCAGGTGTGTGCGGGTAATGCAGATGCGCGGCGTTAGGGGCTGTTTCTGCCGCTGTAGCGTAGGGGGCAAGCCACACCGCAAATCCGGCGGCAGAGGCTGCAAGCAGGGCGTGCAGGCCAAAGGCAGGCCAATAAACTGGCGTGCGGGCAGGTAGGGCAGGAGAAGAAAAAGCCGGACAGTAAACGGCGGCAATGGCCTGTCCGGGACGAGAAAATCCGGGGTATGCGGTCATGGGCCGGGGTTCGCTTCTTGTTATTTTTTTTTTGGGAGATATTCTAATAATGAATATCTAATATTTAGATGCTACCACTTCACGCGCTCAGGTCATATCTAAATTGCGTGTGGTGCATTTCTAGCTTGTAGAGCGTTTGGGGCTGAAAAGGCGCGCATAGACCGGCTGAAACTGGCAGTATTTCTTGGTTTTTTGTGCCAGCTTCAGGGTTTCATAAAAACTGATTTAAGAAATAAACAAAAAAGTGTTCAGCCATCCAGCCTGTTCAGGCACCGTTGCGCACGGTCAGACAGATGAACATCATGCACATGGGCCACGGCTTGGCGGGCTTGTTGGCGCCATGTGTGGCTCATGCCTATGGGGGAACACACAGCCTGCAAATCTGCCTGTATGGACGTACCTTGCTTGGTAGCGGCCAGCACAACAGCCGGGTGCTTGGGCAGGGCTGCCTGCATGGTTTTGTAAAGTGTACGCGTTGTGCGCGAATCTGCAGATGGCAAAAGCGCAGGCACAAGGCGCGCGGCATCGGGCTGGCCAGAGGTTACGGCGTGCTGCACATCCGCCCAGCCTTTTTGGCGGGAGAGGGCCTGAGCTGTTTGGGCCGCGCCATCATGTTCCACCATGTTGAGAATATGGGCTGTGCGTTCTGGTTGCATTGGGGGCGGTGGCGCATGTTGCAGGGCAAAAAGGCACATTCCAACAGGCACGCAGGCAGAAAGCATCGGCACAAGAGCACGCAAGAAACGCAAGGGCAGATCCTCCTCTAACCAGTAAGTGACATGCACAGCAGAAAGTGGCGGCGGCAGGGCAATGCTGCGGAAAGGTTGCGGCAGCGTGGGTGGTTGTCCTATAGCGGGGCCACAGATCGGAAAGGCGACCGCGCCAGTGCCCGGTTGCTCCACCGTTTTCGGGCGGAGTGGCCCGTGCCTGCGCGGTTTGCCTTATTTTGGCGCAAAGTTATGCCAGCAGGAAAAGAATGACATGAGCGGTTCCATATCTCCTTCAGAAATCACCCGGCTCCAGACAGCTCTGCGCAGGCTGCTGGGTTCCGAAAAGCTGACCATCAACCCCGCACCCCGTGCAGGTATGTCTGTTGAACTGGCAGCAGATGGTGAAGTGATCGGCACCATCCATCGTGATGATGAAGATGGTGATGTGTCCTACGCCGTAAATATTGTGGTGCTGGAAGAAGACCTGCCCGCCGCCAAATAAATCTGGCGCAACGGCTTGCAAGGCCACTTCATACGTAGGCAGGCAGTACGCTGCCGCCTGCGGGTGGGTGGCCTTTTTTATAAGGGCCACCCACATATAGGCTAGGGTGCAGGCGGGTTAGAGTTCAGGCGTTGGATGGCGCGGCAGAGGCCTGAAGCACTGGAGCCCGCGCAGTGGGGAATTCCACATTGGTAATTTTCCAGCGCCACCCCTGTATCCGCATTTCAATGCGCAGGGGTGTTTCACGCTCATGCCCTGGCAGGGGCACTTCCGCCACAAACTGATCAAGCCGTGCAAACCTTACGGACGCATGAGCCGCCAGAGAGGCGAAGGAAATATTGGGCTGGCTGACAGGCACAGCCGCCGGAATGGCCTGATCTACCAGCATGCCCAGATTGTTTTGCGTTACCGTGGTATCCACAGCGTTGGAAACAGCCGTGGCAGCAAAGGATTCACCAAATTCGGGCAGATCGTCCGATGCCGGGATAAGGTGCAGGCCATTAAGCGTTTGGTGCTTGATGGAGGCATCTAACGCCCCCCAGTTAATAACTTGCCCAAGGGCCGCCATATCGTGCGTGTGCAGGGCAGAACCCACGCTCCACAGCGTTACAAAAGGGGAAGCCAGATACACACCCAGTGCAGCTGCGGCTGAGGCAACACATATCCCCCGCGCGGTCTGGCGCGGGGTCAGACTGGCTGCTCGGGCAGGCTGCCCGAACTGAGGAAGGGATATCATGTTTGCATTCCTCTTATGTTGATTTTGCAGGTTACTATAACAGAAGCATACCTCTGATGCACACTAACATGTCATGTTTTCGTTGTTATTACAAAAACGTGATTTTTGCCGCAACACGAAGCATGTTGGCTGTTTAACGCCATTCTGACCGATCGGTTCACTGCCTTTTTTACTTTTTTTCAGGACGCCCCACCATGATTTCGCAGTTTTCTGAAGACGAGATCCAGCGCTATTCTCGCCACATTCTTTTGCCCGAGGTTGGCGGAATCGGGCAGATGGCGCTGAAAGGGGCTTCCGTGCTGATTATTGGTGCGGGGGGCTTGGGGTCACCCGCAGCGCTGTATCTGGCAGCGGCCGGTGTGGGGCGCATTGGGCTGGTGGATGATGATGTGGTGGAGCTTTCCAACCTTCAGCGTCAAATTCTGCATGCCACGGCCGATGTGGGGCGCAGGAAGATAGATTCCGCCCGCACCACGCTAGAGGCGCTTAACCCCGGCATTGTAGTAGAAACATACCCCCAGCGGCTGGATGCCACCACGGCGGAAGGGCTGATAAGCCAGTACGATCTGGTGTGTGATGGGTGCGATAACTTTGCCACCCGCTACGTGGTAAACGCTGCCTGCGTAAAAACCCGCAAAGTGCTTGTTTCTGCCGCCGTGCAGCGGTTTGAAGGCCAGCTTTCCACTTTTCGCCCGTGGCGTGGCGGCCCGTGTTACCATTGCCTTTACCCACAAACCGATGGTGAAGCCTCTGGCCTGAGCTGTGGTGAGGCCGGGGTATTTGGGGCCGTAACGGGTGTTATGGGCACGCTGCAAGCCACAGAAGCCCTGAAGGAGCTTTTGAACATAGGGCAAAGCATGGCCGGGCGTTTGCTTATGTGGGATGCCCTGCGCACCCGCTTTACCACCATTATGCTGGAGGCAGACCCCAACTGCCCTGTTTGCGGCGGCATGGGGGCGGAACAGGCCTGCACGCCCCAGCAACAGGCCGCACCTTCAGCCGGGTAAACTGGCGCACTGGCATACATGCCTGCGACTCCTGATGCCACGTGTATGCGCGGCACGTTACAGCAGCAGAAAACACAGGCCTGACACACTGGGGCTGCACCAGCATGGCATGTTGGGCATAGGGCGTGTATGCAGGGCATGTCTGGCGGGAATATAAGGTTTGGCTTAGATTTGCCGCAGCTTTGGCAGGGCGGGGTATGCCACCTTATCTGCCTTCGCGCATGGGATAAGAAGCGATGCCTCTTGCCCCGGCGCGTCTCTCTTGGCAGGGATGCAGGCATGATGTTCACACGCTCTTCCATTTTCCGGCTTCACCTGCTGGCCTGTGCGGCAGGCTGTGCCGTGGCTTTTGCCAGTGTTCCCACGGTTTCTGCCCAGGCGGCAGAGCAGAAAAAAACCACGGCGCACAGCCACCACACTCATCATGCCGGAGCCACGCATGAAGGTGCTTCTGCCAAAGCCGGAAAAAAGGCTTCCGCCAAGTCAGACAGTGCTAAGTCAGACAGTGCAGATGCCAAGGCCGAGCACGCTAAAAAGAGCAAGCATCATAAAAAGCACCATGCCGCAGGGCACGAGGCCGCGCACACGGCGGCCGCCAAGCACCACCCCGCCGCCACGGCTGCTGCCGGCGCCGCAGTGGGGGCGGGTGCCGTAGCCGCTGGCACTGCCGCAGCAGATGCCGCAAACCCGGCCACACCTCCGGCAGATGCCGCGCCAGAACCACCAAAAGGCACCGTAACGGGCCTGCCGCTGCCACGTTATGCGGCATTGCGGGCGGATGAAGTGAACATGCGTGCCGGGCCGGGGCAGCGTTTCCCCATTATCTGGGTGTATCATCGCCGTGGGATGCCAATGCGTATCGAGCGTGAATTTGATGTGTGGCGTCTGGTAGAAGACCCCACAGGCCAGAAAGGCTGGATGCAGCAGGCCACCCTTGCGGGCGGGCGAGATTTTCTGGTGCCGGGTGAACCCCCGGGGGATGATGCCCCTATTGCCCCCAAGCTAGACAAGAATGGTGAAAAAATTCCCGCATCCGGCCACATGGATACGCGCGTTGTAGAAACAGTGCCCACGTTGGATGATGCCAAAAGCATTGCGGGGGCCGTTATGCTCCGCGCAAGTGCCAGCGATGATGCCCCCGTTGTAGCTGTGCTGAAACCCGGTGCGGTAGGCTCTGTTAAGGAATGTGCGGCGGGGTCTGCGTGGTGCAGGGTTTCCGTCAAACAATATAATGGCTGGGTGCCGCGTAAGGCCATCTGGGGTGTAGATGCTGATGAGGCCGTTAACCCCTCCTGAAAGACCCCGGCGGACTAGAAGGAGAAACAGATATGGCTGAATCCACACAACAGGGTGCGGGCGCAGAACAGGCGCAAACATGCCGTACTAAAATTGTGGCCACACTCGGCCCGGCTTCTTCAGATTATGCAACCATCCGCGATCTGGCTTTGGCCGGGGCGGATGTGTTCCGCTTCAACTTCTCCCACGGCACGCATGAAGATCATGCCGCCCGCCACGCCATTGTGCGGCAGGTAGAGGCAGAACTGGGCACTCCCATTGGTATTCTGGCCGATATGCAGGGGCCAAAGCTGCGCGTGGGCCGTTTTGCCGCAGGCCGTGTTACCCTACAGCCCGGTGCGGCCTTTCGGTTTGATCTGTCTGACACACCGGGGGATGAACACCGCGTTAACCTGCCACACCCAGAAATTATCAGTGCCGTGCGCCCCGGCAGCCGCCTGCTGATGGATGATGGCAAGCTGGCTGTTGTGGTGGAAAAGGTAGGGCCAGACTGGATAGAAACGCGGGTGGATGTAGGTGGCCCGCTTTCTGACCATAAAGGCGTGAACGTGCCGGATGTGGCGCTGCCTATTCCCGCTCTTACGGAAAAAGACCGCAAGGATCTGGCTTTTGCGTTGGATCTGGGGGTGGATTACGTAGCCCTTTCCTTTGTGCAGCGGGCCGAGGATGTGGCGCAGGCCCGTGCGCTGGTGGGTGAACGCGCCGCCGTGCTGGCCAAGCTGGAAAAACCGCAGGCAGTTGAAAATCTGGATGCCATTCTGGCGCTGTCTGATGCGGTGATGGTGGCGCGTGGAGATTTGGGCGTTGAACTCCCGCCCGAAACCGTGCCGCTGGTGCAAAAGCGCATTATTCGTGCGGCCCGCAGGCTGGGCAAACCCGTTGTGGTGGCCACCCAGATGTTGGAAAGCATGATTTCCGCCCCAACCCCCACACGGGCCGAGGCATCGGATGTGGCAACCGCCGTGTTTGATGGTGCAGATGCGGTGATGCTTTCTGCCGAATCCGCAGCGGGCAAATATCCGCGTGAGGCTGTGCGGATTATGAACCGTATTTTATGGCGGGTGGAAGAAGATGCCGGTTGGCAGGCCCACATGGCCGCCGCCCGTCTGGCCCCAGAAGATTACGTGGCCGATGCCATTGCCAGCGCCGTGCAGCAGGTGGCGGATACGCTCAAGGCTCCGGCCATTGTGGCCTATACGCACCGTGGCCCCACGGCGCTGCGTATTGCGCGTGAACGGCCCACATGCCCCATTCTGGGTATTACCCCCACGCACACATCTGCCCGGCGCATGGCGTTGGTGTGGGGCGTGCGGGCCTTTGTAAGCGCACCGCATAAACCCACAACCACGGTGGAAGATGTGGTGGAAGCAGCGCTGGATGTCGTGAACCGTGCTGGCATAGGGCAGGAAGGTGATTCCGTAGTGATAGCCGCTGGCGTGCCCTTTGGCGTAAGCGGTTCTACCAACCTTTTGCGTGTGGCGCGTATTGGCTGAAACCCGTGTAAGGCAAAGGGTTTGCAATGGCCCTTTGCCTTTGCACAAAGGGGTTGCCACAGCAAAGGGGTGACAGTGCAGGGCCAAGGCAGTATGCACCCGCTCCATACGGCAAAGATTGTCCGGTAAACGCAGGAGGCATAATGGCACCCCCACGTAGCAGGCTGGCAAGACGTGCAATGCTTAAAGGCATAACCGCGCTTTCTGCAACCGTGGCGGCCCCGGTGCTGGCCCGTGGGGCGGATGAGATTTTGCCCGATACCGTGCGCCCGCCCGATGTTACCACCAATCCGCCACGCCAATGGGGGGCAAATGCTCCTCCCGTTTATACGCCAGACCCCGATGTGCTGGTGATTGATCGCTCCTTTCGGGATCTGTTGTACGGCAATGCTGGCCTGCATCGGGTATGGAATAAAGGCACATGGCTGGAAGGGCCTGCGTGGTCCTCCCAAGGGCGGTATCTGCTGTTCAGTGATGTAGTGACAAGCCAGCAATACCGCTATTTGTGGGAAACGGGAGAGGTAACGGTTTTTCGCCCGGAATCCTACCACGCCAACGGCAACACGTTTGATTATCAGGGCCGCCAGATTACGTGCGAGCACTTTTTGCGCCGCGTGATTAGGTGGGAACATGATGGGTCTGCCCATGTGGTGGCAGATAAGTTTGAGGGCCACTCCCTCAACTCCCCCAATGATGTGATAGCCCATCCCGATGGCAGCATCTGGTTTACCGATCCGGGGTATGGAGACAACGTGGCCGAAGGCCATGCTGACATGCCGGGTGGTGAGGCCAACCCAGATGGGCATATCCGCTGGAAAATAGGGGAAGAACTTATTGGATCATTGGGTGGCACGCGGCGGCAGGCCGATCATACCTTCCGTGTAGATGCAATGGGCCACCTTGATGTGGTGCTTACGCAGGCACAGTTGCCCAACCCCAATGGCTTGTGCTTCTCGCCCGATTTTTCACGGCTTTATGTTATTTCCTCTGGCAAGCAGCCGGGCGGGCATGGGCATGATGGAGATCAGGCCGTGCATGTGTTTGATCTGCACAAGGAAGAACTGCCCCTTTCCAACCCACGCCTGTTTACCAACATGCGTTTTGAAGGCGTGCAGATGGGGCCAGATGGCATGAAGGCCGATGTGCACGGCAATATCTGGTGCGGCGTTAGCGGGCCGGTGGGGCTGTGTGGGGTGTTTGTATTCAACCCCGAAGGGCACCTTATTGGCCGTATTCGCCTGCCGCAAAGCGTTTCTAACCTCACGTTTGGGGGCCCCAAGCGGGATTGGCTGTTTATGTGCGCGGGGGATTCGCTCTACCGCTTGCAGGTGAACACCCAAGGCGCAGCCCCAGCCTGAGAAAGCAGGGGTTAAGCGCTTTTTTTCAGCAGTAAGGGCAGCAGGCCAAACAGCGCGCAGGCAGCGGCGGCAAACCATGTCAAGCCATCTGGCGTTATCGCCATGGAACTGGCCGCCAGCGCAGGCCCAACAAACGCCCCCGCGCCCCATGCCAGGGAACTGAGGGTGTAAATGGCTATCAGATCGCCCCCTTTATAGCGGTCTCCCACCACAGACATGGCCACTGTGTAAATACTGGCAAACACGCCATCCCACGCAAACAGCAGCACATGGGCAAACCCAATGTGGTGAATGGCGACCGGCCACAACAACGCGCCCCCCGCAGCTAACCCAGCTAATGAGACCAGAAGCCAGCGGCGGCTTGTGCGGTCTCCTATCCAACCAATGGGAATCTGAAACGCCGTGGCCCCCAGCAGCATGATGCTCAGCAACAGCGTGGCCGCATGTTCTGACCACCCGGAGTGCATGGCGTAGAGGGCCAGAAAAGAGGTGGCTGCCGAATCCAGCATGGCAATAAGCAACGTGGCGGCAATGACTATGGGGGCCAAAGGCAGGTAGCGCAGCAGGCTGGGGCGTTGCGGGGGTGTAAGCTGCGGATGTGGCAGCCACGGCGCGGCAACCAGGCCGGTGGTAACCAAAAGGGCAATACTGGCGCAGGTAAAGGGCAGGGCGCTGGTGCGGCCTGTTACCGTTAGCAAGGCAGGCCCTGCGGCAATGCCAACGGAAAGCAGCGTGCTGTAAAGCCCCATCACGCGGCCTCTGGCGTGGTCTGGCGTAATCTGGTTTAGCCAGCTTTCTGAAAGCACCAGAATAATCTCACACGCGGCCCCCAGCACGGTGCGCAGGCCAAACCACACCCAGATAGACGGCAGCAGCGGAAAAAGGGCCAGCGTGGCAGCGCCTGTTAGCAAAGCCAGCGTAACAGCCCGTTTGGGGCCTAAAGCCATGCTGATGCGCGGAATAAACGGCGCAATGGCCAAGGAGCCGATAGCGTGCATCATGGTGTTGGCGGCAATCATGCCGGTGCCAAACCCCAGATCCACCATTTCCAGCGTAAACAGGGGCGCACCCAGCCCCATAACCAGCCCAAACATTAGCCCTACAACAGTAAGGGAAAGAGTAGGGGCGGCGCTGACAATAGAGCGCGCAGGAGGGTGAAGCAGCATAGGCTGGCTTGTAGCGGGTTGCGTGCGCCGGAGCCAGCCTTCACGCCCTTAGGCGTGCGCGTATTTAGAACAGTTTATTGATAAGCGTGTTGCCAATGCCAAAACCCGCGCCAGATGCCAAGGAATGCGCAAAGCCGGAGTTAATGACATCATCCAGCACATTTTCTACTTCCGGCTTAACGGAACTTAGGGCGGAGGGCTGCGGCGGGGCCACATTCTGCTGTACCTGCGTGGCAAGGGCCGTGTGTAAGGCCTGAAGCAAATTGATAATCTGAGATTGCTCATCCCGCAGGGAAAGGGCCAGCTCTTTCAGGTCCAGCAGCCATTCACGCGCCTGCATATCCCCGCCATCGGCAGCGGTTTGCATTTTGCCGCACAGTGTTTGCAGGGCCGTGGCAGATTGTTGGGCCTGTGCCTGAAACTGGTTGTAAGTTTGATCTATGGCCTGAATATCCATGCTAAAAACCCTTTCAATATAATGTGTTCCAAGGCCAGAAGCACACCACCATAAGGGGGTAAATGCAAGCTGTGCGGCCCTTGTGCGGCCACCCCCGGTGGCAGCCATGATACGCACTGGTGAGGATTTTGCGTGCATTCCTGCGCGCGGGCGGCTATTTGTCTGCCCAAGCAAACACTAGCAAAGCCATCCTCCACCCTTTCAGGCAGAAAGCGGTGGCGTGGCCCGCAGGGAATATCAGGCCTTTACATGGATATCCGCAATATCGCCATCATTGCCCACGTTGACCACGGCAAGACGACTCTGGTTGACGAACTGCTCAAGCAGTCGGGTTCGTTCCGCGAAAACCAGCACGTTGCCGAACGCGCAATGGACAGCAACGATCTGGAACGCGAACGTGGCATTACCATTCTTGCCAAGTGCACTTCCGTTGTCTGGAACAATACCCGTATCAACATTATTGATACACCCGGACACGCCGACTTCGGCGGGGAAGTGGAACGTATTCTGAGCATGGTGGATGGCGCCATTGTGCTGGTGGACTCCGCCGAAGGTGCGCTGCCGCAAACCAAGTTTGTGGTTGGCAAGGCACTGGCCCGCGGCCTGAAGCCCATTGTGGTTGTGAACAAGATTGACCGTGGCGATGCCCGCCCCGATGAAGTGCACAACGAAATTTTTGATCTGTTTGCAGCCCTTGGCGCAAATGATGAACAGCTTGACTTCCCGATGCTGTTTGCTTCTGGCCGTCAGGGCTGGGCAGATGAAACGCTGGACGGTGCACGTAAAGATCTGAGCCCGATGTTCGAGCTGATCCTGCGCCATGTGCCAGCCCCGAATCTGGACAAAAACAAGCCCTTCGCCATGACAGCCACAATTCTGGAAAGTGACAACTTTCTGGGCCGCGTGCTGACAGGCCGTGTGGAACAGGGCCGCGCCAAGGTGAACATGCCTGTTAAGGTGCTGCGGGCCGATGGCTCCGTGGTGGAAACAGGCCGCCTGACCAAGCTGCTTTCCTTCCGTGGTCTGGACCGCGTGGGTGTGGAAGAAGTGGAAGCAGGGGACATTGTGGCCGTGGCTGGTTTGTCCGAAGCCACTATTCCAGACACCATTGCTGCTCCGGAAGTAGAAGCCCCGCTGGAAGCTATTCCGGTTGATCCGCCAACACTGTCCATGACCTTCCGCCTGAACGATGGCCCGCTGGGTGGCCGTGAAGGTAAGAAGGTAACGTCTCGCCAGATCCGTGACCGTCTGTTCAAGGAAATCGAAAGCAACATTGCTATTCGTGTCACAGACAGCCCGGAAAGCGAAGCGTTTGAAGTGGCTGGCCGTGGTGAACTTCAGCTTGGTGTGCTGATTGAAACCATGCGCCGTGAAGGCTTTGAGCTGACAATCGGCCGCCCGCGTGTGCTGTTCCGCACCAATGAAGAAACGGGTGAGCGCGAAGAGCCTTACGAAGAAGTGACCATTGATGTGGACGAACCCTATTCCGGCGTTGTGGTGGAAAAGATGTCCCTCCGCAAAGGCCAGATGCAGGACATGCGCCCCTCTGGTGGTGACAAGGTGCGCCTGACGTTTATCATCCCATCCCGCGGGCTGATCGGCTATCATGGTGAATTCCTGACCGACACGCGCGGCACGGGTATTATGAACCGTCTGTATTCCCACTACGGGCCTTATGCGGGCACCGTGGAAGGCCGCCGCAACGGGTCTCTGATCTCTGCGGAAAACGGGGCAACCACCCAGTATTCCCTGTTCTCACTGCAAGATCGTGGCACGCTGTTCGTAGATGCGGGTGAAACGGTTTATCAGGGCATGATCATTGGCGAGCATTCGCGTGAGAATGATCTGGAAGTAAACCCGATCCGTGAAAAGAAGCTGACCAACATGCGTGCTGCCGGTAAGGACGAAGCCCTGCTGCTGACCCCGCCGCGCCGTATGTCTTTGGAACAGGCAATTGCTTACATTGAAGACGATGAACTGGTGGAAGTAACGCCATCTGCCATCCGTCTGCGTAAGCGGTATCTGGACCCGAACGAACGCAAGAAGCGCGGCAAAAAGGCAGACTGATTCTGTAACTTGTGGGCTGCCCAGCGTTTGGGCAGCCTGTAAGTGTGGCGCGTTTGTGGTGTGGGCGTATTTTTTTCGGTTACATCATTTTGTCACATACAGAGCGTTTAAAGTGCGTTTTCCTATAAAAACCGCCTGTTACCGGGCGGTTTTTTAGGTTTTGCCAGCGCCAATATGGCTGGTTTACGGCTGTCAAGTGGCAGGGCGATGATATGTGCAAAGATTGCACAAATTTTAGCTCAAGACGCTGTGCTTTTGCCGTGATAATAATCAACACATAAACCGGTCTATGTGCTGGATGCGGGGTTGTCCTGCATGAGGCGGATTGGACCACAGGTTTTTGGAGATATTCTATGATTTCTCGTCGTCTGCTTGCGGCTCTGTCCACCGTTGCCCTGCTGGGTGTTGCTGCTCCTTCCTTCGCTCAGGAAGCTGCTCCTCCGGCTCCTCCTGCTGCTGGCCCAGAAGCTGGCGCTCCGGCCCCAGAAGGTGCTGGCCCGGCTGCTGAAGAAGCTGGTAAAACCGAAGAAAGCAAAGGTGCAGCTGCTCATAAGGGCAAGCACAAAGGCCACAAAGGCAAGCACAAAGGTGGCAAGCACCACGGCAAAAAGAAGGGCGCTGCTGCTGACTCTTCTTCTTCCGAATCTGCTCAGTAATCACCCGGTAGAAAGGGGCACTGCGTTACAGGCGTGGTGCACCCTGCCTGCTGTGGCGTAAAGCTGCGGAATACAAAAAGGCCGCTGGTGGTATCTGCCACCGCGGCCTTTTTTGTGTGCTATGCAAAGGGCTGTTTTTTAGTAATGGGCTAGATTATCAGTATGGTGCGCAGGCGGCCTTATGGGGCCCAGCCCATGCGTATTCAGCCTGCCGCCATCGGTTTGCGCCGTAGCGGCCATAAGCGCGGTGCCCGCTTAGTTATACCGGCTGATGGAAAGATCCAGCGCCGGAATATCGGGCTTTTTGCCATGCACAAGGTCTGCAATCAGGCGGCCAGAACCACAGGCCATTGTCCAGCCCAGCGTGCCGTGGCCGGTGTTGAGCCACAGGTTTTTAAAATTGGGCACAGGGCCAATAACAGGGGTGCCATCTGGCGTGCAGGGGCGCAGGCCTGTCCAATATGTTGCGGCGGAAAGATCTCCCCCACCAAACAGTTCTGAAAAAGAAAGTTCCAGAGTTTCACGCCGGTCTGGGCTGAGCTTCTGGCTGTAACCCGTTAGCTCCGCCGTGCCACCCACCCGGATACGGTTGCCAAGTCGCGTAATGGCCAGCTTGTAGGATGTATCATTCACGGTGGACATGGGGGCGTGGGTTTCATCCGTAAGAGGCAGGGTGAGGGAATAGCCTTTTACGGGGTAAACCGGCAGATGCACGCGCAACGGGTGCAGCAGCAGCGGGCTATAGCTGCCCATGGCCACAATATAGGCATCGGCCCGGAAGTGCCCAGCACTGGTGCGCACAGACATAATTTCGTCCGCTGCGGCATCCAGCCCCAGAATGGTGGTGTTATACACAAACTTCACCCCCTTGGCCTCCGCCATGCGGGCCAGCCTTTGGGTGAAAACATGCGCATCGCCCGATTCATCACCGGGCAGGAACAGCCCACCCGTTAGCAGATGTTTGGCATGGGCAAGGCCGGGCTCGTGCTCCAGAACCTGATCCACCGCCAAAAGCTGGTGCGGAATGTTGGCTTCTGCCAGCAGGCGCATATCGTGCTGGGCGGTATCTATTTGTTTGTTGGTGCGGAAAAGCTGGATCAGCCCGCGCTGTCTGTCATCATACGTAATGCCAGTTTCTTCACGCAGGGCATCCAGGCAATCGCGGCTGTATTCGGCAATGCGCAACATGCGGGATTTGTTGATGTCATACGCATGGGCGTTACAGTTTTTTAAAAGCTGTTCCATCCAGCGCAGCATGGCCAGATCAAACCGTTTGCGAATAACCAGCGGGCTGGTTTTGGGGTGCAGCATCCACTTGGCTGCCTGAAGCGGCAGGCTGGGAGAAGCCCAGGGTGTGGAATACCCCGGTGAAACCTGCCCCGCATTGGCAAACGATGTTTCAAGCGCTGGGGCGGGCTGGCGGTCTATAACCGTGACTTCATGCCCAAGGCTGGCCAGATACCAGGCCGATGTCACCCCGATAACGCCAGCGCCGAGAATGATGACTTGCACGGTTTTATCCTTACGAAAAAGGTAAATAGATCAGGCGGGCACCATAGCTTGCTGCGCCCCACCACGCCAGAACCCGTAAGGAAACGGCCATGGCGCACGCTGTAAGGAGGTATGCGTAAGCGGCGCAGAAAACCAGCCTAACCCATTGAGCAAAAAATGATTTTATAAAAAACGGCGACATGTTGCGCCCAGTTTGGGCCATGCCGCCATAAGGATGTTGGTTTTAGGCAGGCACGCCTTTGCTGGTGGAATATTCAAAGTGCAGTGCCTGATCCGGGTTTACAATGGGGTAAATGGCGTGGGCGGCCATGGCGGCTTCACTAAACCCTTGCAAAATCAGCTTGAGCTTGCCGGGGTAGGTGGCCACATCGCCCACGGCAAACACGCCCGGCAGGCTGGTTTCACAACTGGAAGGGGTGACGGGAATAGTCGAGCGCATGGTATCCATCCCCCATCGCGCCACAGGCCCCAGATCTGTTGCCAGCCCAAAGAAAGGCAGCAGCACATCGGCTTCCAGCATACGGGTGGCCCCATCCAGGTCTGCTACTTCTACACCTTTTAGCGCGCCATTCTGGCCGTGCAGGGCATGAAGCTGATAGGGCACAACCTTTTCAATCTGCCCGGCGGCTACAGCCTCTTCCAACAGGCGCAGGCTTTCTGGCGCACCACGGAACCTGTCCCGCCGATGCACGAGGTAGAGCTTTTCGGCATTGTCTTTTAGGGAAAGCGCCCAATCCAGCGCGGAATCGCCCCCGCCTGCAATAACAATACGGCGGCCTGCAAAATCGGCTTTGCGGCGTACGTAATATTGCACGGCCCCGGTATCTTCAAACGCTTCCAAACCATCCAGCGGCGGACGGTTGGGGCCAAATGCCCCCGCACCAGCGGCAATAATAATGGCCTTGGCTTTTAGCGTGGTGCCTTGGTTGGTGCCCAGCGTAAAGTTGCCCCGGTTGCCCGTAAGGCTTTCTACCCGGTGTTTTAGCAGGCGCGGGATGTTAAATGGGGCAATCTGTTCTTCCAGCCGGGCAATAAGCTGCGCGCCTTCTACGGCGGGGCAGGCGGGAATATCGTAAATTGGCTTTTCCGGATACAGGGCCGCACATTGGCCGCCCACTTCTGGCAGCACATCAATTAACACACAGTTCAGCCGCAGCATGGCGCACTGAAAAGCGGCAAAAAGCCCGGCTGGGCCAGCGCCAATTATGGCTACGTCTGTTTCTGCTGGCGTATCAGTCATGGCGTGGCGTGATGCTCCCTTATCTGGTTACATTAAAATACAGTTTCTGTTTTGCGCCAGCACGGGCTGGTGCGCAATGGCCTAGAATAAGCAACACCCCGAAGCGAAAAATTGCTTCGGGGTGCGCAGACGTGACAAAACAATAAAGATGTGCGGCAGAAAGCTTAGCCTTTGGTTAAAGCCTGCTTGAGTTTTTCATCCAGCACATCAAGGAAAGGCTGCGTGTCCAGCCATTTGGTGCCGTTGCCAACCAACAGCGCCAGATCCTTGGTCATCTGCCCGCCTTCAACCGTATCCACGCACACTTTTTCCAGCGTATCGGCAAAGTGCACAACGTCTGGCGTCTCATCAAAGCGGCCGCGATAAGCCAGCCCGCGCGTCCATGCAAAAATGGAGGCAATGGGGTTGGTGCTGGTGGGCTTGCCTTTCTGGTGCTCACGGTAATGGCGGGTTACGGTGCCATGCGCGGCTTCGGCTTCCACCACATCGCCCGTAGGGTTCAGCAGCACGGATGTCATCAGCCCAAGGCTGCCAAAGCCCTGTGCCACAATGTCACTTTCCACATCGCCATCGTAGTTTTTGCAGGCCCATACATAGCCGCCCGGCCATTTAAGGGCGCTGGCCACCATGTCATCAATCAGGCGATGTTCGTAGGTGAGGCCCAGCTTTTCAAACTCGGCCTTGAATTCCTTTTCGTACACTTCCTGAAACACATCCTTGAACATGCCATCATAGGCTTTCAGGATGGTGTTTTTGGTGGACAGATACACTGGCAGCTTGCGGTCTCGCCCATAAGCGAGAGAGGCACGGGCAAACCCTTCAATAGAGGCACGGGTATTGTGCATGCCCAGCGCCACACCGGGGCCTTTGAAGTCATGCACATCCAGCGTAATGGGCTCACCGCCATCTTCGGGAATGTAGTTGAGTGTCACCTTGCCCGGGCCGGGAATTTTGGTTTCCGCAGCGCGATAGATATCCCCATAGGCATGGCGGCCGATCACGATAGGCTTTGTCCAGTGCGGCACAAGGCGCGGCACGTTGGAGCAGATAATGGGTTCACGGAAGATGGTGCCATCCAGAATGTTGCGGATGGTGCCGTTGGGTGAACGCCACATTTTTTTCAGCCCAAATTCCTTCACCCGTGCTTCATCCGGGGTGATGGTGGCGCATTTTACGGCCACGCCGTAGCGTTTGGTGGCTTCTGCGGCTTCTACGGTTACCTTGTCATCCGTGGCATCGCGGTTTTCTATGCCCAGATCGTAATATTTCAGGTCAATATCCAGATAGGGCAGAATCAGGCGCTCACGAATGAAGTGCCAGATGATACGGGTCATTTCATCCCCGTCCATTTCCACCACCGGGTTCTTGACCTTGATTTTAGCCATAATACTGCATCCGATTCGAAGAGTGTCTTGCATTCGTTGCGCGCAGATGCGGAATACGCATAGGCATCATGCAGTGCGCGAATTGAGACCATAAGCGGGGATGCAACACAGCGCTGTTCACGATCAGGACAGAACTGCCGCCATAAGGCGCAATGGCGCTTATGCGCGGGCAAAAATCTTTGTTTTTTGCGGGGTAGGCCCTGTTATCACAAACATGTCAGGGTTTGGGGGGCGGATTATCCCATGCCGCTCAAGAGGTGCCCGCGCAGGAGATGTTATGCTAACTATGTGCATCATTAAGGAAAATGGCTGGCCGCCTGTATGCAAGTGTCAGCCAAAATCATGATTCCGCATATGGAACGGGCAGCCGGGGTAAGCTGAGGCATGTTTTCTTTTATATCATTTCACGGGCACATTCTGGCACATCGTGATTTTTATCTTATGGGTATTCCGGTTGCACAGGCCGTTTCTCCGCAGTGGAACGTGGTTCAGTTATCGGCTGATGGCAACAGCCTGCTTGGGTTTGCAGATATCCGGCCTCAGGTTGAACAAAGTGGTGAAGCAAAGGGCCTGGTAAGTTTAAAAAATGGTACGCAGTTTATGTGGAACCAACCAGATGGCCTGTTGGGTTGGGTGCCCCATAACCAGAATTGGGAGCGTTTTGCGCCTGTGCTCAGCCAGCATGTGCCATTGCTGGCCCGTTTGGCGCAGGGGAAATGGCTGATTGCGGGCCAGCAGGCCGCCGAGCGGGTTTCGTTTTCTTATTTCAAGCTGTGCCTTGGCGAGCGTAATTGGGATTTGCGTACGCTTTTCCTGCGTGAAAAAGGCGATGCCATTATTATTTCCGATGGGCGGGAACCAGAAAGTGTTCTGCAACCAAGCCCATTGCCAGTGCAAAAAACCTTTATGGTGGCGTTGGCGGCGCAGATAAAGGCGATGGGTGAAAGCCCATTTGTGCAAGCCGCACAGGCCGCCCGCCAACGTTTGCTGGTAGCCCCAGAAGATTCAGGCTGTTTGTTGGATCTGGCAAAAAATTGCGCCAAAATTGGGCAATTCGGTTTGGCGCGCACGGCGGTATTGTGTGCGGCGTTGCAGGATTTTCGGCCAGATTTATATCTCTTTTCCGCCATTCTGGCATTGCGGGAAGGTGAGACCCAGCAGGCCGCAGATTTAGCCAATCTGGCGCTGAAAGGCCGGTTTGGTGATGCCCCCATACCCGAACAGCTTACACATCTGGTGCAGCGGACAGCACAGGGAGAGGCTGCGTTGCTTTTGCTGCCTTCTGCCTTGAAAGAACTGCCGGACACAGAAGAGTTTGACCCCGCCTTTAACTTTTTAATGGTGCCTTTGCCGGCTTCTATGCTGCGGGCAGAAGATGTGCGGCAGGCGTATTCATATCAGTTTGAGCAAGTGGCTTCTGCCAGCACGCAAGAAGAACGGCTGCAACTGGTGCAGGCCGATCAGGCCCAGAACAGGGCGCAATACTGGAACCAAGTTGTGGCAGGCCATTACGCATGGCTCAATCAGGATCGGGCCAGCGCAGATCCGCACTATGTTACGGCCCGCAAGCTTTCCAAAGATTCCGGTATCAAGGCTATTGATTACAATTGCGGTGTTTACACATGGCTGCCGGAAGCCGCCGCATATAACCTGCATGAACAACAGGTAACGGACCAGTTGGGCATTGCGGGCTGGAGCTGGCATTCCAGTGTGGCGCCCGGTCGGGCAGAGGCAGATGCCCCAGATGCCTGTTTGGTTTTTGGGTGCGATAGTGCGTATTTCCGCTTTGTGCCCAAGCTTGTCATGTCTTTAATGCGGGCGTGTCAGGCTCATCCAGAACAGGGGCGCTTCCGCCTTTGTTTGGGGGTGGACCGGGCAACGGATGAGCAGTTGACCCTGATGCGGGATCTGGTGGCCTTTTTCTCGGAAAAAGACAGGGGGATGGATGTCTCCTTCACGCATGGGCAGCTTAACCATGCGGACAAGGCCGCCTATACGTGCATTCGTTACCTTATGCTGCCGCATATTGTGGGCCAGTGGCATTGCCCAGTGCTGACAGCGGATTGTGATGGCTACTTCCCGCACGATTTCCCTGCCTTGTGGCAGGAACTCAAATCCGGTTCGGATTACGGGTTCCGGCTGTATGCGTATAATCATGAAGGCAAACAGATAGCCGGAGAACCGTGGGGTTTTGGTGCGGGCCTGTCCTATTTTGGGGAAACGGAACTTCTGCCCCAGATCGGGCGGTATCTGCACAATTATGTCCAGCGGACGTATAGCCCGGAAAATCCAAGCAACTGGTGCATTGACCAGTGCGCACTGGCACAGGCTTATTCTCGCTTTGTTGCACCACGTTGGAATGACCTGCGGATACGCTTTATGGATGAAGGCACGCCGCTTATGATTATGCCCCACCATGTAGGGGGCAAGGATGCACTGTTGGAACATGATGGCGCTGTTTTAGAACAGGATCTGCGCCAGTTTATGCAGGACAACGCTTAATTAGGGTGTTTTGGCAAAAGCCGGTCAGCTTGGTCTGATCGGCTTTTTTGTTCGGGTTTTTATCGCAGGGAAAGATCTGCCGCAGAACCTTTCAACCGGTTGCAGCAGGAGCAAGCCAGAAGGGTCGTGCTTTCATCGTGGGCGCCATGTGGCAGGGCCATGCCTAACAAGGCTGCTGCTACAAGAAGGCTTTTGAATTTAAAGGGAATATGCTGGGGCGAACGACGGGGCTTGAACCCGCGACCACCGGTACCACAAACCGGCGCTCTACCAGCTGAGCTACGTCCGCCGCACAGCAAGCGGACGTTTAGAGAAAACTGCGTCGTTCGTCAATCACTTCTGGTGTTTTTATGTAGAAAAATCAGCTCTGGCGGCTTTTCCACTGTTCCAGACGGGCCACAGCCTCAATCAGCACCTCCTCACGCTTGCAAAAGGCAAAGCGAATCAGGTTGCGCGGGGGCGTGCCACTTTGCGCATCATAAAAGGCAGAGGCGGGAATGGTGGTAACACCGGCCTGCTCTGTTAGCAGGCGGCTGAAGGCCATGTCATCCAGCCCGTTTGCCAGCGGGGTAATATCCGCCATCACAAAGTAGCTGCCTTGGCAGGGCAACACGCCAAAGCCCACCCGCGCCAGCCCGGCAGAAAGGATCTGGCGTTTTGTATCCATCTCCTGCGCCAGTTGGGTAAAGTAGGCGGTATCCTTGTTCAGCCCAAAGGCCACGGCACGTTGCAGATTGGGGGCTGTGGCAAATACAAGGTTCTGGTGTGCTTTGGCCACCACCGCAGCCAGCGGGGCAGGGGCGGTAACGTAACCCACCTTCCACCCGGTAAAGGAAAAGCTTTTGCCTGCGCTGCCAATACGAATGCACCGCTCGCGCATGCCCGGTAAGGCCATGAGCGAGAGATGCGGCACATCAAACACAAGGTGCTCATACACCTCATCGCAAATGGCGTAGGTATCGTGCTGGCGCATAAGGTCGGCAATAAAGGCCAGCTCCTCAGCGTTAAACACCTTGCCGGTGGGGTTCATGGGGGTGTTCAGCACAATGGCTTTGGTGCGGGGGCTAAAGGCGTTTTTTAAGGCCTCTTGCGGGAGCGCCCAATCTGGGGCTTCCAGCCGCACAAGGCGCGGAATGCCGCCAAGCTGGCGCACAACAGGCAGGTAGGTATCGTAAAGCGGTTCTATCAGCACCACTTCATCGCCCGGTTCTATCAGCGCCATGAAGGATGCCGCCAGGGCCTCGGTAGCGCCAGATGTCACCACCACTTCCGATTCGGCATTGACAGAAATGTTCTGGAATCGGGCGGAGGCCTCCGCAACGGCGGCGCGCAGTTCTGGCAGGCCTGTAAGGGGCGCATACTGGTTGCGCCCATCCAGTAGGGCATTTGCGGCCAGTTGCACCATGTCTTGCGGGCCTTCCGTATCAGGAAAACCCTGCCCAAGATTGATGGCGTTATGCTTGCGCGCCAGCTCGGACATAAGCGTAAAAATAGTGACAGGCTGGTTTGCAATCTGCCTGTTAAGCAATTTTGTCATTACAAAGTTCCTTGCCCCGCTGGCGGAAAGAGGCGAATAAGACGCGATACCGAAACATTTGGCGTAAACAGTTGATTTGGTGCTTTATCGATACAAATTTGCATCTGCCTGATTGCCCGCACGGGCAAGCCGTGCAAGTGTAACGGTATGGGGTGCCTTCTGCCTATAGGGGCAGGGTGGCATCATGAACGGACAGGCCCAAAATACGGGCACAACAATGGTGTGTTGACGACGCGCGATGAAGAAGATCGAGGCCATAATCAAGCCCTTCAAGCTGGATGAGGTGAAAGAAGCCCTTCATGAGCTTGGATTGCAGGGTATTACCGTAATCGAAGCCAAGGGTTTCGGTCGGCAGAAGGGGCATACGGAGCTTTATCGCGGCGCGGAATACATTGTTGATTTCCTGCCCAAGATGAAGATTGAAGTTGTCTGCCCTGCTTCCATGGTGGAGCGGGCGGTAGAAGCCATTTCCGCTGCGGCCCGCACAGGCCGCATTGGCGATGGCAAGATTTTCGTGAGTCCGGTGGATGACGTGGTGCGAATCCGTACCGGAGAACGAGGGGAAGACGCAATCTAACACGCTCCATGCGTAGGTATGGGGCGCGAAGGTGCGCGTACATTATTCCCGCAGACCGCGTGCCCGCAAAGTGCGGCATGCTGACAAAGCTTAGGTGAAGAGAGCATGGTAAAGAAAACAGCTCCGGCGGGTGACAGCAAGGCTGCTGCAATTGCCAAGGTTTTTGATCTGATTCAGGAACACTCTGTGGAACTGGTGGATCTGCGTTTTACGGACCCAAAGGGCAAGTGGCATCATACATGCCAGTATGTCAGCACCATCGAGGAAGATAGCTTTACCGATGGCTTCATGTTTGATGGATCTTCCATCGGCGGGTGGAAAGCCATTAACGAAAGCGACATGGTTCTGCTGCCGGATCCGACATCCGCAGTGATGGACCCGTTCTCTGCTCGTCCGCAGCTGATCCTGTTCTGCGATATTATCGAACCTTCCACCGGGCAGCCTTACAACCGCGACCCGCGCTCCACCGCCAAGCTGGCTGAGCAGTACCTCAAGTCCTCCGGTCTGGGTGATACGGCATTTTTTGGCCCGGAAGCTGAATTCTTCATTTTCGACAACGTGCTGTTTGGCACCGGCCCGAACTACGGCAAATACCAGCTCGACAGCATTGAAGGCCCCGATGCATCCCTGAAGGAATATCCTGAAGGCAACATGGGCCACCGTCCGGGTGTGAAGGGGGGTTACTTCCCCGTACCGCCAGTGGATAGCGAAAGCGACCTGCGCGCAGAAATGCTGGCAGCCATGGGCGAAATGGGTCTGGCGATTGAAAAGCACCACCATGAAGTGGCGCAGTCTCAGCACGAACTTGGCACCAAGTTTGAAACGCTGGTGCGCGCAGCAGACTTCATGCAGATCTACAAATACTGTGTGCACAATGTTGCCAATTCCTACGGCAAGACAGCAACATTCATGCCCAAGCCTATCTATGGCGATAACGGCTCTGGCATGCACGTTCACCAGTCCATCTGGAAAGACGGCAAGCCCACATTTGCTGGCAATGGTTATGCAGATCTGTCCGACACGGCCCTGTATTACATTGGCGGCATTATCAAGCACGCCAAGGCGCTGAACGCCTTCACCAACCCATCCACCAACTCCTACAAGCGCCTGATTCCGGGTTTTGAAGCACCTGTGCTGCTGGCATATTCCGCCCGCAACCGTTCTGCTTCGTGCCGTATTCCGTACGCAACAAGCCCCAAAGCCAAGCGCGTTGAAGTGCGCTTCCCGGACCCCACAGCCAACCCGTATCTGGCATTCGCTGCCATGCTGATGGCTGGTATGGACGGCATTAAAAACAAGATCCACCCGGGCGATGCCATGGACAAGGATCTGTATGACCTGCCGCCGGAAGAACTGAAGCAGATCCCGACAGTTGCTGGCTCCCTGCGTGAAGCTCTGGAAGCTCTGGCTGCGGATCATGAGTTCCTGCTGGCTGGTGGCGTGTTCACCAAAGATCAGATCGAAAGCTACATCACCCTGAAATGGGATGATGTGTACCGTTTCGAACACACACCGCACCCGGTTGAATTTGAAATGTATTACTCCGTCTGATTTTCTTTCCTTTAGGCAAGATATCGGAAATAAAAGGCGCGGTTCCTTCGGGGGCCGCGCTTTTTTGTATTGGATTGCTGAATGGTATTGAAAACACGCATTTTTTCTGCGCTCGGGCTTTTGTGTCTGGCGGGGTGTGCCACTTCTGGTTCTGTGCCCGGTGGGCATGTTGCCACTGCGCCGCAAGCCATTGCGCCGGTGCAGCCCCCGGCATCTGCAACGGCTTCTGGTGCAGGTAATCCTGCGCTTTCGGCAGATAAGCCTTCCTTGCTGAATGTTACTTCGCTGTCTCCCTCATGGGGCGAGGTTTACTGTGCGCAGGATATTCGCAAGTTGGCTGTGCAACTGCCGCTTCAGCAGGATGATAAGGATTATATTGCCAAAAGCCTGAAAAACGCCAAGCCGCTACAGGCGTGCTTTATTTACTCGCGCCCAGCACCCGCACCTGCGCAACCGCTGTTGACGGCGGATGGGCAAAGTAATGGCCTGGTGGTGATGAGCATGTATGTGCTTACAGGGGCGGATCTGGCAGATACTGCGGCGCTTTCCTTCAATTCCCAAACATATAGCCGGTTCCTGCTTGGCTTGCAGTGGCCCAAAAACCAGCCAACAGCGGGTGTTTCTGTGCAATTACTGGCAGATACGCCAAACAAGCAGCACTATAATTTCCCGTTGGTGTTTGCGAATGACACGCCGCAAAAAATGTTCGGGATCTTTCTGCCAATTGCCACGGCACAGGAGATTGCCAAAGCACCTCGGTTGAGCGTGAAAGTTAAGGTGCCGGGCCAAGCAGCTTATACACTGAATTATGGCACAGAAGGTTTATCCAAAAGTTTGGAAACCTTGTACAACTGGCGTCATACCACGGAAGATAAGGACGAATACGCCGTTATCAACGCCATGCCTGCCGCAGATAAAACTGTGCGGCTTAACCGTATCAACACGGCAGCCCCCGTTTACCCGGCAGCGGAAGAAAACAAAAATCTGGAAGGCCGTGTGATGGCGCGGTGCGATATTACTGCGGCAGGCGCCCCCACCAACTGCGTGGTGCTTAAAACCATGGGCGGCGCAAATTTTACAAAAAGTGCTTTAACATATTTGCATCAGGTGCGTTTTGCTCTTTCGGGTAACAATGTTTCAGATGGTGTTAAAGGCCATGTGTTTACTGTGCGCTTCAAGCTGGACTGATACGTCCAAGTATCAAGCCCAAAGGTATTGAAGTGGAAACTTCTGTAACCGCCTGTGTTTTGTAAAAATGCAGGCGGTTTTTTGTGTCTTTTACAGTATTTTCTTGGGATGCAATGCCACGCTGTTGTATTGATTGTTCTGAAACGGTTTTTCTTGTGCAGAAAAATTTGGATGTGAACGTGTGCAGGGCAGAAAATAGGCAACATGATACAAACAAATAGTCACCGGCCTGATATTGTATTGCAGATTACCGCAGCAGTTTTTGCAATATTAGGCGTTTTTCTTGCAGGTGGGGGCATCTGGCTGGCCCTGCTGGGCGGCTCCTGTTTTTACGTGGTGTGCGGCATCGTGCTGCTGGCTACGGCGGTGCTGCTATGGCGGCGGCGGCGCGAGGCTCTGTGGCTTTACGCGGTGCTGGTTGCGGCCACCCTTGTATGGTCTGTTGGGGAAGCCGGGTTTGATTTCTGGGCCTTGGCCCCGCGTGGTGATGTGCTGTTGCCGCTGGGTTTGTGGCTTGTGTTGCCTTTTGTTTCTTCTCGATTGTTGCCGTCTTCTGGCTGGAACAGCGCGCCATTGCTGGCCGGTGTTGTGGTCGGGGCCGGTGTGTATGGCTATGCCCTTACGCAAGACCCGCAGGATGTTGCGGGTGTTCTGCCTCGTGCTGGTGTGCAGGCCTCATCCTCTCCATTGCCGGGGGATAATACGGTTGTGCCCGCAGCAGATTGGCCCGCTTATGGCCGCACGCAGGCGGGGGACAGATACTCCCCACTTTCTCAGATTACAGCCAGCAATGTGCGGGATCTGAAAGTGGCATGGGTGTTCCGCACGCATGATCTGAAGCGCCCGGATGATCCGGGGGAAATTACAGATGAAGCCACGCCCATAAAGGTGCGCGATACGCTGTATCTGTGCTCACCACACCAGATCCTGTTTGCTGTGGATGCCGCCACCGGGCATGAGCGCTGGCATTTTGACCCCAAAATTACCTACAACGCCTCTTATCAGCACATGACATGCCGTGGCGTGTCCTACGCAGAAACGCCGGTGGCGGAAGAACAGGCCCACGATGTAGCCGTGGCGGATGATTGCGCACACCGTATTTTCCTGCCCACCAATGATGGCCGCCTGTTTGCCCTAAATGCCGATACCGGTGCCCTGTGCCGTGGTTTTGGGCGTGATGGCGCGCTGGATCTTACAGATGGCATGCCCATGCGCACGCCGGGGTTTTACGAGCCCACATCCCCGCCGGTTATTACCTCCAAGGTGGCTATTATTTCTGGCGCGGTTACAGATAACTACTCCACGCACGAACCTTCAGGCGTTACGCGCGGGTATGATCTGTATAGCGGCAAGCTGATATGGGCGTTTGATCCGGGCAACCCGAACCCCAATGAACTGCCCTCCGCCACCCATCATTACGTGGCCAATTCTCCCAATTCATGGATTACGTCGGCTTATGATGCGCGGCTGAACCAGATTTACATTCCCACGGGTGTCGCCACGCCGGATATCTGGGGTGGCCACCGCACGCCGGATCAGGAACGCTATGCCTCTGGCATTCTGGCGTTGGATGCAGATACCGGGCGCAAAGTGTGGTTTTACCAGACAGTGCATCATGATCTGTGGGACATGGATGTGCCATCTCAACCCAGCCTTGTGGACATAAAACAGGCCGATGGCGCCGTGGTGCCTGCATTGTATGCACCTGCCAAAACAGGCAATATTTTTGTGCTGGACCGGCGCAATGGCCATTTGCTGGTGCCCGCACCAGAAATGCCTGTGCCGCAGGGGGCTGCTCCGGGGGATCACCTTTCTCCCACCCAGCCGTTCTCTGCACTTACATTCCGCCCCAAAAACAACCTCACGGATGCGGATATGTGGGGCGCAACCATGTTTGATCAACTGGCTTGCCGTATCATGTTCAAACGCCTGCGGTATGAGGGGCCATTCACACCGCCTTCCACGCAGGGTACGCTGGTGTTCCCCGGTAATCTGGGCATGTTTGAATGGGGCGGCTTGGCGGTAGATCCGGTGCGGGAGGTAGCGTTTACCAACCCCATTGCCGTGCCGTTTGTTTCTAGGCTTGTGCCGCGTGGGCCGAACAACCCGGCAGAGCCGCCGCAGAATGCAGGCCCTTCTGGTGGAGAAACGGGTGTGCAGCCACAATACGGCACACCATTTGGGGTGGACTTGCACCCATTCCTGTCCCCCATTGGTATTCCGTGCAAACAGCCGGGTTGGGGCTATGTGGCAGGGTTGGATTTGCGCACCAACACGGTGTTGTGGAAGCACCGCAATGGCACCACGCGTGATAGCTCCCCCGTGCCACTGGCCTTTCGTGTTGGGGTGCCCTCATTGGGTGGGCCAATCATTACCGCGGGTGGTGTGGCGTTTCTGACATCCACACTGGATATGTATATCCGCGCCTATGATGTTACGACAGGCCAGCAGCTCTGGCAGGATCGTTTGCCAGCAGGGGGGCAATCCACCCCCATGACGTATGAAGAAAACGGCCATCAATATGTGCTCTCGGTAGATGGCGGCCATGGTTCCTTTGGCACCAAGCTGGGGGATTACGTGGTGGCCTATGCGCTGCCAGATGCGCAGGTAAAACACTAACTCTGCTTTGTGTGGGCAGGCTTTGGCGGGCACACGTATCATGCGTGTGCCCGCTTTGCGTTTGGGGGAGCGGCTTTGCATGAAAACATCCTCTTGCCGCCGCGCGCGGGATGCGTGATCCTGCATCCATGTGGAACGAACCCTACCTTGAAACATGTTGCCGCGCCGCGCTGCATAGGCTTTGCCTTGCGGGGGATGCAGGCCGCCCAACTGGCATGAAGGATGACCCTTGCCTGACACGTCTGGCAGGTAAGGGCCTTGCGCAGCAGAACGCGCAGGGGCGTTTTTTTATTACCGATGAAGGCACAGCCCGCCACGCCAGCGATGTGCTGAAGCAGGAAAAACTCCACACCAAAAAACCATGATACCGGCAGAGCGCATATGGCACGCACTGGATACGCTGGCGCAGGAGCGAGGGCTTACGCCCTCTGGCTTGGCGCGGGCGGCGGGGTTGGATGCCACGACCTTTAACCCCTCGCGCCGCTATACGGGGCATGGCGTGTGGCGCTGGCCTGCGCTGCCAAGCCTGCTGCGTGCGCTGGATGTGTTGCGTGTTTCCCTCGCCCAGTTTGAGGCCCATCTCTGGGGGCATGAACAACCAGATGGGGCAGAAACTCCGGCACCATGCTTTATGCGCAGCTTGCCGCTTTCATGGTTGGATCAGGGCGGCGTGCTAGACCGTGCAGGCCTGCCCGCCGGAGGGTTGTGGGAGCAGGAGGAAACATTTTTCAGCCTGCCGTCATCTTCGGCCTATATGTTGCGCGTAGATACGGAAGGCATGGAACCCATATTGCGGCTGGGCTGTTCCTTGGTGGTGCAACCTGCCTTGCACCCGCGTGGGGCAGACCGCGTGGTGCTGATACGCACAGGGCAAGCCCCCGTGGTGGGCATTTTGCAAGAAAAACCTGTGCTGGCCATTCAGCCCTTTGGGCGCAGCGCCTTGCAACCTGTGCCCGCGGCCGCTGCTGGCGTATGGCTGCACCGTATTGTGCTGATATCTGGCTAAAAAACAGGCTGCGGGCTGGTGCCAAATGCGGCAGTGTGCGCAATAGGGAAAAAATTTACCTGATAATGGCCCAAGCCCGTGCGGAAGCGGCTGACTTTTCTTTCCGTTTCGCTTAAAGGAGCAGCATGACCGATACACCCCTTTCGCTCATCCGCAATTTTTCCATCATCGCACATATCGATCATGGAAAATCCACTCTGGCTGACCGCCTGATTCAGGCGTGCGGTGCCCTAACCGCGCGTGAAATGACCAATCAGGTTCTGGACAACATGGATCTGGAGCGTGAGCGTGGCATTACCATTAAGGCGCAAACCGTCCGGCTGACCTATCCGGCCAAGGATGGCAACACCTATGTGCTAAACCTGATGGACACCCCCGGACACGTGGACTTTGCTTACGAAGTCAGCCGGTCCTTGGCGGCGTGCGAAGGTTCTTTGCTGGTGGTGGATGCCTCTCAGGGGGTGGAAGCGCAAACACTGGCCAACGTGTATCAGGCCATTGATGCCAACCACGAAATTGTGCCCGTGCTCAACAAGGTGGATCTGCCCGCAGCAGAGCCCGAGCGCGTAAAGGCCCAGATTGAAGAAGTTATTGGTATTCCGGCTGATGATGCGGTGGAAATTTCCGCCAAAACCGGCCTGAATATTGAAGGCGTGCTGGAAGCCGTTGTAACCCGCCTGCCACCTCCAACAGGTGATGCGGAAAAGCCCCTGCAGGCCATGCTGATTGATAGCTGGTACGACCCGTATCTGGGTGTGATTGTGCTGGTGCGTATTAAGGAAGGGCGGCTCAAGCGCGGCATGAAAGTGCGCATGATGTCCTCCGGCGCTGTGCATCAGGTGGACCAGGTGGGCGTGTTTGCCCCGCGCATGACCAATGTTGAAAGCCTTGGTCCGGGTGAAATGGGCTTTATCAACGCGGCTATTAAAACCGTGGCGGACTGTAATGTGGGTGATACCATTACAGATGATCGCCGCCCGGCAGAAAAGCCCTTGCCGGGGTTCAAACCCTCCATTCCCGTGGTGTGGTGTGGTCTCTACCCCGTTGTGGCCGATGACTTTGAAAAACTGCGCGATAGCCTTGCCAAGCTGCGCCTGAACGATGCCTCCTTCCACTATGAGGCCGAAACATCCGCAGCCCTTGGCTTTGGGTTCCGTTGTGGCTTCCTTGGCTTGCTGCATCTGGAAATTATTCAGGAACGTCTGTCGCGCGAATTCGATCTGGATCTCATCGCAACAGCGCCTTCCGTGGTGTACAAAATCACCCGCACCAATGGTGAGCGGGAAGAACTGCACAACCCGGCGGATATGCCCGATTCTTCCCTGATTGAAACCATTGAAGAACCGTGGATTAAAGCCACCATCATGGTGCCGGATGAATATCTGGGCGCGGTGCTTACGCTGTGTACAGAACGGCGCGGCGTGCAGGTGGATCTGACCTATGTGGGCAGCCGTGCGATGGCGGTGTATCGCCTGCCACTGAACGAAGTGGTGTTTGATTTCTATGACCGCCTGAAATCTCTTACCCGTGGCTACGCCAGCTTTGATTACCAGATGGATGGGTATGAGGAGAGTGACCTCGTGCGTATTTCCATTCTGGTTAATCAGGAGCCAGTGGATGCGCTGTCCTTTATTGCGCACCGCACGGCGGCGGAATCTCGCGGGCGTTCCATTTGCGCACGCTTGAAGGATTTGATTCCCCGCCAGTTGTTTAAAATTGCCATTCAGGCCGCTATTGGCAGCAAGGTGATTGCGCGTGAAACCATTGGCGCACTTTCCAAGGATGTAACGGCCAAGTGTTATGGTGGTGATATCTCCCGTAAGCGCAAACTTCTGGAAAAGCAGAAGGAAGGTAAAAAGCGCATGCGGCAGTTTGGTAAGGTGGAAATTCCGCAAAGCGCCTTCTTGGCCGCGCTTAAAATGGAACACTGAAACAGGACCGGGCGGAACTTTCCAGCACATCGGGCGTAACAGGGCAGGGCCGTTGGAAACCGGACTTGCCTTGTCCTGTAAACGTCCGTATGCCGGAGGGGATTGTTTGGAGCATTCGGCGTTTTTATGAACAGCACAACACCCTTGGCCATTGGTGAACAGCAGCATGTCCGGTTTGCCGAAGGGCTGGGGCTGGATTGCGGCGTTACCCTTGCCCCTGTTGATATTGCCTACCGCACCTATGGCACGCTTTCAGAAAAGCGGGATAACGCCATCCTGATCTGCCACGCCTTTACGGGGGACCAGTACGTGGCGGAAGAACACCCGCTTACGGGCAAGCCCGGTTGGTGGAGCCGGATGGTTGGGCCGGGAAAGCCCATTGATACCAACAGGTTTTTTGTTATCTGCTCCAACGTGCTGGGGGGCTGCATGGGCAGCACCGGCCCGCGCTCTACCCGCACAGATGCACAAGGCAATGGCACAGAGCTTTGGGGTACGGCGTTTCCGCCCATTACCATCCGCGATATGGTACGCGCGCAGCACAAACTTGTGCGGGCTTTGGGCATAGAAAAACTGTTTGCCGTTATTGGCGGTTCCATGGGCGGCATGCAGGTGCTGGAATGGACAGTAACCTACCCACAGATGATGCTGGCAGCCATGCCCATTGCCACAGCGCCCTTCCATTCTGCCCAGAACATTGCGTTTAACGAGGTGGGGCGGCAGGCTATTATAGCAGATCCAGACTGGCGCGGTGGCCGCTATTGGGCGGATGATGTTGTGCCTGCCCGTGGTTTGGCTGTGGCCCGCATGATGGGCCATATCACCTATCTTTCGGAAGAAGCCTTAACGCGCAAATTTGGCCGCCGTATGCGGCGCGGGCCTGTTGGTGGGCAGGGGCCAGAAGGCCCTGTTTCCATGTTCAGCGATATTTTTGAGGTGGAATCCTACCTGCGTTATCAGGGTTCTACCTTTGTGCGGCGGTTTGATGCCAACTCCTACCTGAGCATTACCCGCGCGATGGATTGGTTTGATATTGCCGCAGACCATGATGGCGAACTTACGCACGCTTTTGCGGGTACGCCGGTGCGGTTTTGCGTGGTGTCGTTCTCGTCCGATTGGTTGTTCCCCACATCGGCGGCCCGTACGCTGGTGCGCGCGCTCAACCGGGCGGCGGCCAATGTCTCGTTTGTAGAAATAGAAACAGACAAAGGGCACGATGCCTTTTTGCTGGAAGAACCGGATTTTGACCGCACGGTACGTGGTTTTCTGTGTGGTGTGGCCGAACATGCGGGGCTTGCCTGATGCGCCTTGACCAGCGGCTTATTGCCGAAATGATAGCCCCCGGCACCCGTGTGCTGGATATTGGCAGCGGAGATGGTACGCTTATTGACCATCTGTTCCGTTACCGTGGGTGTGATGCACGCGGTATTGAGCTGAACATGGAGCTTGTTACCAAGTCTGTCGCGCATGGGCTGCCTGTGGTGCATGGAGATGCAGACCACGATCTGGCGCATTATCCGCACCACGCGTTTGATTATGTGGTGCTGCAACGCACCTTGCAGGCTGTTGCGCGCCCGCGGGAAGTGCTGCGGCAAATGCTGCGTATTGGGCGGCACGCTATTGTCTCATTTCCCAATTTTGGGCATTGGCAGTTGCGGCTTAAACTGCTGCTAAGCGGCCGCATGCCCATGACATCTGTGTGGCACACACCGTGGTATGAAACCCCAAACATTCACCCCTGTACCATCCGGGATTTTCTGGAGCTGTGTAAGCAGGATGGCTACATTGTAGAGCAATGGATGGCTGTGGATGAGGAAGGGGAGCGTGCCCCGTGGCGGCGCTCTATCCGCATGGCCAACCTGTTTGGCGAGCAAGCTCTTTTCCTGCTCCGGCGCCGAAATGGCTAGGAGTTGAAGGTTTGCTGCCAATAAGTTGCCTAAAAATTATGTTAGATTTATGCCTTTTTCGTGAACACCTTCCGGAATTTCCTAAATAGGAATATTTTAAAAATACCTTTAAGATATCAGCAATAAACTTTCAAATGCGGTAATGTTATAACGATTTTTCGCCCGATTTCTAAAAATTCCTCAACATTACACGAACATCATTTTAGGACTAATATGGTACGGAAGCCTTGCGAGGTTTGGGAAGTCCCCTTATATACAGCTTTACAAGGTTTATAAGGAACGAACGCAGTTCAAAAATTTCCTTTATGGATCTTGATGTGTTCAAAATTTTGTGGGTGCTCAGCTACAAGCCGGTGCAAAAATGTTCCGTGTGCGCCACAAAACATACAGTGCATAACTGAAAAGGGTGCGGTCTCTCGATCTCGTTTTCAGGCTGCACAAATAAGGTTGGCCCTGATGACTAAATTTTCCGATCTTGCTCTTGCTCCACCACTGCTGAAGGCATTGGCAGAGCAGGGTTATGATACACCCACTCCTATTCAGGAACGTTCCATCCCCTATCTGTTGCAGGGGCGTGATCTGCTGGGCTTGGCCCAGACAGGCACAGGCAAAACCGCATCTTTTGCGCTGCCTATTTTGGAACATCTGATTAAAAACCCACGTGCAAACACGCCCAAACAGCCCCGCGTTCTGGTGCTGGCGCCTACGCGTGAGCTTGTGGCCCAGATTAGCGATAGCTTTAAAGCTTACGCACGCCATATGAAGTTTACGCAGGCCGTTGTGTTTGGTGGCGTGGGGCAGGGCCGACAGGTTGAGGCCATGCGCCGTGGCGTAGATGTGCTGGTGGCTGCGCCGGGCCGTCTGCTTGATCTGATGGGCCAAGGCTTTATTGATCTGTCCGGCCTGGAAATTCTGGTGCTGGATGAAGCAGACCGCATGCTGGATATGGGGTTTGTGCGCGATATCCGCCGTATCATGACCTTTGTGCCAGAGCAGCGCCAGACGCTTCTGTTCTCCGCCACCATGCCGCGCAGCATTGAAGATCTGGCAGCATCTTTGCTGAATGATCCGGCACGCGTTGAAGTGGCGCCGCCTTCCAGCACGGTGGATCGTATTCAGCAGGCCGTCATGTTTGTAAATGGCGCGGGTGATAAGCGCGATGCGCTGCTGAACATGGTGGAATCTCCCAAGGTTTCCCGTGCTGTGGTGTTCACGCTCATGAAGCATGAAGCCAACAAGGTTGCGGAATTTTTGAACAAGAACAACGTGGTGGCAGAAGCCATTCACGGCAACAAGTCTCAGGGTGCGCGTGAGCGGGCCATGAAGGGCTTCCGTTCCGGTTCTGTTAAAGTGCTGGTGGCAACGGATATTGCCGCCCGCGGTATTGATGTGGACGACGTTAGCCACGTGTTTAATTACGATCTGCCAAACGTGCCGGAAAGCTACGTGCACCGCATTGGTCGTACAGCACGTGCCGGGCGTGATGGCTGGGCTGTTTCCTTCTGTGATGCAGAACAGCGGGCTTGGCTGCGCGATATTGAACGCACTATTGGCAAAACCGTGCCGGTGGTTCGGGATCATCCTTGGCACTCTGATGAAGCAGAAGCTTCCACCATGCGTCCGCCTGTTCTGGGTGGCGGTGGCCGAGGCCGCGGCGGCCCGCGCGGCGGCGGTGCGCCTCGTGGGGGTGCTCCGGGTGGTGGCCGTGGTGGCCCGCGCCGTTCCGGTGGTGGTGCTCGTAACGGTGGCCGTTCCGGTGCGCCTGCTGGCCGCATGTAATATTTCAGGCTGATAGCTTGTAAAATAAGGCTGCTGCATCTTTGGTGCGGCAGCTTTTTTTGTTTCGGGGCCTATGGCTGCGGCTGTTCTTTGGCGGATGGCAGTTGCAGCGTGATGGAAACGGGGCAGTGGTCAGAGAGTGTTTGGCCCGCTTCTTCTGCCAAAGGTATTACACGTAGGGAGTTTGGTATTTTCCATGCCCGTGCGGCTCCGCCCAGAATAATATGATCTATAAAGTAGCTGCCGTTTTGGCAGGGGCTTGCTGTGCCTGCCGTTACCAGATCTAGCGGTGCAATGCGTAAAAGCGTGAGAAATAGCGGATCATGCACCGTAAGGTGGCGGTTGAAATCCCCCATAATGGCAAAGGCTTCATGATGTTGGGTGCGTGTGGCTACCCAATCATCCAGCACGGCAAATTGCTGCCAAAGGGTTGCGCAGGTGGGGCGTGTGGCATGGGGCAGATTATCTGGGCATCCGGCTTTAAGATGCACAACCAGAATACGCAGGGCCTGCCCGTTTTGATGCAGCGTAATATCTAGCCCACTGCGTAAATGGTGGTGTGTGGCCGGGGCCGTTGCATAGGTATCCAGCGCTGTAACATCCGGGTTTTGCTCAAACGGAATATCCGCACGCACAGCCAGCGCTGTGTGCTGCAATACATGGTCTTGGCTGATGGGGAGATGATAACGCGCCAATGGAAAAAGCTGCCCGGCACTGGCGGGGCTTTCTATTTCCTGCAAGGCCACAACATCGGCATGCAAATGGGTGGCATAGCTGGCAAGGCTGGAAATATCAGCAGGGGTGCGGTGGGGAATATCTGGCGGGGCCTGTGCATAGCCGGGGTGAGCCGGATCAAGCAGCCAATCCAGATTCCATGTGCTGAGTTTAAGTGTGTCTGCTGCGGTTGCCGAAGTAAAACACAGGCAACACGCAGCAATTACAAAACCACAAAAGAAAAGCGCGGAGCTTTTAGGCGGCTTTTTCTTCCATTTGTGTAATAACGGCTTTAATCGGCAGGCTTTTGCGTGTTTGTTCATCCAGCACCGTAATTTCACCGGAGCCGATATCATAAAACCACCCTTGCAGGAACAGCGTGCCCTTTGCCAGCCCAGCAGCTACCGCAGGGTGCGTGCGCAAATGGGCCAACTGCAACAGCACGTTCTGTTCTGCAACAGAACGCACGGTGGCGGGGCCAACATCTTCGCCCGTAAAGGTGTGCAGGGTGGCCGCACGGGCGGCTTCTGCATTGCGCAGCCATTTGCGTACGGTGGGCATTTTATCCAGCCCGTTTTTTTCTGGTTCCAGCAGGGCCTTCATGGCGCCGCAATCAGAATGGCCGCACACAATAATGGTAGAAACCCCAAGGCCCAGAACAGCGTATTCCACTGCGGAGGACACACCACCCAGCATTTCACCATATGCAGGTACAAGGTTGCCAATGTTGCGCAAAATAAACAGATCACCCGGCCCTGTCTGGGTGATAAGGTTGGGGTTAATGCGGCTATCTGCGCATGCAATAAACAAAGCTTCCGGGGCTTGCCCTTTTGCCAGATTGGCAAACAGTTCTTTTTTGGCAGGAAAGATTTCGGTGTTGAAGTGCTCAACCCCACGCAGCAGGGAAAGAAGGCTGCTTCTGGCTTCAGAACATGAGGGCATATAAAAACTCCGGCAAATTACTATGTCGGTTCACCCTTGAAACAAAGGGCTTCAACAATGGTGACGGTTAAATAACGGCGAGACAACCTTAAGAGTTTTGCACGCAGATGAAAAAAAATGCCACCCTCTGGTGGAAGGTGGCATTTTGCATGTTGCGCGCTTAGCTTAGCGGATCATCTTCATCCGGTTCGCTCATTTGGTCTGCCGGGTGGCGCACGGGTGGGGCATTGGTGCGCACGGGGCGGGGGTTTTCTGTCTGCCTGCGGGTAAAGTTGCCTGCCAGAGCGGAAAGCTCCAGAAACTGGTCTGCCTGCCGGCGCAAATCATCCCCAATCAATGGTGGGGTGGAGCGCATGGAGGAGACAACAGAAACCCGCGTGCCCTGCCGCTGCACGGCCTCCACCACACGGCGGAAATCGGAATCACCGCTAAACAGAATGGCGTGGTCGATATGGGGGGCCATTTCCAGCATATCCACGGCAATTTCTATGTCCATATTGCCTTTTACGCGGCGCTTGCCGGTAGAATCGGTAAATTCCCGCGCAGGCTTGGTGACAAGAAAATACCCGTTATAGGAGAGCCAGTCTGTAAGTGGCTTAAGGGGGGAGTAATCTTCTGTGTCCAAAATGGCGGCATAATAATAAGCGCGGATAATATGCGTTTTGGCGGCAAAGAAATCCAACAGCTTTTTATAGTCCACATCAAAACCAAGACTACGGGATGTAGAATATAGGCTGGAGCCATCAATGAAAAGGCAGGTCTTTTCGGTTTTCTGAAGGTTCATAGTTGGTTTCCTCTAAATACTTTGGGGTGCTGTTTTGGGCGTTACTATTAAATGGTCTGGGGTCTTTTCGGTTTTGATAGAAAGAATGGTAAGATCATTTGGTAACTATATCCATCAAATGTGGCAGAATTAGCCGCTGCGGAACGGGTTTATAACGATGCCGGAAATGAATACCAGATCAGTGCTGATAGCGATAGGTGCGAATCTTCCGCATTTGCGATTAAGCGCCCGCCAGACGTGTGAGCAAGCCGTGCAGGCCTTGAAAAATCTGCCCCAACTAGAAGTTGAGGCTGTTTCCCGCTGGTATGAAAGTGCGCCTGTGCCACCATCTGGGCAGCCTCCTTACGTTAATGGGGTTGTGCGTTGCCGCACCACGCTGGAGCCTCTGGCTCTGCTTGATGCGCTTCAGGGGGTGGAAACGCGGTTGGGGCGCGTACGTTCCGTGCCAAATGCTGCGCGCACGCTTGATCTGGATATTATTTCCATAGATACTTTGCAGATTAACACACCGCGCCTTACGCTGCCCCACCCCCGCGCTACCCAGCGCGCTTTTGTGCTGTATCCCTTGCATGATGTAGCGCCAGAGTGGAAAGACCCCGCAACCGGCAAGGGGCTGGATACCCTGCTGGAAGGCGTTGCGGGGCAGGAAATACAGCCCGTAAAAGAATAAACTCTTCCGTAGGCGGGGCGGATGCGGTAATATACTCTTTCTGTTCCTGTAAGCATCTATAAGCTGAAACTTGTCTGGAGGCTCTCCGCAATGGCCCGCGTCACCGTTGAAGACTGTGTGGAAAAGGTCCCGAACCGTTTTGAACTGGTGGTCTATGCCGCACAGCGCGCCCGCAATATCTCCCGCGGGGAAGAGCTGACAGTTGATCGGGATAACGATAAAAACCCCGTTGTCGCTCTGCGTGAAATTGCAGACGAAACCGTCTCTCTGCCCGCTCTGCGCAATGATCTGATCCGTTCTCAGGCCCGTGAACCCGAGCCCGAACCCGTGGAAGAAGAAGTGCAGGATCTGGTTCCGACCGAGCAGAACATCTTTGGCTTGCAGGAAGTTTCTGCAGAAGAAGAAGCCGCTGATGATGTGCGGGCTATTGAGGCTGCACTTACCGGTCGCGCACGTCGGTAATTCGGGTGGCGCACACGGGCGGCGATCATTCTCCTCCGGTTCCGGTTTCCGTTAAGGACTCGGGGGAGGGCGTGTTGCAGCCTGTTAAAACAGACGCTTCTGCAGAAAAAACTGCCACACCGGCTTCCGCCCCAGAAAATGGCGGGCGGGGTGAGCTGAATTGCGAGCGTCTGGTGAACCGGGTGCTCACTTACGCACCCAAGGCGGATGTAGAAAGCATTCGCCGCGCTTTTGCTGTGGCCTGCAAGGCGCACGAAAACCAGAAGCGCGATAATGGTGACCCGTACATAACCCACCCGCTTGCCGTGGCCATGATTCTGGCCCGCTTTCGGCTGGATGTGCAGTCTATCTGCACCGCTCTGCTGCATGACACCATAGAAGATACCGGCGTTACCTACGATACGCTTAAGGCGCAGTTCGGCCCCACAGTGGCGGATCTGGTAGATGGCGTAACCAAGCTGACACGGCTGGAACTGCAATCAGACCGTACCAAGCAGGCAGAAAATTTCCGCAAGCTTGTGCTGGCTATGTCCAAGGACATCCGTGTTCTGCTGGTCAAGCTGGCAGACCGGCTGCACAACATGCGCACCCTGCATTTTGTGGAGCGGCAGGATAGGCGGCAGCGCATTGCGCGTGAAACGCTGGATATCTATGCGCCGTTGGCCGAGCGCATTGGTATGGACCGCGTTAAGACAGAGTTGCAAAACCTGTCCTTTGCGCAGCTTGAACCAGAAGCCGATGCCACCATTCGCACGCGCCTGAACTACCTGCGCGGGCAGGGTGCGGATGTTATTGAAGAAGTGCGGCGAGAACTGCTGCGCCTGTGCCATGAAGCCGGGCTGAAGAACGTTCAGGTTTCGGGGCGCGAGAAATCTCCGTATTCCATTTGGGAAAAGATGCAGCGCCGCAATGTGGCGTTTGAGCAGCTTTCAGACATCATGGCTTTCCGTGTGATTGTGGACACGCGGGAGGATTGCTACATGGCGCTGGGTGCCGTGCATGCGGCCTACCCCATGATAGCCGGGCGGTTTAAGGATTATATCTCTACCCCCAAGGCCAACGGATACCAAAGCCTGCATACGGGGGTAACGCTCCGCTCTCCTCGTAACCAGAAGATTGAAGTGCAGATCCGCACGCAGGATATGCACGATGTGGCAGAAAACGGCGTGGCCGCGCACTGGGCCTATAAGGAAGGCACAGGTACGGAAGAAGGCGGCTATGGCGGCTTGCGTCGCCCGCGCTGGGTGCAGGATCTGCTGGAAATTCTGGAAGCTTCATCCGCCCCGGATGAGTTTTTGGAAAACACCAAGCTGGAGCTGTATCAGGATCAGGTTTTCTGCTTCACACCCAAAGGCCAGCTTATTTCTCTGCCACGTGGGGCCACTCCGGTAGATTTTGCCTACGCCGTGCACAGCCATGTGGGTGATACCTGCGTGGGCGCCAAGATCAACGGCCGCCTGATGCCCTTGCGGCATGAGCTGGAAAACGGTGATCAGGTCGAAATCATGACGGCCCGTGGCGGCGCGCCTTCTCCTTCGTGGGAAAGGTTTGTTGTTACCGGCAAGGCGCGCGCGCGTATCCGCCGTTATGTGGCGCAGCAGCAGCGCCAGGTCTCGCTGGATGGCGGGCGTGCCGCGCTGGCTAAAGCCTTCCGTCAGGAAGGTGTGGATGGGTCTGAAAAGATTCTGGAAACCACGCTCAAGCCGCTCAAACAAAGCTCGCTTACAGATCTGTATGTGGCTGTGGGCGCAGGTAATCTGCCCGCGCGGGATGTGGTGCATACAGCGTACCCCGAACTCAAGCGCGTGCAGCGTGTGCCGCGTATGCTTTCTGGCCTGCCCGGTGTGCTGGGTACGGCGGGGCCACGGGCGCGCGGGGCAGGGGGTTCTGGCCGCCGCTCATCCAACGCTGCGGTGCCGCTGGTGGGGTTGGGTGCCGGTGTGGCTGTGCATTACGCCGCCTGCTGTCACCCCTTGCCGGGGGATAGAATTGTAGGCGTGGTGGCCACTGGCCGCGGTGTGACCATTCACACCCGCACCTGCCAGACGCTGGAAAGTTTTTCCGCAACCCCAGAACGCTTTTTGGATGTGGATTGGGATTACGATGCCATGGCCCGTTCTGGCGGGGCCGGGCAGATGCGGGTTGGCCGTATCAGTATTGTGGCGGAAAACGAGGCCGCTGTGCTGGCCAATATCACCAACTCCATTTCCAAATCCGATGCCGCGATGGTGAACCTTAAAATCGTGCATCGTCAGCTTGATTTCACGGAAATTCTTGTGGACGTGGAAGTGCGGGACCTGCGCCATCTTTCCTCGGTTATTGCCAGCCTGCGCGCTGCCCCGGGCATTACGCAGGCAGATAGGGTAAAATCATGACACTGATTTCCGCCGGGGTGGATCTGTGCGATATGCGCCGGATTGCTCAGGTTCTTGAACGGTTTGGAGATCGGTTTGTGCAGCGTGTGTTCACGCAGCAGGAGCGCGCAAAGGCGGAAAGCAGATCCGGCCAGGCCCGTATAGGGGCTTATGCCAAACGCTGGGCCGCGAAAGAGGCCTGCGCAAAGGCATTGGGCACCGGCTTTGCCCAAGGGGTGGCGCATAACCAGATAGGCGTGCAAAACCTGCCATCTGGCCAGCCAACATTGGTGCTCACCGGGGCAGCCGCGCAAAAACTGGTGCAGCTTATGCCCTCCGGCACAGTGCCCCATATTGTGCTGAGCATGACGGATGAGCCCCCATACGCGTTGGCGCAGGTGCTGATATCAGCCCGCAAGGCATGAACGCCTGCTTGACATCCAGCGCCCTGCGCGGCTTGATCCGCCGGATTTTTCTTTTTTACTGAACAGCAGGAACGGGCGAGATAACGCATGAGCACACCGGAACATCCTCCCACCACCGGGGCAGGTCAGCCCGCAAAGGGCGGAAATACCGTGCTGGACTCCCTGCGCACCATTATAACGGTGGTGCTGGTGGTAACTGTGGTGCGCACCTTCCTGTTTGAATCTTTTGTGATCCCATCAGGCTCCATGATCCCAACCTTACAGGTGGGGGATTACATCTGGGTGTCCAAGTTTAGCTACGGGTATTCCAAATATTCCTTCCCGTTCTCCCCCAACCTGTTTGAGGGGCGGGTGTGGGGGGCAGAACCGCATCGGGGTGATGTGGCTGTGTTCCGCTACACCAAGGATACATCGGTTGATTACATCAAGCGCATTGTCGGCCTGCCGGGGGACCATATCCGCGTTACAAATGGCCATCTTATTCTAAACGGGCAGGAAGTACCGTGCCTGAATCCTCATACCTACACCACGCGGGATGAAACGCAGGTGGATATGGAAGGCGAAGCCTGCACAGAGCAACTGCCCGGCAGCGCCAATGGCACGGTGGTCAAGCACGATATCCTTAAGCTGACGGATGAAGGCCCGCAGAACAATACGCCCGAATATGTTGTGCCGCCCGGTTACTTTTTTGCTATGGGTGATAACCGGGATGATAGCGCAGATAGCCGCTTTATGGGTGATGGCCCCAAGGATCTGGGCTTTGTGCCTATGGAAAATCTGGTAGGCCGGGCGCAGCGTATTTTCTTCTCAGTTCAGTCTTCCCACCCGTTCTGGCAGGTCTGGTACTGGCCAGTTGAAATCCGCTGGGCGCGCATTCTGCGGGGCGTATCGTGAGAAAACCAAGCAATATTTCCGATGCCGCACGCTTCCGGTTAGAAGAGCTGGAAGTGCGTCTGGGCTATCGCTTTGTTAATCCTGATCTGTTGCAGGAGGCACTGACGCATCGTTCTGCCGCGCACCAGAAAGCAGGCGGGCGTAAGCGCCAGAAAGCCAAGGGCGCTGGCTCTAATGAGCGGCTGGAATTTATAGGGGACCGCGTTCTGGGCCTGCTGATGGCGGAATGGCTGCTAGAGCGCTTTCCAAACGAGCAGGAAGGTGCGTTGGGGTCTCGGCTGGCGCATCTGGTCTCCCGCGTTTCCTTGGCGGAAATTGCGGATAGGCTGGATCTGCCGCAGTCTCTTACCGTGGCCGCGCATGAAGCCCGCGCAGGTGTGCAAACTGCAGCCAATGTGGTGGCCGATGCGCTGGAAGCCGTGCTGGGCGCAGTTTTTCTGGATGGCGGGCTGGAGCCTGCGCGCCAGATGGTGCGGGATTGGTGGCAATCTGCGCTGGATGCACAGGCGCACCCCCCCAAAGACCCCAAAACTGCGTTGCAGGAATGGGTGCTTGGCCGCGGGCAAAGCCTGCCTGTGTATGAAACAATAGGGGCGGATGGCCCTTCTCACGCACCGCTGTTTGTGGTGCGCGTTACGGCGGGCGGCCTGTTTGGTGAAGGCCGGGCAGGCAGCAAACGTGCTGCGGAAAGTGCCGCCGCCGCTGATTTACTAGAAAAACTGGAGGGGTAGCCCAGCATGGCTGATGATACCACGCGCTGCGGTTTTGCTGCCCTTGTGGGGGCACCAAACGCAGGCAAATCAACACTTCTTAACCGCATGGCGGGTGCCAAGTTATCCATCGTGTCACCCAAGGCGCAAACCACGCGCTTTCGGGTTCTGGGCATTCTTATGCGCGGGCACAGCCAGATTCTGCTGGTGGACACACCGGGAATTTTCCGCCCGCGCCGTAAGCTGGACCGCGCTATGGTGGCCGCAGCGTGGACAGGCGCCGAAGATGCAGACATCACGCTGCTGCTGGTAGATGCCCGCAGCGGGCTGACAGAAGCCGTGCAGACCATTATTGAGCGTCTGGCAGAAACCAAGCGCAAGGTATGGCTGGTGCTGAACAAGACCGATCTTGTGCCCGCCACGGCCCTGTTGCCGCTTACGGCGTCCATTACGGAAAAACTGCCGGTTGAGCACGTGTTTATGGTGAGCGCACGCACCGGCAATGGTGTGGAAGACCTGCTGGACAAGCTGGCTGCAAGCCTGCCCGAAGGCCCACACCTGTACCCAGAAGATGATCTAACAGACCTGCCAGACAGGCTTTTGGCTGCCGAACTGGTGCGTGAGCAAATTTTTATGCAAACGCATGAAGAAGTGCCCTACAGCGCCACGGTGGAAACCGAAAGCTATAAGGAGCGGCCAGATGGATCTGTGCGTATAGATGCCACCATCTATGTGTCCCGCGCGGGGCATAAGGCTATTCTGATTGGCAATGGTGGGCAGAAAATCCGCCAGATTGGAGAACGCGCGCGCAAGCAGCTTTCCAGCCTGCTCGAACGCCCCTGCCACCTGTTTCTGAACGTAAAGGAACGCGGCGGATGGGATGAAGAGCGCGCCCGCCTACGCGCCATTGGTCTGGACGACGTGCCATAAACTACCGCATGGGCGCTTGTGGCCGTGCGCCATGAAGGATAAGAGGGGGCGATCTCGCCGTATCTGCATACGGTGTGGGATCTGTGTGGGACTTTCTGCAAGATCGAGGGCCAATGACTGCTTCTGTAGGCGAAAAGCCAAGCCGTAAACGCGTGTTGCTCAAGGTATCGGGGGAAGCCCTGATGGGCAATGGCGCCTTCGGAGTGGATCAGCAGACGGTAGAACGCATTGCCCATGATATTGGCCAAGTCGTGCGTTCCGGCACGGAAGTGTGCCTTGTTGTGGGGGGTGGCAACATCTTCCGCGGGCTGGCAGCCGCCGCCAAAGGCATGGACCGTGCGCAGGGTGATTACGCCGGTATGCTGGCCACCGTTATTAATGCGCTGCTGCTGCAAAACGCGCTAGAGCGCGAGCAGATTGCAACGCGGGTAATGTCCGCCATCCATATGTCTTCCATTGCGGAGCCATATATCCGCCGCCGCGCTGTGCGGCACATGGAAAAAGGGCGTGTGGTTATTTTTGCTGCGGGCACAGGCAACCCGTTCTTTACCACGGATACAGCCGCTGCCCTGCGCGCTGCGGAAATGGAATGCGATATGCTGCTGAAAGGCACGCAGGTAGATGGCGTTTATTCCGCAGACCCTAAAAAAGACCCCACCGCCAAGCGTTATGAAGAGCTGACATACATGGACGTGCTGGCCAACCAGCTAAACGTGATGGATGCCGCGGCCATTAGCCTTGCGCGTGAAAACCGTCTGCCTATCATTGTTTTCAATATTGGCGAGGAAGGGGCCTTCCCGCGTGTGATGCGCAATGAAGGGCCTTTCACACGGATTATCGAAGCCGCCTGAAAAGCGCCGCATCATTCTGGCATCCTATGCCGCCAGAATGACCGACAAACTGAACGGGGCATGTAAGGCCATGCCCTGCTGTAGGATGCAACGGGAGAAAACACCGTGTCTGACTTGAATGCTCTGCTGGATGACCTGAAGCGCCGTATGGATGGCGCGCTGGATAGCCTGCGCCGTGATTTTTCTGGCCTGCGCTCTGGCCGCGCTAGCCCGGCTTTGCTGGAACCTGTGCGGGTGGAAGCCTATGGCGGTGAAGTGCCGCTTACACAGGTTGGCTCCATTGCCGTGCCAGAAGCACGTATGATTACCGTGCAGGTGTGGGACCGCGCACTGGCTGGCGCTGTAGAACGCGCTATCCGTGATTCCGGCCTGGGCCTGAACCCGGCGGGGGAAGGGCAGACCATCCGCGTGCCCATTCCGCAGCTTACAGAAGAACGCCGTAACGAACTGGCAAAAGCTGCTGCCCGTTATGCAGAAGGCGGCAAGGTGGCCGTGCGTGGCGTGCGCCGTGATGGCATGGACAAAGCCAAGGGTTTTGAAAAGAAAGGTGAAATCAGCCAGGACGATGTTAAAACCTGGTCTGACGCCATTCAGAAACTGACAGACCAGTATGTGAAAAAAATTGATGATATGCTGGCCGATAAAGACAAGGAAATCAAACAGGTCTGAGGCAGTATTGGTGCTTCTTCGGATGTGTTTGTGCACGTTAATGGGGTGGAACCCTGCCTGTTATGTCCACGCGGCTAGCTGATAAAAAACCGGCAATTCCAACCCATGTTGCTGTCATCATGGATGGAAACGGGCGCTGGGCGCGCGAACGCGGCCTGCCGCGCCTTGCCGGGCACAGGGCAGGGGCGGAAGCCGTGGCCCGTTGCGTGCGCGCAGCCATGCAGCGTGGTGTGGCGTATTTAACGCTGTACGCGTTTTCATCAGAAAACTGGGCACGGGGGCAGGAGGAGGTTTCAGACCTCACCGGCCTTTTGCGGTATTACCTGCGCCACAAGGTGCGTGAACTGCATAAGGAAGGCGTGCGCCTGCGCTTTATTGGTGATCTGGCCCGCTTTGATGACAGCTTGCGAGAGGAACTGGCGCAGGCCGAATCCTTAACCCGCGGCAATAGCAAGCTTACGCTTATTCTGGCGCTTTCGTATGGTGGGCGGCTGGATATTGTGCAGGCGGCGCAGCGTTTGGCGCAGGAGGTCAAGGATGGCCGCATTGCGCCAGAACAGATTACAGAAAGCGTGTTCAGCAACTTTTTATGGACCAGCGGCGTGCCAGACCCCGATGTGGTGGTGCGCACCAGTGGCGAATGTCGGCTTTCCAACTTTCTGCTGTGGCAGAGCGCATATGCTGAGCTGGTGTTTCTGAACGTGTTCTGGCCCGATTTTAACGAACGACATTTTGCTATGGTGCTAGACCAATACGCCCAGCGAGAACGGCGTTTTGGCGCGCGCCCTCAAGGCCCGGCATGAGCACGAACGCGCAGGATACCTCAGCATGGCGTGATCTGCGCCCGCGGCTTATGTCTGCCGCTGTGCTGGTGGCTGTGGCCGGTACGTGCATTGGCTTGGGTGGCTTGGCGTATGATGCCCTTATTCTGGGCATGATGGGTGGCATGGCGGTAGAGGCCGCAGCATTGTTTGGGCTTTCCATTAAAAGCTGGCGCGGCGTGCTGTATATGCTGTGGGCTGTTTGTGCCGGGCTTTCTGCGGCTACCGGGCATTGGGCTTATTTTGTGGTTTTTTGCCTCAGCTCTCTGGTTTTTGGTGCCCCGCTTTGCGCCATTATGTGCGTGATTATTCTGGCAGGCACGGCGCTGCTGTGGTTGCGGCAGGCCAGCTTCTGGCCCGTTCTGTTTGTGATTGCCGTTGTGGTGGCCAGCGATAGTTCGGCCTATGTGGCGGGGCGCATTTTTGGCGGCCCCAAGCTGGCACCGCGTATCTCTCCGGGTAAAACGCGCTCCGGCGCTGTTGGCGGCTTGGTGGGCGCTGTGGCAACCGGCGGTATTGTTGCCACACTTTCCGGCTTAGGTGGCGTGGGTTCCGCATTGGTATGGGGCGGTATCTTGGGTATTTCCGCCCAAGCAGGGGATCTGGCCGAAAGCGCAATGAAGCGCGCCTTGGGCGTAAAGGATTCGGGCAAGCTGCTGCCGGGGCATGGTGGCCTGCTGGATCGGTTTGATGGGCTGGTGGTGGCTGCACCTGTGGCGGCACTGGTTTCTGTATGTGCGGGGGCTTCCATGCCATTTTGGGCAGCGGGCGCACGCACCATTTTAAGGGCTCTGGCAGGCCATCTGCCGGGGTAGGGCCAATGGGTGGTGTGGCCGCCTGTTGGGCGGCCTGCCGCCGTTTGTATTTTCAGGTTTGGAAAGACGTTAAGCATGAGAACCGTAACCGTTCTGGGCAGCACTGGCAGCATTGGCTGTTCAACCGTAGATCTGCTGGAGCAGGCGCGAGACCAGTTTCGGGTGCGGGCGCTTGTGGGGGGCAAAAATGCAGCCAAACTGGCAGAGCAGGCCCGTAGCCTACAGGCGGAACTGGCTGTTCTGGCTGATGAAAGCGCGTTTGAAGAGCTGAAAACCCTGCTGGCAGGCAGCGGCACAAAAGTTGCCTGTGGCCGTCAGGCGGTGATTGATGCCGCAGCCCTTCCGGCAGATTGGACAATGGCCGCCATTACAGGCGCTGCGGGGCTGGAACCCACGCTGGCTGCGGTTAAAAACGGCAAAAGCATTGCACTGGCCAACAAGGAAGCCTTGGTGTGCGCCGGTGATGTAATGCTGCGTGCCGTAAAGGAAGCGGGCGCGACACTGCTGCCTGTGGATTCTGAGCACAATGCTGTTTTTCAGGCCATGGCTGATCGGCAGATCGATCAGGTTGAAAAAATTATTCTCACGGCTTCTGGTGGTCCGTTCCGCACCTCCACGCTGGAAGAAATGCGCGTAGCCACCCGTGCGCAGGCGCTCAAGCACCCAACATGGAGCATGGGGGCCAAAATCAGCATCGATTCTGCCAGCATGTTCAACAAGGGGCTGGAAGTTATTGAGGCGGCCCGTATCTTCAATCTGCCGGAAGACAAAATTGATGTGCTGGTGCATCCGCAATCTGTGGTGCATGGCATGGTGCAATACACAGATGGCAGCCTGATTGCCCAGATGGGCTCTGCCGATATGCGTATCCCCATCGCACACACGCTGGCTTGGCCGCAGCGTATGGCCACTACGTCTCCCCAGTTGGATCTGGCGGCCTTTGGTAAGCTGGAATTCTATGCGCCGGATGAAGTGCGCTTTCCAGCACTTCGCCTTGCGCGTGAAGCACTGCGTAAGGGTGGGGCCGCACCTGCCATCCTTTCCGCGGCTAACGAAATTGCGGTTGATGCCTTCCTGCACGAACAGATCGGCTTTTTGGATATTTCCCGCATTGTGGAAGAAGTCATGGTGGCCCTTGGCGCACCGCCAGCAGATACGCTGGACGCCGTGCTGCATTGGGATGCCGAGGCACGCCGTGCCGCACAGCGCCTGATTCCCGTTCACGCGGCTTGAGAAAACGCAGCCCCCAGCCGATATCGGAAGAATGATGATACACGATTACCTGCGTACACTGCTTTCCTTCGTTTTCGTGCTGGGTGTGTTGGTGAGCTTTCACGAACTTGGCCACTATCTGGCGGCCAAGTGGCGTGGCGTGCATGTTGAGGTGTTCTCGCTCGGGTTTGGCCCGGCCCTGTTCCGCTGGCGCGATAAATCCGGCACGGAATGGCGTATCTGCCCCATTCCGTTGGGCGGTTACGTGCGCCCCCACGGGTTTGAAGACCCCGAAGACGCGACCCCAGAGCAAAAAGCTGCGTGGATAAAGGGCCGTACCTTCCACGATAAATCGGTTTTTTCCCGCGCTATTGTTATTCTGGCAGGCCCGATTTTTAACTTCATTTTGGCCTTTGTGCTGTTCGCTCTGCTGTTTGCCACAACGGGCCAGCCGCATGTGCGCGATCAGATTGCAACCGTTATGCCAAATGGCGCGGCGGCTGTGGCTGGTGTGCAACAGGGCGATGTAATTCAGCGTATCGGCAGCCATGATGTTACCGGCGTGGAAGATATTCAGGCCTCCATTTCCACGCAGGCTGGGGCACAAACCACGCTAACCGTAAAACGTGGCGAACAGAGCGTGACGTTGCCCATTACCATCGGCAAGGCCCCGGATTCGACTCCTCAAAAGCCGCATGGTCAGCTTGGTATTATCTTTGCCACGGAAGTTGGTAAGCCACTGCCATTTCCGCAGGCTGTGGTGGCGGGCGTAAAAGCCACATGGAACGCCAGCGTGCAAACGCTGGATGGCGTGTGGCAGATTCTAACCGGCCAGCATACAGCCAAAGATTTGGGCGGTCCGCTCAAGATTGCGCAACTTTCCGGGCAGGTGGCGCAGTATGGGTTTGCCAGCCTGTTGTCCTTTATGGCGCTGCTATCTGTTAACCTTGGGCTGATTAATCTCTTCCCTGTGCCGCTTCTTGATGGTGGACGTCTGGTTTTTTATGCCATAGAGGCAATAAGAGGCCGCCCGGTTTCCAAGCGGGTGCAAGAGATCAGTTTTCAGGTTGGTTTTGCATTGCTTGCGGGCCTGTTCCTGTTCTCCACGTTCAATGACCTTTCAGGTTTTGGCCTGTTCAGGTGGATTGCTTCGCTTGTAGGATGAATGACGGCGGGAACAGGAAGGGAAGTGCTTGCGTGACAGGGGTGATTTCGGATACCTCCCGTTGCGGGCGGAATGAGAACGGAAGATGGGCTTTCGTACGAAAAGCGACCCGGATGGAAGGAAGCAGATCTTGACGGGTAAGCGTTCAGCCCTGTTCGTTTCTGTCTGTGTGCTACCTTTTGTGATGGTGGATGGCAGACAGGCATCCGCCGCATCAACAGAAGGTACAAGTGCCGCCGCACCTGCTGCGGTGGTGGCGCCATCCCGCGCCATACATGCGCGCACGCCGCGCCTTTCCGAATCCACATCATCTGTTGCGCCTACGGGCGGATATATTGAAGATATCCGGGTATCGGGTAACACCCGTATCGAAACCAACACCGTGCTGTCCTATATGGTTGCGCGTGTGGGGGACCCGTTCAGTCAGGATGATCTGGACCGTTCGCTCAAGACTCTTTACGCCACCGGCCTGTTCAAGGATGTCACGCTGCGCCGCGATGGCAACATCCTGCTGGTGCGCCTGAAGGAAAACCCCATCGTCAACCGTATCGTGTTCGAGGGGAACCACGCCGCTAAGGATGAAGACCTGCGCAAGGTGCTGGCTCTGCGCCCGCGTGCGGTGTTCTCGGCCGAAACCACGGCGGATGATCGGCAGCGTATTCTGGAAGTGTACGCCCAGAAGGCCCGCTTTGCTGCGGTGGTAACGCCACAGATCATCAAGCTGGCGCATAACCGTGTGGATGTGGTGTTCCAGATTAACGAAGGGCCGCAGACACTCATCAGCAAGATTGCGTTTGTAGGCAACAAGGCTTACAGCGAATCCAGTCTGGCAGGCGTTGTTTCTTCTAAGGAAACAGCTTGGTACCACTTCCTGTCCTCATCCGATGAGTACAACCCCGAACGTATTAAATACGATGCGGAATTGCTGCGCCGGTTTTACCTGCGCAACGGGTTTGTGGATTTTCAGATCAAGGACGTAAAAGGCGAGCTCTCGCCGGATCGGAAGTCTTTCTACGTCACCTTCACGATGGATGAAGGTGTGCGCTACCGTTTGGGTAAGGTGGATATCCGCTCCAGCCTGCGCCATGTGCCGGCTAAATCCCTGCGTAAGTATGTCGAGCTGTTCCCGCATCAGTGGTACGATGGCAAGGCCGTGCAGGATAACGCTACGGATATGGAGGAAATCCTCCAGGCCGAAGGGCATCCGTTCGCACAAGTACGCCCCACCATTGCCCGCAATCCGGAAAAGCGGATAGTCAACCTGCTGTTTGATGTGAGCGAAGGCCCACGCCATTACGTTGAGCGTATTGATGTGAACGGCAACACCATCACGCAGGATAATGTGGTCCGCCGCCAGTTGCCGTTTGCTGAGGGCGACCCCTACACCACCAGCTACAAGAAATACGCCAAGGAAGCCGTGCAGGATCTGGGCTTCTTTAAGAGCGTGGATGTTTCCACTGCTCAGGGGTCTACGCCTGATCGCACCAACGTTGCGGTGAACGTGGTGGAAAAACCCACCGGGGAATTTTCGCTTGGTGGCGGTTACTCAACCGACGTGGGCGTGATCGGTAACGTTGGGCTAAAACAGCATAACCTGCTGGGCACCGGGGTTGATGCCGGGTTCTCTGGCACCGTTTCGCAGTGGCAAAAACAGGCGGATATCTCCATCACCAACCCTGCATTTATGGGGCGCAACCTTGTTGCCGGTGCGGATATCTTCTTTGTTGAAAACAACTACCAGACCTATCAGAACTATTCTGAAGGGCGCTACGGTATCACCCTGCGTATGGGGTATTCGTACAACCGCTATCTGTCCCAATCCTGGAACTACAGCCTGATCCGCCGTTGGGTGGGTGATACATGGGATCAGTCCTCCTACTACGTGCTGGATCAGAAGGGTAAGTCTCTGCTTTCGCAGCTTAGCACCACCCTTATGTATGATACGCGTGATAACCGCATGGCGCCGCATAGTGGGTACTATGTGTCTGTTGGCGGTGACTTTGCCGGTATTGGTGGCGATGAAAAATACGTCCGCGGTAAGGTTAACGGTGCGTACTATGTGCCGTTGGATGATATTACCAACAGCCATAGCTGGACGTTCATGGTGCGCGGTGGCGCCGGTTACATGGCCGACTGGGGTAATGGCCGCCACGATATTATTGATAACTTCTATCTGGGTGGTAACAACCTGCGCGGCTTCTTGGATGGTGGTGCAGGCCCGCGTAGTGTGGGTATCCTTAACCATTCGTCCGAAGATCTGTTGGGTGGGCGCTTTATGTATAACGCTTCCGCCCAGCTTAACTTCCCTATTCCGTTCCTGTCTGACATGGGTATTGGCGGGCGTGCGTTTGTGGATACAGGGAGTGTCGCTGGTTTGCGTGTGAAGCGCCTTTATACAAGCAAGGCGAATGATGGTATCTATTACACGCCTGTCAGCGGTGATACATTGCGCCCACGTGTAAGTGCTGGTGCTGGTTTTTCATGGAAAAGTCCGTTTGGTCTGCTGAACATCGATCTGGGTGTGCCAGTTATGCGGAGCCATAATGACCGCACGCAGCTCCTTCGCTTTGGCTTCGGCCAGCAATTCTGAGGTAATGATGCGTTTTTCCACCAGAACTGCCCTGCTGGGGGCTGTTGTCCTGTCTTTCTCTTCGGCTCTTGTGCCTTCTGCACAGGCGCAGAATGGGGGCGGGTGGTTTGTGCCCAAAACCCAGCAGCCTGCTGCACAGGCTCCGGCACAGCATCCGGCTGCGGCCCGTCGCGCTCCTGCTCCGGTGCAGTTGCCCGCACCGCCAGCAGATAGCCAGGAAGCAGATCAGGCCCCGCCCGTACTGCCGTTGCCGCCTATTCCATCTGCGCCAGAAGTTGCCAAGGAAGCTCCGCCGCCCACAACAGTTATTGGCGTAATTAGCGTTGGCGGCGTTATGCGTCAGTCTTCCGCAGCCATGCAGGTTGAACGTACTTTGGGTGGCCGCCGTGATGAACTGGCGCAGGACCTCCAGAAGGAACAGGCTGGCTGGCGTGATGAACAGCAGAAACTTCAGGCACAGGCCAAGTCTCTGACATCCGAGCAGATTCAGACGCGTGAACGCAGCCTTCAGGCCCGCGTGATGAAAGCGCAGCGCGATTTCCGTAACCGCAACCGCATCATTCAGGAAGCAGCACAGGTTTCCTTGGGTCAGATTGAACGTGAGCTGGTGCAGGTTATCCAGAAAGTGGCTGCCGCACATGGCATGAACCTTGTGCTGCACAGCGAACAGGTGGCCCTGCATGTTGATGGGCAGGATATCACCAACGAAGTGGCCGTGCAGCTGAACAAGATTCTGCCGTCTGTATTCATTCCGGAAGCTAATGTTGACCCCGAAGAACTGGCTAAATCTGGCAAAATGCCCACAACGGCAGATGCAGATCAGGGCCCGCGCACAGGTCCGGCTCCAGTAGTGGCACCGGCAGCCGGGCAGCAGTAATCGTGGCTGAGGGTACAACATTTTCCGGGCCGGCAGACCCGCGTTTTTTCACCCGGGCGGGGCCGTTTGATGCGGCCACGCTGGCTGAAACCGCAGGGGCGGAACTGGTGCTGCCTAAAGCCGGCACCCTGCCAGAAAAAGGCTTTGTGGGTATTGCGCCGTTACAGGCCGCAGGCCCGCATGATGTCAGCTTTCTGGATAACCGCCGGTATGCCCCTTTGCTGGAGCAAACCAAGGCCGGGCTGGTTATTGTTGCACCTGCTTTTGCAGATAAGGTGCCTGCCGGGTGTGCCGCACTGGTAACGGGCACGCCGTATCTGGCGTGGTCTCGCATTGCGCGGTTGTTTCACCCACGGGTGCCAGCGCGTGCGGGGGTGCATCCTTCAGCATGTATAGACCCCACAGCCAACATAGACCCCACGGCAGAAATTGGGCCGTTTGTGGTGGTTGGGGCCAAGGCGGAAATTGGGCCGGGTTGCATTATCGGTTCCCACGCCGTGGTGGGGGATGGCGTGCAGCTTGCGCAGGATTGCCGCATTGGCAGCCACGTTACACTCTCCCACGCTGTGTTGGGCGAACGGGTTATTATTCTGCCCGGCTCCCGCATTGGGCAGGATGGATTTGGCTTTGCAGTTGGCCCGCAGGGGTTTGAAACCGTGCCGCAGCTTGGCCGCGTGGTGCTGGAAAACGATGTAGAAATTGGCGCCAACAGCACAATTGACCGTGGTTCGGTGAATGATACGGTTATTGGTGCAGGATCACGTCTCGACAATCTGGTGCAGATCGGCCACAACGCCCGTCTGGGGCGGTGTTGTATTGTGGTTTCGCAGGCCGGGATCTCTGGCTCCACCGTGCTGGAAGACTATGTAACAATTGCCGCGCAGGCTGGCCTAATTGGGCATATCCGCATTGGCGCAAAGGCGCGTATTGGCGCGCAATGTGGCGTAATGTCGGATATAGAAGGCGGCGCGGATGTTATTGGCAGCCCAGCTATGCCGTTCAGGGAATTTTTCCGGAACGTAGCGGTATTGCGCAAGCTGGCAAAAAAAGCGTCTGGATCGGCCAAGAACGGTTCGGACAAGGGATAAACTAAGGTCGGTGCTTGTTACCGGCGCAAAGGGTGGTTTCGGGGACGTGGAGACGAAACAAGAATCGCAGCAGGACGCTCAGACGATCGATAAAATTGACGTCAACCGTATTATGCAGGCGATTCCGCACAGATATCCTTTTCTTCTGATCGACCGGATGGAAGATATCGTCCTGGGAGAAGAGGCAACAGGTATCAAGAATGTTTCGGTCAATGAACCATTCTTTCAGGGGCATTTTCCTGCACGCCCTGTTATGCCGGGTGTATTGCTGGTTGAGGCTATGGCGCAAACCGCCGCAACCTTGGTTGTGCTCACACTGGGTAAGGACTTTGAGGGCAAGCTGGTGTATTTCATGACCATTGAAGGCGCAAAATTCCGCCGCCCGGTAGAGCCGGGGGATCAGGTGCGCATTCATGTGGCCAAGGAACGCCACCGCTCCAATGTGTGGAAATTCCGCGGTGAAGCCCGCGTAGAAGGCACTGTGGTGGCGGAAGCCACATTCAGCGCCATGATTATGGGTTGAGACCCCGGCCTGTTCACATCATTCTGTTAAGGCAAGTCAGGTTTGCCCCTAAACTGCCCAGATTTTTTGCAAAAGGGTAAGGTAGGGCAAATCTGCCCGGCCAACGGTGAACGGAAATAAGGAACTGAATTGGTGCACGCTGCAGAGGAAGCCAGATCAACCGTTGTCCACCCAACGGCTCTTGTTGCTCCCGGTGCGCGGCTTGGGCAGGGGGTGGTTATCGGCCCTTGGTGTTCTGTCGGGCCAGATGTCACGATTGAAGACGGGGTTGAGCTGATCTCTCATGTGGTGGTCGATGGCCACACACGTTTGGGGGCGGGTTCACGCTATTTTCCGTTTTGCACCGTGGGCATGGCCCCGCAGGACTTAAAGTATAAAGGTGAGCCAACCCGGTGCGAGATCGGGGCTGGCACAGTGGTGCGTGAACACGTTACCATCCATCGTGGCACGGCCACGGGGTCTGGCCTTACCAAGGTGGGGCAGAATGTGCTCATCATGGCCAACGCCCATGTGGCGCATGATTGCGTGCTGGGTGATCGCGTTATTATCGTGAATAACGTGGTGATGGGCGGGCATGTGACCATTGAGGATGATGCCCGTATTATGGGCTCCGCTGCCATTCATCAGTTTGTCCGCATCGGGCATGCAGCCCTTGTGGGCGGTGTGGCTGGGGTGGAAGCCGATGTTATCCCTTACGGCAGTGTGCTGGGCAACCGCGCGCGGCTGATTGGCCTGCATTGGATCTGGCTGCGCCGCAATGGCGTGCAGTCCGATGAAATCCATCGGATGCGTAAGGCGTTTCTTACGCTGTACCCCAAAAATGGCTGTGGGGAAGATCCGTTTTCTGTGCGTCTGGAGCGGGTGCGTGCAGAATTTGGTGATAACCCCCGTGTGCGTGAAATTCTGGACTTTATAGATGCTCCTAGTCGGCGCGGCCTTGTGCGCCCCGCACGGCAGGATCTGGAGCGTGCAGAAACCGAGGGCGCGTGAGCACACCTTCCGCTGTTGGTATTCTGGCGGGCGGTGGCCCTTTGCCGGGCAGAGTGGCAGAAGCGGCCACAGCAGCGGGGCGGCCTGTTTTTATTCTGGGGTTTGAAGGTTTTGCCGAACCCGAAGTGATCGGCCCTTGGCCGCACGAATTTGTCCGGCTGGGTGCAGCCGGGCGTATGCTTTCCCTTTTGCGGCAACATCAGTGTTCGGATCTGGTTCTTATCGGGCCAATCCGTCGGCCTTCCTTGCGTAATTTGCGCCCAGATGCCGAAGGCGCGCGTATTCTGGCGCGTTTAGGCCGTGCGCTGTTTGCGGGGGATGATGGCCTGCTGGGTACCCTTGTGCGCATTCTGGGTGAGGAAGGCTTTCACATTCGTGGAGCGCACGAATTTCTCACGCAGGCTGTGGCTCAACCCGGTATATTGGGCCGCATGCAGCCAGATGCACAGGCACAAGCAGATATTCAGCGCGGCATTACGGTGGTGCAGGCGCTGGGGCGGCTGGATATCGGGCAGGGCTGCGTGGTGCAGAATGGCGTTGTGCTAACGGTAGAGGCCATGGAAGGCACAGACCGTATGCTGGCCCGTGCAGGCGAATGCAGGCAGCCGGGTGAAGGTGGCGTTCTGGTAAAAATGCTTAAGCCGGGGCAGGAAAAACGGGCGGATATGCCCACAATAGGGCCTGTAACCGTGCAGAATGCCCATGCGGCAGGCCTACGCGGCATTGCGTTTGAGGCCGCCCACACACTGCTGACAGACAGGCAGCGCTGTATAGAGGAAGCAGACCGGCTGGGCCTGTTTCTTCTGGCCTTCAATCCTGTTGAAGATGCAGGAACAAGCGCGCAGTCTGCCTGATACTTCAAAATAAGGAGCAAACAGATGGCAAGTTTTCTGCATACCATGGTGCGGGTGCGCAATCTGGAAAAAAGCCTGGCGTTCTACAAACTGCTGGGCATGCACGAACTCCGCCGGCGCGAGGTGCCGGAAGGGCGTTATACGCTGGTGTTTATTGGCTATGCAGATAATGCTGCCGGGCAAGCTGAAATTGAGCTGACCTATAACTGGGGTGAAGATGACGGCTATGAACTAGGCACCGGGTTTGGTCATTTTGCCGTAGGCGTGCCCAATGTGGCGGAAATGGTGGCACGTGTGCGGGCCGGTGGTGGCAAGGTGACGCGAGAAGCCGGGCCAGTAAAATTTGGCACCACCGTAATTGCTTTTGTTGAAGACCCCGATGGTTACAAGGTCGAGCTGATCGAACGCGCTGAATAAAGGCAGCTTAGCTTTGCGGGCGTTGCTTTAGCCGTGCGGTCAGGCGGTCTAGCGAATCATTAATGGTCTTGGCGGCTTTCTGCACGGCTGGGTCGGAATATGTATCAAGCTGCTCTGCCGCCAGCATGGCGGGGGAGACAATGCCCCGAATATCGTGCCGCAGTTTGGAATCCGTTGTTGGGGCCGGTGCTGGAGGTGCAGCCGCCGGAGTGGGGGCGGCTGTATGTGGTTGCAGCTTTATGCCCAGCCATGCACCTAAAGCTGCCGCACAAATAATAGGCCCTAACGCAACGGGGAAGGACAGCCCAAGCACTCCGGCCAGCACGGCACCTGCTACAGGCAGGCAGAAAATAACGGCTGCGGCACGGGCGGGAAAGGGCATGGTGTTCATGTTTTTCTCCATCTTGCGGGGGATTCTGCCGCAAGGCTGCGGTAACGACTCTACGGTATAGATTGACGGTTCCTTATCTGAACTCTATAAGCCGCAGCTTCAAGAGGCGTGGTCTTTAACAGGCCACCGGATAACCGTATTCAAATAGTAAGGGAGTGCCGCCATGAAGCGCACTTATCAACCGTCCCGGCTGGTTCGCAAGCGTCGTCACGGGTTCCGCGCGCGTATGGCAACCGTTGGTGGCCGCAAGATCATCGGCAACCGTCGTTCCAAAGGCCGTAAGCGCCTTTCCGCGTAAGAACTGCCCGGCAGTCCGGCTTGATGGACGGGCCTGCAGCGCAGGAGCAGCCAGCGGCGGAGTCTGCACGATCTCTGCGGCTTAAAAAGAGGAAGCAATTCCTCTTTCTGGCTTCTCGCGGGCGTAAAGCGCCTGTGCCGGGGCTTGTTTTGCAGCTTTTCCGGCGTCCGGATACGGATGTCGCGCGTGTAGGCTTTACGGTTACCAAAAAGGTCGGCAACTCCGTGGTGCGTAACCGCGTGCGCCGCAGGTTGCGCGAAGTTGTGCGTATTGTAGAAGCCGATACGCCGCTAAACGGTCTGGACCTTGTTCTTATAGGCCGTAGCGCCACCATAAATCGCCCATTTGTGGCGCTGGTGGCTGATTTCCGTAAAGCATTAGCGTTGTGCCAGCGGGATTCCTGATATCCTGCCTTGCATTCATGCTCGTCCTGCGCTGGAACCTGTATGCCGTTTAAGACTCCGGGTTTTTTACGGGTGTTAAGTTTTCCAATTTGTATGTGCAGGGGGCCCCAAGGCCGGAGCTTATGGATTCAAAACGTCTGATACTGGCAACATTGCTGTCAGCTCTGGTACTTATCGGGTATGACTATTTTTTCCCGCAGCATCAGCCCGTGCCACCGCCACAGCAGGGCGTACATGCTGTAGCGCCTCCGGCCCCTGCCTCTTCTGGTGCAGCCGCTCCGGCTGAAAACACGCAGGCAGAAGCCGCGGCCCCGGTAAAGGATGGCCCGGAAACCCGTGTGGCCATTAACGCCCCTGCCGTACAGGGCACGCTAAACCTGCGTGGCGCACGGCTGGATGATCTGGTGCTCAAGCATTATCGGGAAACCGTAAAGCCAGATAGCCCGGATGTGCGTGTTCTTAACCCCGCTTCCACCCATGCAGATTATGTAGATTTCGGCTGGCGTGCGCCGTCCGATGTTTCTGTGCGTCTGCCAGATGCCAACACATTGTGGAAAGCCTCTGGCACTCAGATGGATGCCGAACACCCGCTTACCCTTTCTTGGGATAACGCGCAGGGCCTAACCTTTGATATCCGCTTGTCGGTGGATCAGAACTACATGTTCACCATTAGCCAGCAGGTGCATAACAGCACCGGGCAGGCTGTGGCGCTGTATCCTTTCTACCGTGTGAACCGTGGTTACACGCCAGAAGAAACCGGCGGCATGCTGGTGCATGAAGGCCCGATCTCGGTAATTGATGGCCGCCTGAACGAAGGCTCCTACAAAACGGTGCGCACGGGTGGCGTACCGCCAGACAACATTGCATGGAGCCATCAGGGCACCGGCGGTTGGGCTGGTATTACAGATAAATACTGGCTGATGGCCGTGCTGCCAGACCAGAACGCCAACGTAATTGGCACCTATGGTTTTCAGGCAGCGCAGGGCGCGTATCAGGTTGGCTTTACGGCTACAGCACCTGTGCAGGTGGCTGCGGGGCAGACAGCCTCTACCGAGGCCCACGTGTTTGCGGGCGCCAAGGAAGTGCGCCTGCTTGAGCAGTATGAAAAAGACCTGCACGTGCCGATGTTCTGGAAAGCCGTGGATTTTGGCTGGCTTTCCTTCCTTACCCGCCCTGTGTTCTTTGTGCTGGATTGGCTGAACGAACATCTGGGCAGCTTTGGCCTGGCGCTGCTAACGTTTACCGTGATTGTGAAAGTGGCCTTCCTGCCGCTCACCATCAAGCAGATGCGCATGACATGGAAAACAGCGCGCCTGAAGCCGCAGGTGGACCTTATCCGCTCCCGCCTGAAGGATGACCCAATGGCCATGCAGCAGCAGATTATGGCGCTGTATCGGCAGGAAAACGTCAATCTGTTCGGGGGCTTTCTGCCGCTGCTTATTCAGGCGCCTGTGTTCTGGTGCTTGTATAAGGATCTGTACGTTACCATCGAAATGCGGCACGCACCGTTTGTGGGCTGGGTGAAAGATCTTTCTGCGCCAGACCCCACCAACCTGTTCAACCTGTTTGGTCTTATCCCGTTTGATCCCACCCACATCACGCCTTTCTTGGCGCTGGGTGCGTGGCCGATCATGTATGGGGCCACACTGTTCCTGATGCAGAAGGTGAGCTCCAGCTCCGCCAACATGGACCCATCACAGCAGAAGGTGATGATGTTTATTCCGCTGCTGTTCACGTTCTTTATGGCGCGGCAGCCGGTTGGGCTGGTGATCTACTACTGCTGGAGCAACATCCTTACGGCTGTGCAGCAGGTTGTCATCATCTCCCGCCTGAAAGCGGCAGATGCCAAACCCCAACTGGTTAAGCCCAAATGACAGATGATGCCGCATCCTCTTTCCGAGAATTAAAGGATGAAGCCCGTATTGCCGCCGCCCTGGAAGAGGGGCGGCGGCTTTTTGCGGGTTCATGCGAATTTGTGTTTGGCGCGCAACGGCTGGGGCAACTGCCATCGCAAACCCTGCCAGAAATTGCGTTTGCCGGGCGTTCCAATGTGGGTAAGTCCAGCTTGGTAAACGCGCTTACGGGCCGCAAAACGCTGGCGCGGGCCTCTTCCGAACCGGGGCGCACCAAACAGCTCAACTTTTTTAATCTGGCAGACCGGCTGATGCTGGTGGATATGCCGGGTTATGGCTACGCAAAAGCTGCCAAATCCGTAAAGGAAGATTGGCAGGATATGATGTTTGATTACCTGCGTGGCCGCCCAAGTTTGCAGCGTGTGGTGCTGTTGCTGGATGCGCGGGTGGAAATGAAAGCCCATGATCTGGAAGTGATGGACCTGCTGGATAAAGCGGCCGTCAGCTTTCAGGTGGTGCTTACCAAATGCGATAGCGTTAAACCCGGCCCGCTGGCACGCAAGCAGGCAGAAGTTGAAGCGGAAATTCGCCGCCACCCTGCGGCTTTTCCCTACCTGTCTTTAACAAGCAGCCAGACAGGTGAAGGTATTGAGGGCTTGCGGGCGGAACTGGCAGAATTTGCCCTGCCCAAGGCGCCATGATCTGATGATGACAAGCAGGACGTGCAGAACATGACAGAACCACGGGTTCCTTCTTCCCATTCCCATCATGATGCGGCGCAGGAAGCCGCCATTCTGGCCGGAGCCCTGCCGTATCTGCGCCGCTATGCGGGAGATACCATTGTGGTCAAGTATGGTGGCCACGCCATGGGTAATGCAGATCTGGCCAAAACCTTTGGGCGCGATATTGCGTTGCTCAAGCTGGTGGGTATCAACCCGGTTGTGGTGCATGGCGGTGGCCCGCAGATTAACCAGATGCTCAAGCGGCTGGAAATTCCTTCCACCTTTGTGGATGGCTTGCGCGTAACAGATGCCAATATGGTGGATGTTATCGAAATGGTTCTGGCTGGCTCCGTGAACAAGGAAGTGGCGGAGCTTATCAGCCGTGAAGGCGCGCTGGCCGTTGGTATTTCCGGCAAGGACGGTAAAATGATTACCGCCCGCAAATTGCAGCGCAAGGTGCGGGATACGGAAAGCCAGATTGAACGCGTGCTGGATCTGGGCTTTGTGGGCGAACCCATAAAGGTGGACCCACGAGTGATTTATGCGCTGTCTGGCTCTGGCCTTATCCCGGTTATTGCACCGGTGGGCTTTGGGGAAGATGGGGCTACCTACAACATCAATGCCGATACGGCAGCGGGTGCTGTAGCTGGTGCGGTGCATGCCACACGCTTGCTGATGCTAACAGACGTGCCCGGCGTGCTGGATGCCGATGGTAAGCTGATACCCGAACTCACAGCCGCGCAGGCCATGCAGGCTATTGAGGATGGTGTGATTACCGGTGGTATGATCCCCAAGGTGGAAACCTGCATTCAGGCCGTGCAGGCCGGTGCGCGTGCCGCCGTGATTATTGATGGCCGCATGCCCCATGCCTGCCTGCTGGAACTGTTTACGGCATCTGGCTCCGGCACCATGATCCGGGCGGAATAACGCCGCGGTTGCCTGCCATTTTCCGGGGTGCCATGCGTTGACACGCTGCGTGTGTGTCCGCATGGTCGCTCTGTGTTTTTTCTGCCGGGGCTGTGGTGCAGGCCCGGTGTTTGTCCATCCTGTCTGACGGTGTGTTATGACCAACGAAACTTTGCGCGCGCATATTGAAGCCCTGTGGGAAAAGCGGGACCAGATTTCCTCCGCTACAACGGGGGAAGACCGCAAAGCCATTGAAACGGCTCTGGAAGCTCTGGATTCTGGTGCGCTGCGTGTGGCCGAACCCAAGGAAGATGGCTGGCAGGTGAATGAATGGCTGAAAAAAGCTGTTCTGCTTTCCTTCCGTCTGAACGATAGCGTGGCCATTCCCGGTGGCGCAGCCGGTGCCCCGGCGTATGACAAAGTGCCGCTGAAGTTTGCTGGCTGGGATCAGGCCCGTTTTGATAAGGCTGGCTTCCGCGTGGTGCCGGGTGCTGTTGTGCGCCGCTCCGCCTTTATTGCGCCCGGTGCTGTGCTGATGCCCAGCTTTGTAAATGTGGGCGCACGTGTAGATAGCGGCACCATGGTGGATACATGGGCCACTGTTGGGAGCTGTGCCCAGATTGGCAAAAACTGCCATATCAGCGGCGGCGCAGGCATTGGCGGCGTTTTGGAACCGTTGCAGGCTGCCCCGGTGATTATTGAAGATAACTGCTTCATCGGCGCACGTTCCGAAGTGGCGGAAGGCGTGATTGTGGAACGCGGCTCCGTGCTTTCCATGGGCGTGTTCCTTGGGGCTTCCACCAAGATTGTGGATCGTGCAACGGGTGAAATCTATATGGGCCGCGTTCCGGCTTATTCCGTTGTCGTGCCCGGCACCATGCCATCTTCCAAGCCGGTTGGCCCGGATGGCCGCCCCAATCCTGCTCTGGCCTGCGCTGTTATTGTTAAGCGGGTAGACGAACGCACGCGTTCCAAAACCTCCATTAACGATCTGCTGCGTGACTGATCTGGCAGACTAAAAAGCGAAAAGAGGCAGAAAAGCATGGCGGACGCAGCGCAGGTGAGTATTCCGGCCAATCTGGCACTGACAGATCCGGTTGGAGTGGCGCAGGCGCTTATCCGTCTGCCTTCTGTCTCGCCAGATCCTGGCGCATCCCAGCATCTGCTTGCAGCCATGCTGGAGCGCTTGGGGTTTGAGGTAACGCACCTTCCGTTTGGTGAGGGTGCGGAGCGCACGCCCAATTTCTTTGCCCGTTTGGGTACAGGCAGCCCCCATATCTGCTACGCGGGCCATACCGATGTGGTGCCGCCGGGGGATGAGGCCGATTGGTCTTACCCTCCTTATGCGGCAGATATTGTGGATGGCGTGCTGTATGGCCGCGGCGCGTGTGACATGAAGGGTGGCATTGCAGCCTTTGTTTCTGCCGTGGCGCGGCATGTGGCCGCCGGGCCGGGCAAAGGCTCCATCAGTTTTCTGATAACCGGGGATGAAGAAGGCCCAGCCACTTACGGCACGGTAAAGGTGCTGGAATGGATGGCGCAGCACAACCAGATTCCCGATTACTGTCTGGTAGGTGAACCCACCAACCCCAAGGTATTGGGTGAGATGGTGAAGGTGGGCCGTCGTGGCAGCCTGAACGCGCATATTGTGGTGGAAGGTACGCAGGGGCATGTGGCTTATCCGCATCGGGCAGATAACCCGGTGCATCGTCTGCTGGCCGTGCTGGAAGCTCTGCGCGCCACGCCGCTGGATAACGGCACCGAGTATTTTGAACCCTCCAGCCTTCAGGTTACCAGTGTAGATGTGGGCAATGGGGCCACAAATGTTATTCCCGCACGGGCGGAAGCACGGCTGAACATTCGGTTTAATGATCTGCATACAGGTGCCGCGCTCAAGGGCTGGGTGGAAACCATCTGCCGCCAGCATGCCCCGCGTTCCCGCGTGGAAACCAAGATCAGCGGCGAATCTTTCCTTACGTCTCCCACGCAGGAAACCACAGCCCTTGTAGAGGCCATTCAGCAGGTTACAGGCCACACACCCAAGTTGGATACCGGGGGCGGTACATCGGATGCACGCTTTATCAGCCGGTATTGTGCGGTTTCTGAATTCGGGCTGGTGGGGGCGAGTATTCACAAAGTTGATGAACACACGGATATTGCGGATCTGGAAATGCTGACACGGATCTATCAGACTTTTCTGGAAGGAGCGCAGGCATGATTCCCGATACCAGCAAGCCCGGTGTTATCCGGCGCACATTGCAGGGCATGTTGCTGCTGGCCAGTGGGCGCAGAGATGGCATAGCGTGTTTTGATGGCACGCTGGATGCCTTTGGTGCAGCACTTGCACCGCAGTTGGCGTTTTTGGTGGTGGGGCTGTTGCAGGTCTTCCTCCAGACCGACAAGATTATGGCGCTTATCAAGGTTCTGCTTTCCTTGTGCGTTACCTTGCTGCCTGCTGTTGTGTCTCATTTTTACGCCCAGCGTTGGGGGCGTGGGGCGCTGTGGCTGCGCTACATTACGGCGGCCACATGGTGCAACTGGGTTGTGGTGCTGATTTCTCTGGCCGCCACGCTGCTGGCTGCTCTGCTGTTTCCTGCCATTGCGCAACAGCCGGGCTTTATGGCCGCATTGGTGATGACAGCCGCTGTGTATGAACTCTGGCTGCAATGGTTTGTGGCCCGCGTGGGCTTAAGCATTAGCGGTGGGCGTGCCTTTGTGCTGTATGCCTCTGTGCTGCTGGCCACGCTGGCATTGTATGGTTTGGCCGCGCTGCTGCCACCCCATTACAAGGTGCTGACCGATCTGCTCCAGCCCATGATTGTGATGAACAATTCCTGAAGAAAGTTTTGCGCCAGACCTGTTTTAGTCAAACGGGTCTGGATCATATCCCACGCCGTTTAGGTAAAGCCCCTCTGGCGGGGCGGTAGGGCCTGCGGCGCAGCGGTTGCGGGCCTTTAGGGCTTCTGCCACACGCTCTGGCTGCCAAGCGCCAATTCCCACAAGTTTAAGCGTGCCCACCATGTTCCGCACCTGATGGTGCAAAAAGGAACGGGCCTTGGCAAAAACAATCACCTCATCTCCGTGGCGGGAAACGTCTAGCTGGTCTAGCGTACGCATAGGGCTATGAGCTTGACAGGCCACGGCGCGGAAAGAAGTAAAATCATGCGGGCCAACCAGAATATTGGCTGCTTCCTGCATTTTTTCTACATCCAGCGTGCTTTTAACGTGCCACACATTTCCTGCCAGCAAGGTAGGCCGCGATCTGCGGTTGAGGATACGATACTGGTATGAGCGCCACGTGGCAGAAAAACGAGCACTCCAGTCTGTATCCACCTGCGCGGCATCCAACACCACTACGTTATGCGGTTTGAGGTGGTAGCTCAGCCCCTCCCGCACAGAATGGCGAGAGAAACGCACATCTGCGGGAAAATCCAGATGCGCCACCTGTGCCAGCGCATGCACGCCGGAATCTGTGCGCCCGGCGGTAATGCTGCTTACAGGCCGATTACCGGCCAGCCGTGCAGCCGCCGCTTCTAACAAACTTTGTACGGAAAGGCCGGATTTCTGGCGCTGCCAGCCCACAAGGCCGGTGCCATCATATTCCAGTTTAACGGCCCAGCGCTGAACGGGAGCAAGTTCTTCTTCCATCATGCGGCGTCTGGCTGTTTGGCCCCTAAAAGCGTGCCAGCGGCCAAAGGCTGGCCACGCAGGAAGGCATCAGCATCCATCATGCCGCGGCCCGGTTTTTGCAGGCGGGTCAGCCGCACGGCGCCGCTGCCACAGGCAATGGTCAGGGCATCATCCAGCGCTGTGCCGGGTTGGGCACTGTGTTTGGTATCGGGCAGGGGGGTGGCTGCGCCAATTTTCAGCACCGTGCCATCAGGCAGGGTGCTGAAGGTGCCGGGCCACGGTGTAAGTGCGCGAATCTGGCGGTCTATTTCCGTGGCGGTTTTGGCCCAGTCTATGCGCCCATCCTCACGCGTTAGGCGGGGGGCGTAGGTTACGCCTTCTTCTGGCTGTGGGGTTGGGGTGGGCATATTGGCCAGCACACGCAGCGCCATATCTGCGCCCAGAGCACTCAGGGCATCATGCAGGCTGGTGGCGGTTGTGGTGGCGGTAATGGGCACGGCTTCACGCAGCAACATGGGGCCTGTGTCTAACCCGGCTTCCATCTGCATGATGGTAACACCGCTTTGGGTATCTCCGGCCAGAATAGCGCTTTGGATGGGGGAGGCACCGCGCCAGCGTGGCAGCAAGCTGGCATGAATGTTCAGGCAGCCAAGGCGCGGGGCATCCAGCATGGCTTGGGGCAGAATAAGCCCATAGGCGGCCACAATGGCGGCATCGGCCTGTAGCGCTGCAAAATCTGCCCATTCTTGCTCATTTTTGCGCAGAGAGAGCGGATGGCGCACCAGCAGCCCCAGTTCTTCCGCCGCCTGTTGCACGGGGGAAGCCTGAAGTTTTTTGCCGCGCCCTGCGGGCCGAGGCGGCTGGCAGTACACAGCAACAATTTCATGCCCCGCGGCATGGAGCGCACGCAGCGCCGGAACAGAAAAATCCGGCGTGCCCATAAAGACAAGACGCATGGTTGGCGGCCCCTTAGGCTTATTTACGCTTTAGTTCCTTGGCCAGACGGCGCAGGATCATGTTACGGCGCAGGGCAGAAAGGTGGTCTACAAACAGCACGCCTTCCAGATGGTCTATTTCGTGCTGGATACAGGTGGCCAGCAGGCCTTCGGCTTCGCGCTCCACCACATCGCCATTGATGTTGTTCCAGCGCACGCGAATCTTTTCCGGGCGCACAACTTCCGCATACTGGTTGGGCAGGGAAAGGCAGCCTTCTTCCCGCACGGCCATGTCTTCGGTTTCTGCAATTACTTCGGGGTTGATCATGACAATCGGGTCCCGCGCATCTTTTTCTCCCAGATCAACCAGAAGAAAGCGCTGGCTCAGGCCCACCTGCGGCGCGGCAAGCCCAATGCCGGGGGCCTGATACATGGCCGAGAACATGTTGGGCAGAATCTTGCGAATGTCTGCCACGTCTTCCGGCTTTACCAGCCGCGCCTTTTGGCGCAGCACAGGGTGCGGCGGCGTAAGGATCTGAAGGGGTGCTGCGCCATCCGATGCAGCAGAAAAAGAGATGTCTGTATTGGCTGCGTGTGTCATACTGCGGGATGTAGCGCTCCACTGCGCCTGATGCCAGAGGAAAACACAGGGAAAATCTGCCTCTGGCCTTAAAACCTGTTGCACCACCGCCACAGTGTGTTGTCCAATACCCCCATTTGGCCAGATACAGGCATGGGGGCGGGGTTGCGTGTCAGCGGGCCTATCCCATATCGTGATAAGATCAGATGCTGTAACGGGTCTGATTTTTCTGTCTCGCTCAAGGAAGGAGGAGGCTTGGATGTCTGGAAGACTGTTTGGCTCACCCATGTTTTTAGGGTTTGACCATCTGGAGCAGATGCTTGAACGCGCCAGCAAGGGATCGGGCGATGGATATCCGCCCTATAACATTGAGCAGATTGCCCCCAACGGCCTGCGGATCACTTTGGCCGTAGCAGGCTTTAAAATGGATGACTTGCAGATTACGCAGGAAGATAATCAGCTTGTTATTCGTGGCCGGCAGATGGAAGACGGAGAAGAACGCGTTTTTCTGCACCGGGGCATTGCCTCTCGCCAGTTCCAAAAAGCATTTGTGCTGGCGGAAGGGATAGAAATTGGCGGGGCATGGCTGGATAACGGTCTGTTGCATATAGACCTGTTTCGCCCCCAGCCGGAGGTGCGTGTGAAACGCATTGAAATTGTGCAGGGTGGGCAAAAAAATGGTCGTGCGCCTGCTGCTGGTAGCGGCAGCGTGCTTAAAACCCGCTCATCGCGCATGCTGCGCCCAGTGATGGACGTGGATGAAAGCTGATCCAATAAGGAGGACGCCATGAAAAGTTCCATCTACAACGGTAGCGCCCCCGTTATGCCGCATGCGGCTGAACGCCCAGCAAATGTTCGCCAGCTTTCAGAAAGCCAGTTCCGCTCCCTTGGGCTGCGGGAGGTTGCCTATACGCGCCCAGCGCTGATGGAAGATGATGAAATTGGTTGCGCCATTTACGCGGCGGACGGATCTTTGCTGGCTGTGGTGGAAGATCTGGAAACGGCATGGGGCGCAATTGTGCAGAATGATATGATCCCCGCCAGCTTGCAGTAGCGGCGGCGGCCCAAGGGCCATTCAGTCTTTCCAGATAGAAAAAGGATCGGTGATGAGCCGATCCTTTTTTATGCGCATCATGCTGTTGGCTTAGCGTGGGTTGGTATCAATCCAGCCAATATTGCCATCATCCCGCCGGTAAACCAGACTCACCTGCTCGTTGGCCGCGTTACGGAACAGCAGGAAGGAAATACCTGCCAGATCAAGCCGCATAACGGCCTCGCCAACGCTTAGTACGGGAATATCCGTGGGCTGTTCGGCAATAATGGCGGCAAAAGTTTCTGTATCCGTGCCTTCTGGCTGGGCGGAAAGCACGGGTTTTTCTGTGCTGTTTTCAGATGGCAACGGATCTTCATTAAGCGGTTGCAGCACATAGGTGCGGCCGCTTTGTGCTGTTGCCTGCCTTTGGGCACCGCGTGTGTGGGATGTTACCCGGCGGTTATACCGGCGCAGGCGTTTGGCAATATGTTCAGCGGCATCATCAAATGCCCCATTAGCATCTGCGGCTTCGCCTTCACCGCGCAATACAAGGCCACTGCCTGTGCGCACATTAATATCGCAGGTAAAGAACGAACGCGCTTTGCTGAATGTCACCTGTGCTTGCAGGGCTTTGTCAAAATATCGTTCCGCTAGGTTGCCAAGGTGGGAATTGACCCGGTGCTTAAGCGCATCGGACAGATCAATCTGTTTACCTGAAACCTGAATATGCATAGAACGTCGTTCCTTGCTGCTAAGTGGCAGAATCTCCAGAGCTGAATAAACACCGGTGCCATACCAGAACCGGGTTTTATCAGGTTCAACTGGTTAGCCTTGTTACGTTACGCGAAGTGTTTGTAACGCTTCTTTCACATTTGGGCATGGGTGGCGGTTGGTGTCCATGCCTTTGTTTCAAATATAATGCAGGGCTGGGCCTCTCGGTTGCATGGCTGTGTAAAAAGCACTTAGCAGGCTTGCAGTGGGCAAACAGCCATGCCTAACAATACACAATAAGGCCAGAATAATACGGGGCAGCCTGTCTGCCGTTGTTGACAGGAGAGTATATTTTCCATGCTGCTGCGCTCTGCTCCGCCGGTTGAAATGCCTAAAATGCCCCGCGGGCAGATGGTACGCGTTAAGCTGGGCTGCATGGCCGGGCTGGGTGTGCTGTACGGCGCGTTTGTATGGCATCTGGCGCATGAAAAAATAGCCCCACGGCCTAATCCGGCAGCACGGGTTGCTATCCGCTTTATCAAGCTGCCTATGGTTATTCCGCCTGCACCAGCACCTATTGAACCAGAACTTGTGCAACCTGCACCGGTTCAGTTTCCACCCCCAAAGCTGGTGCTGCGCCATGCAGGGCACCGCCGCTAGTTAGAGGGTTTGGCGATATATAGGGAGTTTGCCGCATGACAGGCCTAAGCGTTGCTGGCGTGCATGTTTACCCTGTTAAGGGATTGCGCGGGCTTTCTCCTACCCAAGCCAGATTATGGCCTTGGGGGCTGGAAGCCGACCGGCGGTGGATGATTACAGACCCACAAGGCCGGTTTATAACCCAAAGAACCTGCCGGGATATGGCGCTGATATCCGCTTTGCCTACGCCACAAGGGCTGGAACTGGGCAAGGCCAATATGCCCCCGTGCTTTGTGCGCTTTCCAGATACCCACGCGCCCATGCGCTCTGTTACCGTATGGAAAGATACGGTGCAGGCACGGGATGCGGGAGAAGAAGCAGCGGTTTGGCTGGCCGAGGCTTTAGCGCAACCGTGCAGACTGGTGTGGATGGATACACCCCAGCAAGCGCGCCTGCGCCATTTGGATCAGGCAGATGTTCCGGTTTCCTTTGCAGATGGATACCCGCTGCTTGTGGCTAATACGGCATCTTTGGCGGATTTAAACGCACGTTTGCCTTTGGAGCAAGCTGTGCCTATGGCGCGGTTTCGGCCCAATATTGTGGTGCAGGGGGCAGCACCGTGGGCCGAGGATGGCTGGCTGCGCATACGTGTTGGCGCGGCCATTTTACGTATTCTGGCCCCATGTTCGCGCTGCGTGGTAACAACGATTGATCAGACCACAGCAGAAGTGCCTTACCCCAAGGAGCCTCTGGCCACGTTGGCATCCTTCCACCGCACGCCCAAAGGAATAATGTTTGCGCAAAACGCAGTGGTAGAACAGCCCGGCATAATAGAGGTGGGTGCGCCTGTAACTGTATTAGACTGCGGGCCATCCAACGTATTGGCGCAAATGGCCAAAGCTTAAAGCGAGAAGCTTTCACCCAGATACACGCGGCGCACATCTTCATGGGCCACAATTTCTTCTGGCACACCCTGCATCAGCACCTGACCACTGTGCATGATATAGGCGCGGTCAATCACTTCCAGCGTTTCACGCACGTTATGGTCGGTAATCAGCACGCCAATGCCGCGATCTTTGAGGTGAGACACCAGATCACGAATTTCCCCCACGGCAATGGGGTCAATCCCGGCGAGTGGTTCATCCAGCAGAATGTAATGGGGCTGGCTGGCCAGTGCGCGTGCAATTTCCAGACGGCGGCGTTCCCCCCCTGAAAGGGCAAGGGAAGGCGAGCGGCGCAGATGGCTGATACCAAATTCGCTTAACAGACCATCCAGCATCACCTGCCGCTGGTCTGGGTCTGGCTCTACCACTTCCAGAGCGGCCAGAATGTTCTGCTCCACATTCAGGCCACGGAAAATGCTGGCTTCCTGCGGCAGGTAACCAATGCCCAGCCGAGCGCGCCGATACATGGGTAACTGCGTAATATCCGCCCCATCCAGCGTGATGGAGCCGGTATCGGGCTGCACAAGGCCCACAATCATGTAAAAGCTGGTGGTTTTACCCGCACCGTTTGGCCCTAGCAGCCCTACGGCTTCCCCCCGGTGCACCTCGATGGAAACGTTTTTCACCACCTCGCGCTTTTTATAGCTTTTGCCAATGCCGCGTGCGTACAGGCCGTGGCCGGGGCGATGCGGGGCATGAATGTCAGTAGGTTCCGGCCCAACGCCTACGCCTACAACTTCTTCACGAACCGTTTCTTCCGACGTCCAGGTGACTTCCTGATTCATGCTTATTTCCTGTCCGACGTATCGCCGTTATTGGGCACAACCAACCCACTTACCCGGCTGCCGGGGCGTTCTGTCATGGTGGCTATGCCTGTGTGCATGTTGATAATGGCGGCCGCGCCCTGAATCTGGTTTGGTCCACGGGTGATATGGACATTGCCAACAATGCGGGCAATGCCGGTGTCAGGCACATACACCCCGCGTTCCCCCGTTACGATTTCTGTTTGCGTGTGCACCCATACATGGCCAAAGGCGTTCACCTTTTCCAGCTTGCCCGAACCGCTGCTGAGCGGATCTGAACTGCTATTGTTGTTGCTGGCCTGCTGCTGTGGCTGGGCGTTCTGATCTGGCGGGGCGCTGTAGCCCACCAACACATCAGCCCGGATCTGGCGCTGATCGTTTGTGGTGACGGTAGCGTTGCCTCGCCCGATGGAAATACGCTGCTGCGAATAATATTCCATCGAATCCCGCGCCGTCAGCACATCCTGCGGGGTGGTCAGCTTCATGGCCTTGCCGGTCATGACAAGCACGGCCTGATCCATGTCGTACACGGCTTTATCCCCCCATGCCTGATCGGTCTGGGTGAAGATATGCACGTGGCCTATGGCTTCAAGCCGGAAAATTTCGTTGGCGCCGGAATCCTGATCATCCCCTCCGGCGGCTTTCTGGCCGCCTGCATCTGCGCTGCCATTGGTGGCCGGGGCCGGTGGGGGCTGATCTGTGCTGGCCGGAGGTGTGGCCGGTGTGGCGCCGTTGGCTGCCGGGGCCTGCACGCTGGCTGGTTTTGCACCATTTGCCCCAGCCGGGGCGTTAGCGTCTGGCGCGCCGGGGGCAGGGGCTTTTTTGCGGTAATAGGCAATCAGCTTGTCTGCCGTAACCGTAACATCCCCACGGATGGCTTTTGCCTGATCATAGGCGGTAACTTTTTTCTGGTTCTGGTCCCAGTCAAACCCACCGGCGGCGGTTACGGTAATTTGCCCACCGTGAGACATATCAATGGCCTGCGCCAGTGCTGTGCCAGAAAGGGCCAGCAGGGCGCATGGCAATGCCGCCATAACGGCAGAGGCAATACGCAGGGCAGGGCGAGGGCGGGAAAAAAGGCGGCGCATATTAGGAAGCCTTGCCTTTGGGGGCTGAATCACTGTGGCGATCATCATTCAGGATCAACTGGCCGGGGCCGCGGAACTGGGCAATGCCCTCATGCTGGGCCAGCAGATAGCCCTTGGCATCAAGCGAGCCAAAAGGCCCTTCTGCCCGCACCCATGAATCGGAGGCAATAATGCCGCGTTTAACATCTATATCGGCTACTGGGCTGTGCATCATCAGGCCATCATCGCGGTACAGGGTTACTTCTCCGGTCAGGTCGAGAATCTGTGCGTGCTGCATGTAAACGCCTTTTTCCGATTCAACCCAAAGCCAGCTTCCGCCCTGTGTGAGCAGATCAGCCTTGGGGCGGATCAGATCCATACGGTTGTCATTGACCTGATGCGCACTGTCCGCCGTAATCATAAAGGGGCGGTTGTGTTCATCCACCCCGCGATACGTAGCGCCTATCAGGTTGCCGCTTTCAATCTTAACCTTGGCCAGTTCCTTAATGGTGGTTTGGTTGGCGCTTAGCAGCCTGTCTACTTCGGGCCATACGGCAATGGTGGCCAGCAGCAGCAAAGCCGTGGCAGGCAGCACCCATTTGGCCCAGCGCAGCATAGTGCGGCGGCGCGCCAGCTTGGCGGCATCCGGGAGTTTGCGCAACTGGGCGGAAGGTGCAAGCCGTTCGCGCTGGCGGCGCGTGGTTTCTTCCGAGCGGGCAAAATCGGCCCGTTGCGGGCGTTTGTCTTCCGGGCTGGTCATCCAACCCCGGCTCGGATCAGGTCATGCACATGCACAACGCCTATGGGTTTGCGGTCATCATCCAGCACAAACAGGGATGTAATGGGCCTTTTGCGCTCGTTCATCAGCCGCAGGGCTTCAGAAGCAAAAATTCCCGGCCCTATGGTTAGCGGTGAATCGTTCATGACATCTTTCGCCAGCGTGGTCGTCAGGTCGTGATCAAGCGCGCGGCGCAGGTCACCATCCGTGATCAGCCCCGCCAAGGTGCCATTCTGGCCCAGAATGGCTACGCATCCTAGCGCCTTGTGCGTCATTTCCACAATAACGTCCCGCATGGGGGTATTGGGGGTGGCCAGTGGCATGGCGTTATCTGTGCGCATCAGTTCCCGCACGGTGCGCAGGCGTGCGCCAAGGCGGCCGCCGGGGTGATAGGTGCCAAAATCCGTGGCGGTAAAACCACGTTGGCGCAGCAGGGCTACGGCCAAAGCATCACCAAACGCAAGCTGGGTAAGGGTGCTGGTGGTGGGGGCCAGCCCCATCGGGCAGGATTCTGGCAAAGATGGCAGCGTAAGCGCCACCGTGGCCGCAGAAGCCAAGGTGGAATGCGCACGGCTGGTTACGGCCAGCAGTGGCAGGCCCGAGCGGCGGGCGTGGGCGGCAATATCTCCCAGTTCCGTTGTTTCACCGGAATTGGAAAAAGCCAGAACGGCATCACCTTTTTGCACCATTCCCAGATCACCGTGAGAGGCTTCTGCCGGGTGCACAAATATGGCGGGCGTGCCTGTGCTGGCTAATGTGGCCTGCACCTTGCGGGCAATATGGCCGGATTTGCCAATGCCGGTTACAACCACCCGGCCCGGCAGCGCCAGAATGATCTCTACCGCTTCAGCAAAGGCACCACCCAACCCAACGGGGTTTTCCAGTGCTTCTGCCAGTGCATCCAGCCCTGCACGTTCCGTGCGCACAACGTCAGCCGCCTCTACGCCGGGGGAAGAGGAAGCCTGCGAGCTGATATGGGTGGACATGTTCATGCCGAGCCGATCCGGTTGATCAGAAAAAGGGATGCAGGAGCGCGTGCTTACGCGCGGTGAGAGAAAATATCCGGGTCTTCATACCCCAGCAGGTCCAGGCGTGCGCGGGCGGGCAGGAAGTCATAGCATGCCTGCGCCAGTTCACGCCGGCCTTCACGGTCCAGCAGGGCGGACATTTTATCCCACAGTGCGTGCAGATACAGCACATCAGATGCAGCATAAGCCAACTGTTCGGGCTTAAGTTCCAGCGCGCCCCAGTCTGATGTCTGCTGCTGTTTGCTGAGTTCTACACCCAGCATATCCCGGCACAGGGCGGCAAGGCCGTGGCGGTCTGTAAAAGTGCGCACAAGGCGGGCGGCAATTTTGGTGCACACCACCGGGCTTACGGTAATGCCCAGCGCGTGCTGCAGAATGGCAACGTCAAACCGTGCAAAATGCATGATCTTGGTAATGGATGGATCAGCCATCACGCGCTTGAGGTTGGGGCAATCATACCCTTTGCCCCCAAGGGAGGTGGGGATGATCTGTACCAGATGCGCTGTGCCATCACCGGCAGAAAGCTGCACAAGGCACAGTCTATCCCGATGCGGGTTCAAGCCCATTGTTTCCGTATCCACGGCCACGGACCCGGTAAAGGTCACGTTGTCTGGAAGATCGTTCCGGTGCAGTGTAATGGCACCTTCGGATGGGGCAGAGGTCATAACCCGCTCCTGCGTGTTCTGTTGCTGTATGCTGTTGTGTTTCAGACCGATACAGCCGGCGTGATGGAATGTCCATTCCTGCACGCTGTGTATGGCGCTGTTATGGCGGGGCCGCACATTTATATGCGGGATAGGCGCAGGCAGGCGGAATGCGCTAGAAGGGCCTCATCTGTTACACTCTTAATAACCCGGAACTGTGTGTTTATGCGTCAACCTCGTCATGGCCGTTCTGCGCGGCGCCCTCGTGTTTCTTCTGCTGGTGGGCGGGAAGGCGCGCCTTCGGCTCCGGCGGGTACATGCTGGCTGTTTGGCACGCACGCAGTGGCCGCAGCCCTTAATAATCCGCGCCGTGTATATGAACGCCTGCTGGTAACGGAAGAAAACCACCCGGCATTGGAAGAAGCCACACGTTCTGGCCGAAATGTGCGCGTAACCCCGGAACTGGTGCAGCGCCAACGGCTGGATGATCTGTTAGGGCCAGATGCGGTGCATCAGGGTGTGGCGCTGCTGGCGCGTATATTGCCCCCCATGCCGCTGGATGAAGCGCTGGAACGCCCCGGCCCGGTGCTGGTGCTGGATCAGGTAACAGACCCACGCAACATTGGGGCTATTTTACGCTCGGCTGCGGCATTTGGTGCGGCCTGCCTTGTGGTGCAGGACAGAAACGCGCCCGAAGAAACGGCTGTGCTGGCCAAGGCCGCATCTGGTGCGTTGGAAACCGTGCCTATGGTGCGTGAGGTCAACCTCTCCCGCGCGATTGAGCAGTTGCAAAAGGCGGGCTGCTGGACAGTAGGGCTGGATGCAGGCGGCACCACGCTGGATGGCGCAAGTTTTGATGGCCGCCGCGTGGCCTTGGTGTTGGGGGCGGAAGGCAAGGGCCTGCGCCGCCTAACGCGGGAAAGCTGTGATGAAATTGCCGGGCTTTACATGCCCGGAGAAATGGAAAGCCTAAACGTATCTGTAGCGGCCGCTGTGGGGCTTTATGAGTTGATGCGCCGTGGCATGCCCAGCGCGTACCAAAAAGCCGCAGCAAAAAAGCCTACGTAATAGCCAATATCGGCCCCGCCCAGCCAACGCGCTACGGGGCCGGTGTAAAGGCTGCTGGTTGAAAACAGCGCAATGGTCAGCACGGATACAACGGCAAAAATGGTAGCCCCACGTGTCCAACCCGGTGGAATGGGGTGCACTGTGCGGTCTCCAAAATACCAGTCTGCCAGCACAATGCCGATCCACGGGGCAATCCAGTACATGGTTACCAGCAGGTAATCTGTATAAAGCGTGGTGTAACGGCCTGCACCGGCCACAGCCAGCACATAACCAAGGCTGGCTGTAAGAATGGCTGCGGCAATACGCGGCACATGCAGGCCAGCGGAAATAAGGCTGTAGCTGGCAGTATTATCGTTAAACGAATTGCCGGTAATGGATGAAAGCGCAATAGCCCCAAGAGCCACAGCCCCAAGCGGCCCCATAGCCTGCTGGAGCGAGGCAATAACCGCTGTGGGTGATGCCTCCGCCACAGACCCGGCAGAAATAAGCCCCAGAATCTGGAACGGAATGGCAGAACCCAAAAGCCCTGCCAGCGCCAGCAGCACCACCTTTTTGGGGCTGGTATTGGCGGGCAGATACCGCGTGTAATCTGAGGAATACGAAGCCCAGGACAAATTGAAGCTGACCAACACGCCAGTTGCCAACAAAAAGGTGGAAAAACTGACGGCATGATGTGCCGCCAGAGGAGCTTGCCCTTTTATAGCAAACACAACGCCAATAAGCGTGAAGACCACGAGCAGCACTGTGCCCAGATATTTTTGCAAGGCCTGCACCACATGGTGCCCGTAAATGGAAGCCACCATCTGAATACTGGCCAGTATGCCCAAAGCCAGCCAGAACGGCATGGAAAGCCCAGCCAAAAGCAGCAGCGCCATAAGGGCTGTAGCGGCGGGCACGTTATTAACCGCATCCCACCCCACGCAATAAATCCAGTTTAGAAACGCCGGAGGGCGCAGGCCTTTTTGCCCCAAGGCCCGGCGAGAAGCCTCCATTTGCGTTAGCCCGGTTGTGGGGCCAATGGCGGCGGCAAGGGCTACAGGTAATGCGCCAATAATGTTGCCAACAATAATGGCGGCCACACCTGTACGAAAATCCAGCCCCATGCCCGTAAGCAACGCCCCGGTTACCCAGCCGCCGGGGCCAAGATTGGGGGAAAAATGGCTCCAGAACACCCGGTCGGTCGGCATGGTTTTTAGCGGTGCCGGAACGGGTTCTCTTACAGATGCGGCGGAAAGATCCTCCATCAGGCCACCAGTTTGGGGGGCTGAAGGGGGTGTCTGTATCATGGATAGCGTGTTCCTGTGGCGAGGGGGCGTGGTGGGGGTGGCGCTACAGTATCATGAAAGATCAGGTTCGGGCATGGACCCAGCGGCCCCTGTGGGCTGATTGTTGTAATAGAACTCTGCCACCCGGATGGGGAGCAGGTCCATAAAGCGGGAGCCCGCCACCAGCCATAGCGGAAAAGTAATGCGCCGCTCATTTCGGCTCAGCCCGCGCAAAATGCGGCGGCACGCGCTGTTAACATCTGTGAGCCCCGGCATGGGAAAGGCGTTTTTGGCCACCATAGGGGTATCTAAAAACCCGCACACAACAGAGCTTAATAAGATACCAGCCTTTTTGGCATTACCACCCGTGGCCACCATAAACCTGTCCACCGCCGCTTTGGCTGCGGAATAAGAGGGCGTGCCGGGGTAAGATACCACGCCCGCAACGGAAGAAATGGCGCAAATACGCCCACGCATGCCATCGGCTCCGCGCGGTTGATGCTGCATGACATCCAGCGCAGGCAGCACGGTGTTGAGCACGCCCATCATGTCTGTTTCAAAAATACGATGAACCTGTGCCGCGGGTTCATACGGTGCGCCATCGGGCGTTTGCGGCTTGCGGGTGCCGCCCGTTATGCCTGCACAGGCCAAAACCAGATCCAGCCCATTTGTGCTGCGGATCCATGTCTCCATTTCTGCACGGTTTGCCACATCACCAATATGCAAATGCACGGAGGCTCCCCGGCTAATGCAGGCTTTGGCGGTTTCTTCCAGCCGTTGTACGTTGCGCCCGCCCAGATAAAGGGTGCGCCCTGGCCGGGCCAGCGTTTGGGCCAGCGTTTGCCCAAGGCCGGAGGATGCGCCAGTAATCAGAACGGTATCATGCTTCATCTTACAGATCGGCCTTTGCTTATGGTGGTTATGGCATAGCATGGCGGCTTCTGGCATGAAGGCGCAAGACGGATAGACAGAACACGCAGGGAAGGCAGCATGGCGCACAACGCACAGGGTCACCATAACGGAGCAGAACAGCGGCGCGGTGTGTGCCTGGTTATTTCTGCGCCATCTGGGGCGGGTAAGTCCACCATTGCCAATGCACTGCGTGCTTCCGAGCCTGCGCTCAAGCATTCGGTTTCCGTTACCACCCGCCAGCCAAGGCCGGGGGAAAAGGAAGGCGTGCATTACCACTTCCGCACCATGGAAAATTTTGAGCACATGGCCGCCAACGGGGAACTGCTGGAATGGGCCACCGTGTTTGGCCGTGGGTACGGCACCCCCCGTGCGCCGGTGGAAGCCGCATTGGCCGCCGGGCACGATATGGTGTTTGACATAGACTGGCAGGGCCACCAGCAAATCCGCCGCGCACTGCCCGATGATGTGGTGAGCCTGTTTGTGCTGCCGCCATCATTAGAGGAACTGGAACGCCGTCTGCGTGGCCGGGCATCAGACCACCCGGATGAAATTGCCCGCCGCATGGCCGCCGCGCGGGATGAAATCTCGCATTGGCGGGAATTTGATCACGTTATTATCAATACGGATCTGGACCGCGCCATTACAGAAGCGCGCTCTGTGCTGGTGGCGGCACGCTTGCAAACCCGCAGGCGCACAGGGCTTTTGGATTTTGTTGCCAGTTTTGGAGCCTGAACGGCATGGATTTTTCTGCCATTACCGTGCTGTGCTTGGGTGATGTAATGCTGGACCGTTTTTTATACGGCAGCATGGATCGGATTTCGCCCGAAGCCCCGGTGCCTGTGTTGTTGCTGGATTCCCGGCGGGAAATGCCCGGAGGGGCCGGTAATGTGGCCAGCAACATTATCTCGCTTGGGGGGCGGGCCATTCTGGTGGGGCTGAGCGGTCAGGATGAGGCCGGAGCCTGCCTGCGCACCACGTTGGCGGAAAAAAACCGGCTGGTGGACGCTACAGTGCAAAGTGCGGCCCGGCCCACAATTTGCAAAACACGCTTTATTGCCGCGCATCAGCAGGTTGTGCGGGTGGATGAAGAAAGCCACGCGCCAATTGCGGAGCCCGAGCAGGAAGCCCTGTGCCGCCAGATTGATGCACATATCGCGGGCTGTCAGGCGGTGGTGGTGTCTGATTACGGTAAAGGTGTGTGCAGCCCAATTGTGCTGGCGCATCTGTTCCGTGTGGCGCGGCAAGCTGGCGTGCCTGTTTTTGTAGATCCCAAATCCACTGATTACACACTTTACAAAGGTGCCACCTGCATTACCCCCAACGCCAAGGAGCTGGCCGCAGCCTCTGGCATGCCGGTGGATACCGCAGCGCATGTAGAGGCCGCTGCCAGCAAGGTTATGGCGCAAGCCGATGCACAGGCTATTTTGGCCACCCGCTCTGAAAAAGGCATGATGCTGGTACGGCGCGAGGGCGAGGTGCTGGCGGTGCCTGCCCGTGCGCGGGAAGTGTTTGATGTTTCCGGCGCGGGAGATACCGTTATTGCCACTATGGCGTTGGCTGTTGGTGCGGGTATGTCGTTCGAGCAAGGCATGCGCGTTGCCAATGCGGCGGCTGGCGTGGTGGTGGGCAAGCTGGGCACGGCCACGGCTGATATTCAGGAAGTTCTGCACGAGCTGGAAGAACAATCCGGCCCGGATGAAGTGCCCCACCTGCTGCCATTAGGGGCCGCTTGCGCACAGGTGGCGCGCTGGCAGGCACGCGGCCTGCGTGTGGGCTTTACCAACGGATGTTTTGATATCATCCACCCCGGCCATATCAGCTTGCTGGCAGAAGCCCGGAGCGCGTGTGACAGGCTGGTGGTGGCGTTGAACACAGATGCCAGCGTCCGCCGCCTGAAAGGTGAAACACGGCCTGTTAATTCACTGGAATCTCGCGCGGCTGTTATGGCGGCCATCCGCTACGTAGATGCCGTGGTGGCGTTTGATGAAGATACGCCGCTGGAGCTTATCCGCGCCCTTATGCCGGATGTGCTGGTAAAAGGGGCGGATTACCGGCCCGAACAGGTTGTGGGGGCGGATATTGTGCAGGCCGCAGGGGGCAGGCTGGTGCTGGCTAACTTGCAGCAAGGGCATTCCACCACATCTACAATCGGGCGGATTCGCAAGGCATGATGGTGCATGATCTGCCCGGCGCAGAAAATCTGCCGCTTATTGCCGTGCGCAACCGCTTTGCGCGTTGGCTGTTTGATGATGCCTTGCCCTTCTGGGCCAGCACGGGGTGCGATGGCACGCCCCAAAACCCGGCGGCCTTGGGGGCGCAGGAGTGTCTGACCTTACAGGGCACGCCAGCCTTGCCGCCATTCAAGCGTGTAAGGGTGCAGGCGCGGCAGCTTTTTGTGTTTTCTTGGGCTGCGTTAAAAGGCTGGCAGCCAGCGGCGCAACGGGCGGAAAGTCTTTTCAGGTTTCTGCTCAATGCCCATAGGCCAGATGGCGGATGGGTTAAGCTTCTGGCGCGTGATGGCGCGGTGCTGGATGACAGTGCAGATTTGTACGATATCGCTTTCGTGCTGTTTGCACTGGCATGGTATGGCCGGGTGGAACGCACAGGCCGGGCAGTAGAATTGGCGCGGCAAACGCTTGCGTGGCTGGGGCAGGCTATGGCGCTGCCTAATGGCGGGTTTATGAATGCCCTGCCTGCCGACGATGGTGCATGGCGGCAGCAAAACCCCCATATGCACTTGCTGGAAGCTGTTCTTGCCCTGCATGAAACCACAGGTGATGCCGCAGATCTGGCGCAGGCCCATGCGTTATATGCGCTATTCAGCCAATACTTTATGGATGAACGCACCGGCACATTGGGCGAATATTTTGGGCCAGACTGGCAACCCGCCACAGGGCCAGAAGGCCAGTGGTGCGAGCCGGGGCATCATTTTGAATGGGTTTGGCTGCTGCAGGCTTATGCCCGCCAAAGTGGGGTAGATACTACCGCGCAGGCCGCACGCTTATACCATTTTGCACATCAATATGGTGTAGATACCCAAACAGCATTGGTGCGCGATGCCGTTGCGCGGAACGGGCAGGTGCTTAAACCCACCTTCCGCCTTTGGGTGCAAGGCGAGGCCTTGCGTGGCGCGCTGTGCCATGATCCGCAGGATCAATCCGGTTGGGCTACGCGTATGGCCACCAATCTGCTTGATCGGTATTTTACGGGCTGCCCCACGGGCACATGGCTGGATCAACTGGATGCACAGGGCGTGCCTGCCGTGACGCAAATACCAAGTAGCTCGCTTTATCATATTGTAACAGCGTATGATGCGTTAGATCAGGCCGCACGGGCCTGCGTGCCACCGGCCTAAAAAACGCTGTGCGGAAATGTGCGTGTAAGCAGGACGTAGCAGCGCGAATCTGATACAAGCGGTGTTGTGAGCATGACAACAACAGATACCCCCAACCAGAAGGACGAAAGCCTTCTGGCCCTTACCCTTCGGCAGCCCCCGGCCAATGTGGAGGCCGAACAGGCGCTGCTTGGCGCGTTGCTGACCAATAACCGCGCCTATGACCGTGTTTCGGACTTTTTGGCCGGTGAGCATTTTGCCAACCGCGTGAATGGCCAGATTTATGAAGCCATTGCCCGGCGCATAGAAAACGGCCAGTTGGCAGACCCCGTTACCATGCGGGCCGAGCTGGAACATTCCGGCATTCTGGCCAGTGTGGGCGGTATGGCCTATATGGCCAAGCTGCTGTCCTCTATGGTCGGGATTATCAACGCCGGGGATTACGGCCGCACCATTCATGATGCATGGATCCGCCGCCAGCTAATTGATATTGGTGAAAACGTGGTGAACAGCGCGTTTGGCACCACCATGGGCCTTTCCGGGCAGGATCAGATTGAGGCAGGGGAAGAAGCCCTGTTCAAACTGGCAACGGAAAAAGGCAATGAAGGGGACTTTGTTTCCTTCAACAAGGCGCTGAGCGGGGCCATTTCTGTTGCAGCCCAGGCCTTCCAGAATGAAGGCCACGTTACAGGCCTTACATCTGGCTTGCGCGATCTGGATAAAAAAACAGGTGGGCTGCATCCATCGGACTTGCTGATTCTGGCCGGGCGTCCTGCTATGGGGAAAACGGCGCTGGCGACTAAAATGGCCTTTTCCGCCGCACGCGCCATTATGGATGATGCCGAGGAAACAGGAGAAAAGCCCAAAGGGGCGGTGGCTATTTTCTCGCTCGAAATGTCGGCAGAGCAGTTGGCCACCCGTATTTTGTCTGAACAGGCCGAGGTTTCGGGCGAGCGTATCCGCCGTGGTGATATCGGGCAGAAGGAGTTTGACCGCTTTGTGCGTGTCAGCCACGAACTGGCCCGCCTGCCGTTGGTGATTGATGATACGCCAGCTATTTCCCTTTCCGCCATGCGCACGCGCTGCCGTAGGTTAAAGCGTACGCAGGGCCTGTGCCTTGTGGTGGTGGATTACCTCCAGCTTATGCGGCCATCTGTTGGCACCCGCCCAGAAAGCCGTGTGTTGGAAATTTCCATGATCACGCAGGGGCTTAAAGCCATTGCCAAGGAACTGGAAGTGCCGGTTATTGCGCTTTCCCAGCTTTCCCGTCAGGTGGAAAGCCGAGAAGACAAGCGGCCCATGCTGTCGGATTTGCGTGAATCCGGGTCTATTGAGCAGGACGCCGATGCGGTGATGTTTGTGTACCGTGATGAATATTACCTGCAACAGCGTATGCCCAAGGAAACAGCTTTTGAATCCATGGAGAAATACTCCGTGGCGATGGATGAATGGCAGCGCAAGATGAGCTTGGTGCATAACAAAGCCGAGCTTATTTTGGAAAAGCAGCGTCATGGCCCCACGGGCACCATCAATCTGTTTTTCGAAGGCGAATACACGCGCTTTGCAGATTTGGATACCATTCATCAGGATCATTAAACCTGTTAAAAAGGCCCCGCATGTTGGGGCCTTTTTAATAAAAACCTTCTGATATCCACGTAAATTCAAAAAGTTCTAACGCTTGTTGTCTGGCGGCGTATGTGCCACTGCACGTGCGTGCAAGAACAGCCTGTAAGCTGAATGCCAAAAAACACATAAGATCGGGCAGATTTTTTAATGAATAAACTAAGTGCCATTATTGCAGTGGCAGTGTGCGTTCTTGTCTTGCTGAATATTTCAACTGTTTTTGCATTTTTATTTCTGCTTGTAAAAATTGCTTTGGTTGTAGGGCTTCTTGCTCTGGCCGGTGCTTTGATTTTTGGTTTTGTTGAAAAACCAGAAAAGTATGTACCTCCGCCCCCAACACATCAGGATAAAGCCCCGACAGAAGCGGGCTTTGAGAAACCGGATTTTGATGCCTATGAAAAAGGGCGGCAAGGGGAAGAAAAAGTAAGCGCAATTCTCCGGCACATGGGCTGGCCAGCCTTGCATAATGTTATTTTAGAAGATGACAGAGGGCTGACAGAAATAGATCATCTTGTAAAAGCCCCGTGGGGCATTGTGGTTATTGAAACCAAAAATTACGATGGCTTTATTTCTGGTTCATCTACGCCGGGTGTTTGGAAGCAGAGTTTTCCAAATTCTTCGGGGGTAAGTTACAGGCTGTTTATGGACCCCGTGCATCAGAATTATCGGCATGTCTGTGCTGTAAAATATCTGACCGGGATGGAAAACGTGCAGTCTGTTGTGGTATTCGCCGGGCGTGCTTATGCCAGCCCGTTTGTGCATCAGCAGGTGGTGCGGCTGAAAAATCTGGAGCGTGTTTTGCGTACGCGGCCAGAGGGTTTTGCCTATATAGATGATAGAGAATTGGAAAAGGCATGGCATGTTCTGCAACAGGCCTACATTGCCAATACCGGGCGTGCGCGCGAACATAGAGATAAATTGCGCCAGCGTTTTTCCTAAAACACAACGTGGCAGGGTTTCTGCGGGCCATACAGGCGGCCCGCAGGAATAGAGTGGCCTTGTTAAACGGTTATCAGGTTTTGCCGCACCGTAACCGGAATCTTGTTTTCCTGAAACGCCTTCCAGATTTCAAAAAGAGCAGCACTGCGCACAACTTTTATGTCTGTGCCATTTGCGGCCTTGGCAGATCCAATAAGCAGGGCAGAGCCATCAGATACAGAAGACATGCTGACACTTGGCTGCACGCTTTCATCCACATCCTTGCACGCGGCCAGAGTGCGAGCCATGACATCCATGGCCTTATCCAGATCAGATGCAAATGGCAGGTTGAGTTCTATGGTAAACACACCGGGCTTTTGTGCCCGTGTAGCGTTTTTAACCGCCGAGGTAATGAACTGCGAGTTAGGGACAATCATGGTGGATTTGTCCTCTAGCCGGATATCGGTAGAGCGCACGCTAATGCGTTCCACCGTGCCGGTAACGCCCGCAATAGTAACAACATCCCCAATGGAAACCGGGCGTTCGGCCATAAGGATAATGCCCGAAACAAAGTTTTGCACAATGGATTGCAAGCCAAAGCCAATACCCACAGAAAGCGCGCTAACAACCCATGTCATGCTTTTAACGGTAACGCCCAGCACTGCTAGCATGCTAAGGCCAACTAAAATCCATGCTGCATAGCTTAGAATGCTCAGGATAGAGGCCTGCGCCCCGATATCCAACCGTGTGGTGGGGAAAAACCTTTGCTTGAACCAGGATTTTAAAATGTTGATGGTGTAATAGCCCACCACCGGCAACACAGCGCACAGCAAAATGGCATCCAGAGAGATGTGGGAACCATCGGTGCTGGCCTGACCATGAAACAGCCAGTAAAGCTGGTGCCATATCTGCTGTGGGTCAAACCCATCGCCGCTGGTGGCAACGGCATAAGCCACGGCCAATAACAGCACATTTACAATACCGGGCACCACCACGCACATCTGGTTTACAAGCCGCGGGGGCAGGCCCAGTTCTACCAAATGCCGCCCCAAAGGTGCACTGGCCGGAAAAAGCGTGCTGGCCATAGCCGTCACCAAAAGAGAAAGCAGCAAAAGGCCCGTCATGCTGATAGCCATCATGCTGACCCATGAGATGATGGTATAAGCCAGCGGAATGTAGCCAGAAAAAACAGCCAACCAGCAGACAATGGAAATTCCCATAGCCAGACTGATTAAAAACTGAGTGCGGGAAGGTTGGCTGGGGGTATCTTCTGTTTGATCGGAAATGCGCAATTCCCGCGGAATGGCAAATAGCAGGGGGCTTACAGCCAGCACATACAGGCCATCCATTAATTGTACGGACAGCATGGAAATGCCGCTTTGCGTATCAATATAACGCAGGAACCCGCGCATAATAAGCGCACCTGCCAACCAGAGCGGAAACAGCCGTAAATTACGCGCAATGGCGTCCGACATCGGAAAGATACGCCATTCCGGATGGCGCGAAAGCAGGCAAAATCCCAGTTCAATCACAAGCCCGCAAAGCGGAAACTGCGCGCCCATCATACTGCCAAGCGTGCTTAAATCTTCATCCAGCGCAGAGTTATCAAAGGCCAGAACGCTCCACAAAATCTGGAAGGAAAAGCCCCAAGCCAGCAGGCTGAGCACACCACAAACAAGAGTTGCAATAATGGGGCGGATACGTCCCGCAGGCAAAAAACGCACCACCGCCCTGCGGATAATCCCGTGTGAGAAAAACCACCCCACCAGAAGCAAGGCGGAAAGTGCTATGCCGCCCAGTGAAATAAAAATGCGCTTGCCAGCAAAAGCTACCCCCAGCACCCCAAGGGCTTCACCCCCCAAAGCGCTGAACCGCGTGATGTCTGCATGGAAATGACTGGTAAACTGAGACCAGAAGTTGACCCCAAGCGGTGAAGGAAAGCGCTGCCACAGGGTGGCTTGCTGTATGGCAGTGCCATGTTGGCGCAGTTCACTTACAAGCTGCTGGGCTTCTACCTGATACAGCTTAAGCCGCGTCATGCGGGAATTGATATCCTGCTGCTTTTTTAGCAGAAGCGTGCGCTGCTCGGTAATGGAGGCCGGTTCTGCGGGGTCATCCTTGCCCGGCGGTTTGCCCAGAATATCCAGAAAGTTCTGATAAACCGCCTGATAGGGTTTTAGGCGGGCTTGCAGGGTGTCTGTTTGTGTGGCCACCACATTGGCGCGGCGCAGCAGGTTGGCAAGCTCTGTTGTGCTTTGGCCGTTGCTTCTTTCCTGCTGGCTGCTTTGGTAAATGGCGCTTATTTCTGTGCCAATACTTTCCAGCGTGCTGTTGCTAACAATATCCGCAGTATTGGTAATAAGGGTTGTTGGGGCCGGGGCTGTAACTGGTGCATTTTCTGTATCTGCTGCCAGAAGGGGGGTGCTGGTAGCAAAAAGCACGGCACCCTGCGTTAGTACAAAGCACGATAGAAAAAAAGAACAGAACCGCTTCAAACGCATCAGAAAACCTTGTGTTTCAGGTGTCTGGAAAAAATAACCCTTATGTCCGTAACGTAGCGGCGCAAGAGGGGGTTGCGCTACTTTTAAGCAAGCAGCGTGGTGTTATAAGGGAAGTATGTGCAAGTTTCTGTTTTGTGCAGGCAGCGCATATGCTGTGCACATTCCAACAGGCAAACCCCTGCCATCAGCAGCGGCAGGGGTGAAAATCAACTTATCGGAGAAAAGGGGTGGGGTTAGTCGTCATCACCAGTTTTCAGGTGATCATGATACCCGTATTTTTCCCACTGAGCGGCTGTGGTCAGATGTTTTGGTTCGCTGGAGCTGAACATGCCACAGGCGGATAGTCCCAAGGTGCAGGCTAGCAGCAGAACCGCGCGTTTCATCTTACCGAATATCCCTTACCCGTTTTGTCTGCTTTTTCTATCTCATTGCAGGGCAGCGCGGGCAAGTGGAGATTGCAGCCAAGTGTGATTAACGCCGCAATTCCATGCTGATGGGCCCTTCACGCCGCCCGTGTGTGAACTGATCTACATACGGGTTGCCGCTGTTCATGAGGGAAGATGCTGCGCCCTGCCAGATCAGCTTGCCTTTGTAGAGCATGGCGGCTTCATCCCCAATGCGTTGGGCAGAGGCCATATCATGCGTAATGGCAATGGCGGTGGAACCCAGTTTTTTGACGCAATCTACTATCAGCCCATCAATTACCGCGCCCATAATGGGGTCTAGCCCGGTTGTGGGTTCATCAAAAAACAGAATATCCGGCTGGGCGGCAATGGCGCGGGCCAGGCCCACACGCTTTTGCATGCCGCCAGAAAGTTCGGAGGGGTATAAATCCCCTACAGAAGGATCAAGCCCCACCTGCGCCAGAATGGTGCCTGCATGGTTGCGGGCATTCTTGCGGGAGATCTTATGCAGGGCCAGTAGCCCGAAGGTGACGTTTTCCCACACGGTCAAACTGTCAAACAGCGCGGCGTTCTGAAAGAGCATGCCAATTTCGCTGCGCAGTTTTTCACGCCGTTTTTCCGGAGCGGCCAGAACGTTTTCGCCATCAATTTCAATAATGCCGGAATCTGGCGTAATCAGCCCCAGAATACAGCGCAGCAGCACGGATTTGCCCGAGCCAGACCCGCCGATAACAACAAAGGATGTGCCTTGCGCAACATCCATGGAAACACCATCCAACACCTTTTTGGTGCCGAAGGATTTGTGCAGGTCCCGAATACGGATTTTAGGCGTGGTGCCTGTCATGGTCTGGCTCATTGTGAAAAGAACAGGTCTGTCAGCAGGTAATCAAAGGCCAGCAGCATGATGGAGGCCGCCACCACGGCGGCTGTTGTGGCAGATCCCACACCCTCTGCCCCGCCTTTGCTGTTGTAGCCGTAATAGCAGCCCATCAGCGCAATAAGGAACCCAAACAGCGCGGCCTTTACCAACCCTACCGTGACATCAATGGCCTTAAGAGAGTTGAGCGTGGCTGTAATGTAAGCAGGGGCAGAAAAGCCCAGCTTCACCACCGCTACAGTAAAGCCACCCGCAACGCCCAGTATGTCTGCCACCAACACCAGCAGGGGCAGGGCAATTAGCCCGGCCAGCAGACGTGGGGCAACCAGATACTTCATGGGGTTGGTGGAAAGGGTTGTAAGCGCGTCTATCTGGTCTGTTACGCGCATGGTGCCAATCTGGGCCGCCATGGCGGCTCCTACGCGGCCTGCTACCATAAGGCCCGCCAGCACAGGCCCCAGTTCACGCGTAACGGCCAGCACCACAATACCCGCAATGGCGCTTTGGGCATGGTATTGTGCAAACCCGGTATAGGATTGCAGCGCAATCACCCCGCCAGAAAATAGCGCCGTAAGTGCGACAACAGGCAGAGAGAAAAAGCCCGTTTCTAAAAAGGTGGATAAAAATACCCGGCCGTAAAACGGGGGGCGCACAATGTGCGAAAGCCCAGAAGCCGCAAACAGGGCCAAAGCCCCCGCCGCGCGAATAAGGGAAAGTGTAGCGCGGCCAAGGCGGGCCACAAGATCAAGCACCATGTCCATGAGTGTGGACTGTCCGTTCCTGCTGAAGTGTGAAAAGGCAGTTCCAGAGCCGTAACCCGTGCGGGCGGGTTCGTCAAAGCATCGTTGCGTGGTGGGGTTGGGGGATGGTGGTCTTGCAGTAATAAATATTTGTTTAAATTTATGAACAGAAGTGGCAAACAGCCCCCAGCCATTTTGCAAAGTGGCACTCTATAGGGGTGTTCAATTATGGATGATGTTTCCCGTTCTGTTTTTGTATTTGGGTCTCCTTGCAACACCAATTACGGCAAGGTTGTCTTTCTGCCCGATGGGCAGCTTTACGGGTATCGGCACGAAAACGAGCATACATGGCGTATGGATGGGGAAGAGCTGTGCCTGCTGAATATGCAGGGGCAGGTGAGCAGCCGGTATCATCGAACGGGAAACGGGTGGGCCGGCACGGTAGAAGGCCGCAGATACCCCCTGTATCTGAACACCCTGATAACAACAAACACATGTGAAACACCGGGCTTGCCGCCCGTTATGGTTAACACCATCCCCAAGGCAGGCACGTATTATGTGGAAGCTGCGTTAAAGGCGGCGGGCTGCCCTTCCCACCGCCTGCATCTGGGCGGAGAGGATGTGGTAGATGATTACCGCGGCCTGCCGGATGAACGTGTGCATATTATGCCCGAAACCGTGCGGCTGTATTGCCCGCTGGATCTGGTAACCGCCACGCTGCAAGGTGGGCACGTTGTGGCGCATTGTGATTTTCAGCACGTCATAGACCATGTGCGCAGCCAAGGCGTTGTGGTGCTTTCTGTTGTGCGGAACCTGCGTGATATCGTGAAAAGCATGTTCCGCTTTTTGCTATATATGATCCCGCCTGAGCCAGATGATTTTCTGGGCCAATTCTGGCGTGAGCAGGAAGGCGATGCCCGCGTGGCGGCCTTTTTGGCTGTAGAGCATGAACGTGGGCTGGAGCATGTGCGCCAGATGGCCCGCATGATGCTTGCTGATACATCGCCCCAAAGTATTGTGCTGCGTTATGAAAGCCTGAAGCAGGGTGATTTGCAGCCGCATAACATTGAAAAATTGCAGGCCATCAATCCAGAGTTCACGCAGCGCCTGTCTGCCGCGTTTGTGCAGACATATGGCGCACGCACCCCAACATTTTCGGGCAAGGTCCGGCAGCAGCCAGACCCGTGGTGTGATGTGTTTGAGGCGTATTTCCATAAATCCGGCATGGCCGATCTGAACGCGCAATTGGGCTACGCATAAAAAACAGTTCCCGCGAGCCCTTGAGTTTGTTCCCGTTTTATTCCACATCAAGGGCATGAACTGGACAGCACAAGAGCTTGCCTGATGGCTAAAAAACCTTCCCGCACCTATGTTTGCACCAATTGTGGCGCTGTACATGCCAAATGGGCAGGGCAGTGCGATGCCTGCGGTGAATGGAACACGCTGGAAGAAATGGCTGTGGAACCTTTGGCCGCATCCTCTGCCGCAGTGCGTGGCGGCAAGGGGCGGCGCGTGGCGCTACAGGCGCTGGAAGGGGAGATCAAACTTCCACCGCGCACCCAAACAGGTATTGCAGAGCTTGATCGGGTTTTAGGCGGTGGCCTTGTGCCTGCTTCTGTTGTGCTTGTGGGGGGAGACCCCGGCATAGGTAAATCCACCCTGCTGCTTCAGGCCGCCAGTAAACTGGCAGGCAAGGGCGAGCGGGTGCTGTATATTTCTGGTGAAGAAGCGGTAGATCAGATCCGCCTGCGGGCGCAACGCTTAGGTGTGGCCGGGGCCAAGCTGGATCTGGCGGCATCTATTAACGTGGCAGATATTGTGGCCACGCTGGAAGCCGAACCCGATGTAAGGGCGGTGGTGATTGATTCTATCCAGACCATGTGGCTGGAAACCATAGACAGCGCCCCCGGCACGGTCTCTCAGGTGCGGGCCTGTGCGTTTGAGCTGATACGCGCGGCCAAGCGCCGGGGGTTCAGCCTTATTCTGGTGGGGCATGTCACCAAGGAAGGTGCGCTGGCAGGCCCGCGTGTGTTGGAGCACATGGTAGATGCCGTGATGTATTTTGAAGGCGATAGAGGCCACCAGTTCCGTATTTTACGTGCGGCCAAAAACCGCTACGGCGCAACAGATGAAATTGGCGTGTTTGCCATGACAGACCGCGGGCTGGAGGAAGTTAGCAACCCATCTGCTCTGTTTCTGGCCGAACGGCGGGGCAATATTGCCGGGTCTGCCGTGTTTGCCGGGCTAGAGGGCACGCGCCCCGTTTTGTTGGAAGTGCAGGCGCTACTGGCCCCTAAAAGCGGAGATGGCGCACCACGCCGCGCCGTGGTGGGGTGGGATACAGGCCGCCTTTCTATGTTGCTGGCTGTGCTGGAAACACGCTGCGGGCTCAAACTTTCTGGCATGGACGTGTATCTGAACGTAGCCGGAGGTTTGAAAGTGGCGGAACCTGCGGCAGATCTGGCCGTGGCAGCGGCTCTGGTTTCTGCCGCCAGCGGCGTGCCTACCAGCCCCGGAGAGGTTTATTTTGGCGAGGTAGGTCTTTCTGGCGAAGTGCGGCAGGTGGCGCAAGCCGATGCCCGTTTGAAGGAAGCCGCCAAGCTGGGGTTCGACCGTGCCGTGCTGCCCCGGCGCATTGCACGCGGCAATACGCGCTCTCGGCCGCCGGAGGGGCTGCATCTGCGCGAAATCGGCCATATCTCCGATCTGGTAAGCGCGGAAATGGAAGCCGAGTGAAACTGACACGTTGCCTTTTGCGCGATGTATCGGTATAGTGCGCGCCATAAAGACGCGGATGTAGTTCAATGGTAGAACGGCAGCTTCCCAAGCTGCATACGAGGGTTCGATTCCCTTCATCCGCTCCAACTTCCCGAAAACAAATAAATCAATAAATTGCGAGCCTCACCCAGCAGCACGATATGCCGCGTTGGTGGGTGGTCAGCCGTTGTTTTTACAATGGATATGAGAAGATACTCATTTCGCAAAATATGTTCTCTACACAAGATAAATCCTGCGCAAGGAACCCTTTCGGGTTCCTTTTTTTGTGGCGATATGGCTGCTCGGAGCATGTGTGGCGCTGCTTACGATTACTGCTTTTTAAAGAGCAGACATACGGAGAATGCACAGTACTCGTGTTGAAAATAAACAAATAAGAAATACATTCTGTTACAGTTTTGTTAAACGAGGAGAGAGAAATGAAAAAGACACTTTATATGTGTGTCGCTGTTCTTGGCCTCGGGTTTGTACAGAGTGCTTCTGCAGCCACATGGGATGGTGGTGTCTCAAGACATGTTGAGGTCAAAAACCCGGATCAGCCCGATACAACCAAAGGCGGTGTATGGGATGGTGGGGCAGCCAAGAAGGTAAAGGTGGAAGACCCAGATACGCCGGATACCACCAAAGGCGGTGTGTGGGACGGCGGTATATCTGAGCACGTGCCCGTAAAATACCCAAGCATGCCGCAGTAATGTGGGGATGCCCTGTTTTAATGTTGGTGGCATGCGGTCATAAAACATTGGAACAGGGCACGGCTTCTTTGCCCTTTCAGAATGACCAAGTGTTTGCGGCATGGGAACGTATGAGGCGTTACTTGTTCCGCTCATTTGGTGTGAGAATAATATATATATGAATATAGATACAGATCATATTACTTAAAATTTATAGTAAACAAGAAAATTAATATCAGAATATATAAATATATTCATGATGATAACTGAAATATACCAATTTTTAATATAGTATATATGGTATTTTATTTTTAAGAAAAAGAATTATACATATCGCGCATAAAATCAAACCACACTAAAAAGCAGATGCGTGCTCAAGCGCATGTACATTGTGTATGCGGCAAGATAATTTTTCATGAAATTATTGTTTCACATCCGATATGGTAAGCATTCTTTGTTTTGGAATACATGAAAGAAATACAAAATACTCTTTTTATTATTTAACAATACATCTTGATTATACAAAATATAGAAGTAAAAAAGATTCAGAATTTTTTATTATAATCTCTTGAATATCATATATTGTTGTGTGATGATTATAAAAAGAGATGTGTATATGCAATACATATCTGTCCCGTAACAGATTGCAACAAGGAGATCCTCTACACGTGGCATATCTGATGCAGGATATCATTTTTGCACAGAAACGGCTTTATCGCTTTTTTTGTGCGTGTGCGTCTGGGTTTCAACTTCATGCAGGCGCGGGCTGATTATGAATAATTCCTTTGTCCGGCATGCGCGCTCTCATGCCACTTCAGTGTGCCGCGGGTCTCGCGGGTTTGTTAAGGCAAGCTGTTCTCTGGTAGCGCTCGGTCTGGCTGCTTTTGCTGCTCCAGAGGAAGTGCGGGCAGAACAAACGCTTGTTTCCGTTAAGGGGATCACCCTTCAGGGTGCGCTGGATATTGGTGGGTCTGCTTTTTTCCTGCCCAATACCAACTTTGGCGCAGGGTCTTACGGCACCAAATCTTCCGGCGCTTTAGTGCGGCATAAAAACAGCACATATGGCGAATTTTACGGCAAGCCTATGCTCATGGGGTCTTGGCAAACAGGCTGGGGCTTTACCGTTATTGGCAAGGCATCTGCCATTGGCGCCACCACGTTGGGTGATGGTGATGCGGAAGAAGTTTCTCAAACATCTGGCACACCGCGTTCCATTTATCTGGAAGAAGCCAATCTGGGCGTAGAAGTGCCGTTAAAGATGGCAGGTGGCAACCAGGTTCTTACGGTGCTGGGCGGCAGACAGGCCTTTGCGGTGGATGATGGCTTTCTGATTGGTAAAGGCACCTACAGCGCGGGTGATAGAGGCGCATGGTGGTATGCACCGCGATATGCGTTTTCTGGCCCCGGCGTGATCAAGCTGGAAGGTGATTCCGTGCGAGGGGATGTCTTTATGTTGGAAAGCAATTCCGACAACGACATTGACCGCGGGTATGACCGCCCTAAAACCAAGTTTGTTGGGTTTGATGTATCTTGGTTCAAGAACAAACCCGGTGGGCATGGGGGTTCTACATATGCAGATCGTGCTGCGTATGTAACGTTAACCTACTTCCATGTGCGCGATGCAGATGGTTCATCTCATTACGATTATTCCACACGTGCAGATCGTAACGGCATGAACGTAGCGGCCCTGAGCTGGGGCGGCACGTTGTTTCCCGTTAAGGCGCTGGGAATTTCCAAGAACTTTACGTTCTATGGCAACTTTGTATCCGAGCAGAACAGCCACCCAGGCAATGGCTACAAATCTGTAGAAGCCTACGGCATGTTTTTCGAACCGGGCTATACGTTTTCCATGCTGCCGTGGAAGCCGCATCTGTTTTATCGGTACACGCGCTTTGGCGGCGGCAAAAATGCCGAAGGTTCGGTTAAGCGCAATTACGATACGTTCTTTTTGTACGATGGTAAGCGCTACACCTATGGCGGTTACTGGCCGGGTGAAATTGTGGGCATGTATCTGGCCCCACTTTCTGATCTGGAAGTGCACCAGTTTGATCTAACAGGCACGCCACCAGTGCACCTGTTCCGTAAAAAGGATGAGCTTAAGCTGGGTGTGCATTTTTACGATCTTTCCTTGCTGTATCCCTCCGGCATGGGGCTGAAGAACGTGGGCCGCCATGTTTCAAACGAAGTGGATTTTACGGCCGAATATATGCTGGATGAAACCACATCAGCCGCTGTTGCCGCAGGCACGGCCTTTAGTGGCCCGGCTGGGCGTGCGCTTTCTCGCGCAGGGGTGCCAACGGGGTATCGCATGCACAATATCGGGCGGCATGCAGGCGTGCTGGAAGCCTATTTTTACAAGCATTTTTAACGAAGATTTCCCAAAACAAAACGTTTTGGGGTAGAAACACTTACAGGACAACAAGAATAAAGGATTTCCTGATGCCCGAACCGACAACCCTCCCTGCGGGAAAACCCGCAGACGGGCTGCGTAATCGCCACATTGCCATGATCGCTCTGGGTGGCACTATTGGGGCTGGTCTGTTTGTTGGCAGTGGCGCTGCCATTGCGGCAACAGGGCCTGCGGTTCTGCTGGCGTTTCTGCTGGTAGGATTTCTGGTTATCCTGGTGATGCGCATGCTGGGGGAAATGGTTGTGGCGGACCCCGGGCGTGGGTCCTTTGTGGAATATATTCGCGCCGCACATGGAGATAAGGTGGGCTTTACCGCTGGGTGGCTTTACTGGTTCTTCTGGGTGGTGGTGTTGGGCAGTGAGGCCATAGCCGGCGCCATTTTGTTACAGGATTGGGTGCATCTGCCGGTTTGGCTGCTTTCTATTGTGCTGATTCTTATTCTTAAACTGATCAACTTTGCTGCCCCCCGTGTTTTTGGTGAATGTGAATTCTGGCTTTCCGCCATTAAGGTTTTCAGCATTATCGCCTTTATTGCTATTTCTCTTTTATATGCGGCGCATGTGTTTGGGCCCGGCGTTTCTGTAAAGGAAAACCTGCTGGGGCATGGCGGGCTTTTTCCGCATGGTATTGTGGCGCTGCTGTCTATTATTCCCACCATTTTGTTCACCATGATGGGTTCGGAAATTGCCACAGTGGCAGCGGCAGAATCTCCAGAGCCGGGTAAAAATGTGGCCCGCGTAACCCGCAGCCTTGGCCGCCGTATTACACTGTTTTACGTAGCCGCCGTGGGTATGATCCTGATTGTGGTGCCGTGGACAAACATTGTAGCTGGCAAGTCACCTTTTGTGGCGGCTATGGATGTTATGGGCGTGCCGGGCGCGGGGCTGCTGATGCGCATTGTGGTGCTGAGCGCCATTTTATCCTGCCTGAACTCCGCCATGTATATTACATCGCGTATTCTGACAGAGCTGGCTGCTCAGGGTGATGCTCCGGCGTTTCTGGCGCGAAGCTCGGCTGCTGTTGTGCCGCGTAAGGCCATTATCGTCAGCAGTGTGGCGGGTACGTTGGTGGCTTTCTCATCCATTCTCGCACCGGGCACCATCTTTGCCTTCCTGCTAAGCTGTAGTGGTGGCGTTATTCTGTTGATCTATAGCCTGATTGTAACATCTTACATTGTTACGCGCCGGGCAGCGCGGCAGGCTGGCACAGAGGCAGAAAATTACACCTTGCCGCTTTTTCCGCTGTGCAATTACGTTACGCTGGCCGGTGTGGTGCTGGTGTTTGTGGCTATGCTGCTGAACCCATCCGAACGGATGACGGCTCTGGCAACCATGGGCAGCACGGTGGTGTGCTACCTTATGGCCGTTTACTTTGCCACCAATAACAAAAAAGCTGGCTGAGCTTTACGTTTAACTGAGTATTCCCGCAGTTTAGGGAATACTCAGTTTATCCAGATGCAGGGCAAGAGGGTGGCGGCGCAGATGCAGCAGGCCACCCGCCGCAAAAATGGTCATACCGGCTGCGGCAATACCAATTCCAACATTTTTATCAGAAACCAGTGTGCCAATAACAGCACCTACAAACAGACTGGCAATAGCGGCTAATCTGCGCCATGTGCCAGAATTTGTGCCACCGGCCACTGTGCTGTTATGGGCCAGCCCATGCAGCACCATTGTAGCGGCGGGCAACACCATATCCGGCAGTTTGGCATGGCGTGTGGCAGAAGTTTGCAGCCCCATGGCAAGCGAGAGCATACCCAGCGTAATGTAAATGCCGCCGTTAACGTGCGCACACCATACAAATGCGGCCAGCCCTACAAGGCAGCCAACGCCTAACAGAATGTCCCCCACCACAAGGCGCGTATGGCGCTCACGCCGCACCAGGCGGCCACCAATAATGGCCCCCGTAAAGTAGCAGGCAATGGCTTCCAGGCCAGAAAGAACAATGGCCTGAGAAGTGGCAATATTAACAGCCATAAGAATAATGGTGGCTGTCATATATCCTGCAAAAATCTTAAGATGCAGTAGGGATATGGCATCCAGCATGCCCATTGCCATTGTTACCAGCAGAATGGCAATAACCAGCTTGGCATCATGTCCCGTACGGGCTGTCATGATTTCTCCTCTAAAGAAAAAGAATGAAAAGAGGGGTTTTATACGCGTTTTGTAATAGAAGGATGCGCGTTATATCATCATCTCCGCTCACGAAAAGATGATCTCTTGTAAGAGGTGCCATGCCCCAAACAGGTGGCACAGCCGTACAAACAAAACCCCCGGCGCACAAAACGCCGAGGGCCTGGTTTGTAAAGTGCAGGCTGATTAGTTCAGCGTCATCAGGCTGGCATTGCCACCCGCTGCGGTGGTGTTGATGCTACGAGATTGCTCCTCCAGCACCACTTCAACAGAAGGCAGTCTCTGGCCTGTTACAAAGGCAGAAACAATGGGGCCATTGGCTTCGGCCAGTGTTTTGCGCGCACTGCGGAAGATAGCGTTATCGTCCTCTCCCAGCAGGATAGAGCAGGGCAGGGCCGTTGCACTGGCCACCGGGCGAATAGCTTGGCGCAGAATATCTGGCAGTCTATCCAACCATTCGGTCAGTTCTTCTTCGGCCAGCACCAGTGCCGTATTGCCACCAGCCAGCGCCAGAGAGACCTGATCATACAACCCGGCCAGCGTAATGGGCACACATAGCACATTGCCGCGTGCGCTCAGGCGGTAGATGTTCTGTTCCCCCACTGGGCCGGGCAGGGTGATTTCTCCCCCCACCAGCGGCAGGCGTGCCAGATGGCCAGCAACCTGCGCGGCTTTGCTTTCACCCTTTTCACGCAGCCAGTCTGTCCACTGCGCCATTTCTGGCGTGGTACGGCCACGCACAATTTGTGCCACAGTTGGTGCTGCGGATAACAGACGGCGCAGAATAAGCGGGCCACCTGCCTTGGGGCCGGTGCCAGAAAGGCCACGCCCGCCAAAAGGCTGCACGCCCACAACTGCGCCAATGGTGTTGCGGTTGACGTAAAGATTGCCAGCCTCAACTTGCGAAAGCACGCTTTTGATTGTGGAATCCAACCGAGTATGCAGGCCGAATGTCAGCCCGTAGCCGGTATCGTTAATTTCCAGCAGCAGTTCTTCCAACTTGTCACGCTGGAAACGCAGAACATGCAGCACGGGGCCAAATACTTCTGGCCCAATTTCCCGAATGTTCAGCACCTCAATCAGCGTGGGTGGCACGTAGCTGCCGTTGGCGCAGGCTTCTGGCACGGGCAGCGCCATAACCGGAGCCTTGCGGGCCTTAAAGGCGTTAACGTGTGCGGTAATGTTGGCTGCGGCTTCTTCGGTAATCACCGGGCCGACATCGCAGGAAAGATGCGCGGGGTTGCCAATGCGCAGTTCGCGCATAGCACCACGCAGCATGGCCAGAATGTGGTCTGCACAATCTTCCTGCACACACAGAACGCGCAGGGCGGAGCAGCGCTGGCCTGCGCTATCAAAAGCCGAGGCCAGAACATCGGCCACAACCTGTTCTGCCAATGCGGAGGAATCCACAATCATGGCGTTCTGGCCGCCGGTTTCGGCCACAAATGGCACGGGCTGGCCGGTGGCTGTGCGGCGTTCCAGAAGCTGGCGGTTGATAATCTGCGCCACGGTAGTGGAACCCGTGAACATCACACCCATTACGCGCTCATCCGCCACGGCAGCAGCGCCTACGTCACCTTCCCCCGTGAGCAGTTGCAGGGCTGCGGGGGGTACGCCTGCTTCTTGCAAAATGCCCACAGCCACGGCGGCAACAAGCGGTGTTTCTTCTGCCGGTTTGGCCAGCACAACGTTGCCCGCCGCAAGGGCTGCGGCAATCTGGCCGATAAAGATGGCCAGCGGGAAGTTCCACGGGCTAATGCAGGTGACAATACCTAGCGGCTTGTGGGTGGTGTTATCAAAATCCCGCCGGATGGTGGCGCCGTAATAGCGCAGGAAGTCTACAGCCTCGCGCACTTCCGCTACCGCGTTGGGGAGGGATTTCCCAGCTTCACGCCCCAGAAGCGCCAGAAGATCATCTGTGCGTTCTTCCAGAATGTCAGAGGCTTTTTGCAGAATGTCTGCGCGTTCTGCCGGGCTGCGGTTAGCCCAATCCTGCTGGCCTTTTTGTGCGGCGTCCACAGCTTTTGTTACAACATCTGGCGTGGCGTAAGACACTTTGCCCACGACATCGCGCCGGTCTGCCGGGTTGGTAACAGGGCGGAAAGTGCCTTTCTTTTTTACACCCACAACCATTGGCGTGGCTTCCCACGTTTGCGGGGCATCTTTAATACCGGTGGCCAGTGCAGACAGCACTTTGTCATCCGCCAGATCCACCCCTGCGGAATTGGTGCGTTCGGGCGCAAACAGATCACGCGGGTTGCGGATTTCTGTGTGCGGTGCGCCGTAAGGTGTGTAACGGCGGGCCACATCAATGGGGTTTTCAATCAGGGATGACAGCGGAATGGCGCTATCTCCAATCTGATTGACAAAGGAGGAGTTTGCACCGTTTTCCAGCAAGCGGCGCACAAGGTAAGCCAGCAGGGTTTCATGCGTGCCAACAGGTGCATAAATGCGGCACGGACGGTTGAACTTGTCTGCCCCCACAACCTGTTTGTATAGCGGTTCACCCATGCCATGCAGGCACTGGAATTCGTAAGAGCCAAGCTCGAACTGTTCACCCGCCAAAGTGTAAATGGTGGAAAGCGTGCGGGCGTTATGTGTGGCAAACTGCGGGAAAATGACATCACGCGCGTTTAGCAGTTTGCGGGCGCAGGCAATGTAGCTGATATCCGTGTGGCATTTGCGGGTATAAACGGGAAAATCCGCCATGCCCTCAACCTGGGCCTTCTTGATTTCGCTATCCCAGTAAGCGCCTTTTACCAAACGCACCATAATGCGGCGGTTGGTGCGTTTGGCCAGATCAATAATGTAATCCAGCACATATGGGCAGCGCTTGCCGTAAGCCTGCACCACAAACCCAATGCCGTTCCAGCCTTCCAACCCCGGTGTGGCGCACAGGGCTTCTAGAATATCTAAAGAAACATCCAGACGTTCTGTTTCTTCCGCATCAATGTTCAGGCCGATATCGTATTTGCGAGCCAGCAGCGTGAGTTCCTGCACCACTGGCAGCAGTTCACCCATAACGCGGTCATACTGCGCGCGGGCATAGCGTGGGTGCAGGGCGGAGAGTTTGATGGAAATGCCGGGCCGGTCATACACATTGTTGCCGGTTGCGCTGCGGCCAATGGTGTTAATGGCGTTGATGTAATCCTGCCGGTAGCGTTCAGCATCATGCGCGGTAAACGCGGCCTCGCCCAGCATATCGTAGGAATAGGAAAAACCGATAGCTTCCAGCTTGGCGCTGTTTTTACGGGCCTGATCAATAGTCTGGCCCAGCACAAACTGTTCGCCCATCAGGCGCATGGCGGCATCTACGGCCTTGCGGATAATGGGTTTGGATGTGCGTTCTGCAAAGTTGAGCAGAGAGCTGGCAAGCGTGCCTTCATCATGATCGGTTACAAGTTTGCCGGTAAGCGCCAGCCCCCATGCGGCAGCGTTGGCAAACAAAGGCTTGCCGCGTGCAACATGAGAAAGCCAGTTGCTTTCACCAATCTTGTCCTGAATCAGCGCATCGCGCGTGGCCATGTCGGGAATACGCAGCAGCGCTTCGGCCAGACACATCAGGGCCACGCCCTCGGTGGAGGAAAGAGAGAATTCCTGCACCAGCGTTTCCACCAGCCCCGGGCTGCGGCGTGCACGCAGGGCCTCGGCCAGTTGAGAGGCCATAGTGGCTACGCTGCCGTTTTCGGCCTCTGTTAATGTGGCATCTGGTGTCAGGGTTTCCACGCACTGGGCTTCGGGGCGGCGCATGGCTTTAATAATAGCCTGCCGAAGTGGGGTGCGGGATGCAAAATCAGGAGCGAACGTGTCTGTGGATGACATGGGCTTTTCATTCCGGATTGGTGAGCCAGAACCGGGCCTGCCGAGTGTGCAGGTAGTTTTGGCTTCATAATGATTATTCCCTCCTTGCATGATAATATATGATTTGCAACATAATATATTATCCGGAAATGCAGAGGTGTTCCGCTCTTTAAACCCGACCTGTAGCGCTGAGGTTTTTGTGAATTTCCGTGAGAGGAAATCAGGTGCCTGTTGCGGCGGTTTTGGCGGCTTTTCGGCTGCGAAACACATCTATGGAAATAGCAGCGGCTTCCAGAATGTGTGCGCGTGTAAGCTTTGCGCATAAATCGGCATCGCGGTTGCGGCAGGCATCCAGAATCGCCTTGTGTTCCAGATCTGTAATATCCTTGCGGCCCTCTATCACCAGATGCCCCCGAATATAGCGATCAAGCCGCACGTGCAGGTCTTCTATCATTTCCAGCAGGCGCGGGCTGCGGGCCGAGGCGTAAATGGAATTATGAAAAGCACGGTTGAGTGCGCCAGAGCGAATACGGCCAGAAGGGCCATGCACACCTTCTACAAAGGCCTCATACGCATCTTCTACACGGGCAAAATCAACGCGCGTCATGTTGCGCACACCTTCTGCGGCGGCGCGTTCCTCTAAAATGGCACGAATCTGGGAGTATTCCAGAATATCCGCCTCATTCATGCCAATCACCATCGCCCCTTTATTGGGCATGAAGGTAACAAGCCCTTCGGCTTCCAGATGTTTCAGGGCCTCGCGCACAGGAATAATGCTAACACCAAAGCCACTTGCCAGTTCAGATTGTGGCAGAGGCTGGCCGGGCTGAATCTGGTCTTCCAGAATGGCGCGGCGCAGGGCATCGCATATGGTTTCAGAAGCGGTGCCGTGGCCTGTTATTTCCGTGCTTGCAAAAAGGCTGGCTGGCAGCATGCCTTGTGTTCCCGCTTGTCGTTTCTTTTTCGATACAAGTTAACGTTGTACCCTGCTGGCTGGCTGGCTGTCCAATTTTCGGTGAAAGTTAGGCGTATATTTGGGTGGAAGGCCCAGCTTTGCCCAGACACTCACTAGATCGTGATCTGGCGTGACGGGTGAAAGAAAGCACAAATAACACCTTCTGCACAGTTTGTTATAACACAAAGAAGCAGCTCCAGATACTCCGCACATCTTACAGAGGCGCAACAGGGAAGTTCACAAAAATCAGGCTTTTTGTGTTGTGGGTGAATTGAGAAAAGTGAGGCAGATTCATCAATATTCGTATCTTTGCCATGCGGGGGCAAGCTGGCGGGGCTTGGGCTGTTGGTGCTGCGCAAAGGCAGGCACGGGCCGCGCGCAAGACAAGCCTTGGGGCAGGGGTTGTGGAAAAACCCTGATATATCTGTGGTCTGCCATGTGCGGGGTGCGCAATGGGGCTGCTTGATCTTTCAGGCAGATACAGGGCAGTTTGAGGCATATTCCGCTAGGGAGATTCTGAATGAAACTGATTGCCGTACGTGCCCTGTCGGCGCTTGCCCTCACCACATCTCTGCTGGCAGGGGCTGCTGTGTCTGCCCATGCGCAGGAAAATACAGATGCGCCCGTAACACGCGCCGGAGATACATCCCGCCTGACAGATGTAGATCCGTCTGGCTTTGTTGGTTCCATTGATCCGGCAGAAAATGCTGGCCTGCTGAACTACTGTGTGCAGAACGAATACGTTGATTACGACGATGGCTGGCGCACGCTGCAGGAATACAACAAAAAGACCAACGCCGTGCCAGAAGGGCAGGAAGGCAATATGTCTTACGCCAACGGTTCTGCTGGTCTGCTGCATGCCAACAACCACACCTACACCATTGCCATGGCTGTTCTGCCAGTGCGCCAGAAAACCTGTAAGGCTGTTCTGGAACGGGCCAAGGCTTCTCTGTAAGCACAAGGCTGTTATTCCGGTTTTCTTGATAAGGCCGGATCACGCTGAACACGGCATGATGGAAGGGTCAGTCACACAGGTGGCTGGCCCTTTTTCTGTATGAACGCACTTTAATTTAGTGTTCATAGGGCGCAGGGTCTTTCATGCTGGCGTGCAATATGGTCAAACCAGTTCTGTTTCGTAACAAGAACAACAGAAGCCGAAAGGGCCAGACAGAGTGGTAGATGCGTTTTTCCCCGCAACGGATAACCCCGTTTCTGATCGGTATCAGGATCTTGTGCAGCGGGCGCAACGTGATCCGGAGGAATTCTGGCTTGCTCAAGCGCAACGGCTTGCGTGGCATACGCAACCGATGCAGGCCTCCCGCTCTGATTTTACAGGCGATGTGCGTATTTCTTGGTATGAAGACGGGCAGCTGAATGCGGCAGAAAACTGCCTTGATCGGCACGTTCTGTATCAGCCCGATAACGCGGCCCTGATCTGGCAGGGGCAGGAAGATGGGCACCGCGAGGTACTTTCATACCGAGAACTGCATGCCCGCGTATGCCGCTTGGGCAATGTGCTGCGCCGCTTGGGCGTAAAAAAGGGAGACCGCGTGGCCATCCATCTGCCTATGGTGGCGGAAGGGGTTATTTCCATGCTGGCCTGCGCCCGCATTGGGGCTGTGCATGTGGTGCTGTTTGGTGGTTTTTCTGCCGAAGGGCTGGCCGAACGCCTAAAGGACAGTGGCGCCCTGGTGGTTATTACCGCAGACGTGGCGCGCCGAGGGCCCAAGCAAATCCCCAGCAAAGCTACAATGGATGACGCCATAAAGTTGTGCGGGGCAGAAAGCACTGTACGCAACGTGCTGGTGGTGCCTGTAACGGGTGCCGATGTGCCGATGCAAGAAGGGCGGGATCTGTCCTACACAGCAGAAGTGGCGCTTGAAATACCGGATTGCCCGCCAGAAGTTATGAACGCGTGTGATCCGCTGTTTCTGCTTTACACATCTGGCAGCACTGGCCGCCCCAAAGGGTTGGTACACAGCACGGGTGGGTATTTGGTGTGGGCCTCTTTCACGCATGAAATGGTGTTTGATGCCAAACCCAATGATGTGTTCTGGTGCACGGCGGATACAAGCTGGATTACCGGCCACACCTATGTTGTGTATGGGCCCTTGGTAAATGGCGGCACCATTCTTGTATATGAAGGCCTGCCATCATGGCCGCAGCCCGGCCGCTGGTGGGATGTTATAGACCAGAACCAGGTTTCGGTTTTCTATACATCTCCCACAGTTATTCGTGCTGCCATGCGGGAAGATGATGCCGTGGTGCAAAGCCGCTCTTTGTCCAGCCTGCGTGTGCTGGGCACGGTGGGTGAGCCGATTAGCCCGGAAGCATGGAAGTGGTTTTATACGGAAGTGGGGCGCAATGCCTGCCCGGTGGCCGATACATGGTGGCAGACAGAAACTGGCGGCGTGATGATTACCGCCTGCGCCCAGAATGTTGCGGGCAAGCCGGGGGCCGCCGGGCTGCCTTTGCCGGGTGTTGCTGTTACGCTTACAGATACCAAGGGGCAGGATATTGAAGGCGAGGGCGAAGGCCTGCTGTGCCTTGCACAATCTTGGCCCGGACAGGCCATGACGTTATGGCAGGACCACGAACGTTTCCGTAAAACCTATTTCACCACATGCCCAGGGCATTATTTCTCTGGCGATGGTGCGCGGCGGGATGCCACCGGCTATTACTGGATTACCGGCCGCGTGGATGATGTGGTGAACGTATCTGGCCATCGCATTGGCACGGCGGAAATTGAAGATGCCGTGGCCGAAGATCATGCCGTGGTGGAAAGTGCGGCTGTTGGTGTGCCGCATGATCTGAAAGGGCAGGCCCTTGTGGTGTTTGTGGTGCCCAAGGCGGAGGGCGCGTTTGATGCCACAGCCGTAAACAAGGCCGTGGCAGCAGGTGTGGGCCGCTATGCGGTGCCAGAAAAAATTTACGTTGTGCCGGATCTGCCCAAAACACGTTCGGGCAAAATTGTGCGGCGTCTGTTGCGCAAAATTGCAGCTAATGATCTGGAAAATATGGGGGATCTGTCCACCTTGGCAGATCCGGATATTGTGGCCGAGCTGATAAAGCTGGTTGCCCAGCAGAATAGCTGATTAACCGGGCCTTAATATACACATAGCCGGGGCGCTTATGCCCCGGTTTCTGCCATCTTGGCAGCTTTAAGCAACGCAAAGCGTGGCGCGCCGTTTACACTTTCCTGCCACATGGCAAGGGGGCGCACCCAGTAATCTCCTCGTGCTTCACTGCGGTAGGTTACAAGCCATTCTTCGGTTTCACTGTGGCGGCCTGTGCAGATCACAGTATAAAGTCCGCCCTTGTAATGTTTATAAAGACCGGGGCAGGGCATTTCTGGCACTTGGGTATCTGCTTTATTCTGGTTATGTTCTATCATGATCGGGATATCCTGCTGGGTAGGTTATGATCCTGTGTTGCGGAAGGAGCGCACTTTTGAACCATCGTGTTGTGCTGTGTCAGGCGTTAACTGGCTTTATGTTTCTGTTTTGCGTTAATCCCGGCCACGCCACAACCACGGGCCATACCAAAACGCATGCGCATACATCCAAGCGCACGCATCATGCGGCTGCGGCCCGTAGCCCCGCTGGTGGTGCGCCGGTTGTGCTCACAAGTCAGCCCGGAACATCGCTGGACAAGGAAGCCCGCCGCCTGAATGCCGAGGATATGGCTGCCGCCGCCCGGCATAAGGAAAAACCATTGGTATTGATTGGCTCTGCCCCACTTGGCACCAGTGGCGGCAGCATGGCGCTGTTTGTGCAGGTGCAATCTGCCAGCCTGTGCGGCTCTGCTGGGTGTTCAACAGATGTGTATCTGAAGCGCGGGAATGATTGGGACAAAATTCTGGATTCCGTTAGCGGGCCAATTGAGCTGATGTCCACCTCCCACGGGGGGATGAAGGATATTGTGGTGGATGGCACAGACCGCTGGGTCTGGAAGAACAACACCTATGTAGATACCATTGTGGCGCAGGATGTACCGGGGCTGAAAGATTCTATCGAGCAGCATCAGGCGCAAATGCGCAAACACGGTAAGTCCACAACCCGGTAATTTTTAAAGTGCCAGCACCTCAACCCGGTTTGGCCTATACGGCGCTAAAAACACTGGCCACGGTGGTAATTACCGTGGTGCTCATTGCCCTTTTGCGCGGCGGCTTGGCGCTGCTGCCCAAATTTGATTCCGTTACGGGTGGGCAGGCTGGCACGCACCTGTTGCAACTTCTGGCTGGTGATGGGCAGGCCCGCACCCAAAATGCCGTTTCTATCGGGTTGATGCTGGGCTGCTTTATTCTGGCTGTTTTGCTGGTGCAGGTGCTGGAAAAATGGTGGCGCAGGCGGGCCAGATAACGCCCGTTCGAAAGCGGGCCTTATCTGGGGTGAGGTATCAGGCGGCACGTTTGGCGTATGGTTTACGCGGTTTCTTCCGCCAGGTTTGTGCCCGCTAATGTGGGCCTGTTTTCGGCTGCGGCTGTTTTGTTCCAGAAAAATGTCAGCTCATGTTTGTTATGGGCCAGATGCGCCAAGCTGCCACCCGGAATGGCCTCAAACGCAGCAACAATTTCATGGTCGGTTTCACCCTGAAACTTCACCGTCAGCACAATGTTGTTGGTGCTGCCAGAGGTAATCCAGTTTTGCGTAAGCCGTAAAAGGCGCTGTGGGTAGGCAATGATGTCTGAAAACATCCAGTCCACCGCAGCAAGTTTTTCGGGCTCCAAACCAAAGGCGCTGGCCTGCTGGAAGGATACGCCCGGCATGGCGGCCACTTTGGGGTCCAGCGGTGCGCGGTCAAACGCTGTTACCTGTGCTCCAAGGTTGGCAATGGCCCATGTCCATCCGCCCGGTGTCGCACCCAGATCATAACAACGCTCATCCGGCGTGGGCCAGCGGCCAAGGCGCGTGCAGGCTTCCCATAATTTCAGATAGGCGCGGGAAGGTGGGCCGGTGCGGTTTTCTACAAATTGCGGTGCACCATTTACAAACGGGCTGGTTTTGCGCGCAGAAAAAAGCAGCGTGTTGGTATCCAGCAGCGTCCATGCACCCAAGGGGCTGGTGGGCGGCAGTGTGGGAAACACCAGTGGCGCCGCTTTAACCGGAGGCAGTTTGTCTGTAATCAGCGCGGTGCGCCGAAAGTGATCAACCGCATACAGGCTCCAGTTGCGCTGAATAGCCCGCAAAGTATCTGCGGCATTGCGGATAGAGGTTATCTCTACCACCTGTGGGTTCAGCCAGATATCCAGCGCCCAAGGGGAATATACGGGTTTGCTGCTGGAAAGTGCTAAACGGCCATGCCAGCGGTCAATTGTCACGCCGCGCCATGCCAGATCAGCTTCTAAAACGGATGTCAGGCCATCGGCGGCAAGCCATGCTGTGCGAATGGTGCTCATGCTCGGCACATCCAGCCAATGGAAAGCAGTAGCCAGGAAAGAATCAGCAAACTGCCACCCGTAGGGGCAACATGGGCTGCATGGTGGCCGGTAAAGGCTGTGTAATACACGCCTGCGCAAAACAGCAGCGTGCCCAGCACCAGCCCGCACCCACCTGCCAGCAATATACGGCCAGCTTGGGGTTTGGTTGTAAGGCCCAGCGCAACAAGGGCAATGCCTTGCCACATCTGCATTTCCATGCCGCTATGGGCCATAACGCGGCCACCGGCAGCAAAGGCCGAATCTGGCAGGTGGGCGGTAAGCGCGCCCATAACGGTGCCGGTAGCGGCCAGAAGGCCCCCGCATATGCGCCACAGGCGCGGAAGAAGAAGTGAAAAGGACATAAGTTCTGCTGTATAGGCGCAGCCGCCGTAATGGAAAACAGGAAAGGCAACATGCCCGGCCATTTCCTGCGTTGGCCTTTATAAAGTTGCGCCAAATTGTGGTGGCACATTATGCAAAAATGAGAGCAGGAAAATCTAAAACATGAGCATCAGGCTGGATCGTATCGTCACGCGCGGTGGAGATAGTGGGCAGACATCTTTGGGCAATGGCGCGCGCGTTCAAAAAAGCAGTGCACGCATAGAAGCTTTGGGCACGTTGGATGAAGTGAACGCCATAACCGGCCTTGTGCGCGCCCATGCACCACAAGATAGCGCTGTGGTAAGCCAGCTTGCTGCTGTGCAGAACATGCTGTTTGATATGGGGGCAGATTTGTGCCAGCCAGAGGAAGGCCCAAAGGCTGCCCGCGCCAAGCGTATGCACGAAAGTGCTGTTTTAAAACTGGAAGAATGGGTGGAGCAGTTGCGGGCTGCCCAAAAGCCTCTCACAAGTTTTGTGTTGCCCGGTGGGTCTGTTCCCGCAGCGTGGGCGCATCTGGCGCGCACGCAGGCACGTGCGGCAGAACGGCGCATGGTGGCGCTGGCTGAGAAAGAAACAATCAATCCTGTTCTGCTACAGATCATGAACAGGTTATCTGATTACTTTTTTGTTCTGGCGCGTCACTTTAATGCAGATGGGCAGACCGATCTGGTATGGATTCCCGAAAAATAAGAGAAAACCTGATGAAAACCCCTGTCTTGTGCTTGAACATGGCAGGGGAGACATGATAATACTGTCTAGTAAGAACAAAAACACATTATAAAACGTGTGTAATAATTCTGTCTGTCCGTTTGTAATGTGTGGTCTCATGTCTGCTGCAAAGCATCATGAAGGATTGGCTGGAACCGTGTTGGATATCGCACGGGCAAATGCCAGAATATAACGGCTGATGGAATGCTTAAGAACTGTATCAACAGACCATTTTTCTTAAAGTGACTTCCAGATTTATGAATACAACATCTTTTATGCCACCCTTGGATGCCGATAGAGAACGGGATGAAGGGCTGGAAGAAGCTTCCATGCGCAATGCGCTGGAACGGCTTGGCGCATCTCACAAAGGGCGGTCTGCGCCGTCCGCCCCTCGGCCTGCGGCAGATGCCACAGGCAACAAGCGGCGAAGATTTGTGCGTGATGGCGAAGTGCCGGTAGAAAAGCATTCTCTGGCCCGTATTACGCCCCGCACGGTTGCAGCCCCCCGCACCCCTACAACATCTCGCGCTGTTCATTTTTCTGAAGAAGAAAACAGCGAAGTTTCTCGTCTGCGCCGTTTGGTGGCAGAAGAAAAGCTGCGTGTGGAAGAAATGGAACGCCAATTGGGTGAAGTGCAGGCTGCACAGCGTGCCCTGCAAACCCAAAAAGGCCACGCCGATATGATGGTGCGTGAGCTGAAAGCCAAAGTGGCGGAGCAGGAAGCGGAACTGGCTGAAACAGGCCGCCAGCTTCGGGCTGCAAACCGGCAGGTGGCAGAACGTGATGAAGAAATCACCAGCCTGAAGCGCCAAGTGGAAGCCAAACCGCGTGGCCGCCCGCGCCGCCAGTATGAACTGGCAAAGGAAGACGTGGTTGAAGATGAACCGCAGCCTGTTAAATGGTGGAAGGATTAACACTCTGCTTCTGTTTGTAAAAAGACACTCTGCGTGAGGAATCCTCCTGTCACGCCAGCGTTGGTGTTGCTGGTGGCGGATATTGCCGTAGGGGTGGCCTGTGTGTTGCTGCCGCCTCTTGTTATGGGCTTTCTGGCCCTGTTGAAGGATATTTTTGGCGTGCTTATCCTGCCGTTCAGCTTTTTGTTCGGGCTGGCGGGATGGTCGTCTGATATGTCCTCTCTGGAAACCATGCAGGGCGGATTGGTGCCAGATATGATGGCCCATCCGTTCCGGGCTGCTTCTGCTGCCGCATTGCTGGTGGTAGGGGGCGCGTGCTCTCTTATGGCATGTGGCACGCCAGATGGCGCACGTATGGAACGTAATCTGGCGCCGGTTTTTACCTTTGCCGCCATGGTGCTGGTGGGGTTTGATCCGGGGCTTGTGGTGTTGCCTGCGTTTATTTTGCAGCTTTTGGCGTTACGCTACCCTGCCATGGATTTTTTAAAAATCCGTAGATAATTCTGTAGTCTGGAATATCTGTTCAAGTAATAAAAAGGGCGACTATTGAATTGGCCGCCCTTTTTATTATACAGAGTGCCTGATTATTTTTCAGGCTGCGGGAAAAACCTTGCCCGGGTTCATCAGGTTTTTGGGGTCCAGCGCATTTTTGATACGGCGCATGGTTTCCAGTTCCGCGCCGCCGCGCCATGATGGCATCATGTAAGTTTTAAGCTGGCCTACACCGTGCTCGGCAGAGAAAGAACCGCCAAGTTTGCGCACAATTGCGGCCACAGTGTCCATCATGGCATGGTCCTGCGCCAGAAACGCCTTGGGGTCTGCGCCTTCGGGCTGCACCAGATTAAAGTGGATGTTACCATCCCCAATATGCCCAAACGGTGCCACCCGAATACCGGGAATAAGCGCTTCGCACGCTTTGGTGGCTTCATCTATAAAGGTCGGAATAGCGGCCAGAGGCACGGATACATCGTTTTTAACAGATGCCCCGGCACGTTTCTGGGCTTCTGCATGTTCCTCACGAATCATCCATAGGCTTTGGCGCTGTGCTTCACTTTCTGCCAGCACGGCATCTGTTACCAAACCGTCTTCCAGCGCTGTGCCCAGCACTTCTTCCATAAGGGAACGCAGGCTATCATCTGCGCGTGGGCTGCCTAATTCTACCAGCGCGTAAGCGGGTGCGGGTTCGCTTAATGGCAGCGGTGCACCTTCAATCAACTTGTTAACCAGCGCCATGCTGGTGCCGGACATGAACTCAAAAGCCTGAATGGCAGAAGGGTCCTGCTTGCGGAACGCCGCAAACAGATCCAGCGCACCCTTGGCATCCGCTACGGCACACAAAGCTGTCTCGCGCGAACGGGGGGCTGGTTGAAGCTGAATAATAGCCTGCGTGATAATACCCAGCGTGCCCTCAGATCCAACCAAAAGCTGGCGTAAGGCGTAGCCGGTGTTATCCTTGCGCAGCTTGCGCATCAGGTTCAGCACATTGCCATCGGGCATTACGGCTTCCAGCCCCAATGCCAGTTCACGCGCGTTGCCGTAGCGTACAGTGTTGTTGCCGCCAGCATTGGTGGCCAGAATACCCCCAATATCGGCAGAGCCTTCAGATGAAATGGAAAGCGGCAGCAGCAGCCCTTCCTTTGCGGCGGCATCCTGCGCGGCTTTAAGCGTTACGCCAGCTTCTACCGTCATGGTGAGATCAGCGTGGTCAATGTCATGAATACGCGTCATGCGGGTGGTGGAAATAACAACAGCCTTGCCGGTGTTATCTGGCGTTGCGCCGCCAACCATACTGGTGTTGCCACCTTGTGGCACCATGGGCACGTTGTGTTGCTGACACAGGGCAACAGCTTTTGCACATTCTTCTGTGTTGGCTGGGCGCAGAACAGCAGCGCATTTGCCATGGTAAAGCGCACGCCAATCTATGCAGAACGGATCTACATCCGAAGCCTTTGTCAGCAGGCCTGTAGGCCCCAGAAGCTGTAAAAGGGCATCATGCAGGGGTTGGGGAAGGGCGGCGTTTTCAGGCATAGGCGCGGGTTCCTGCAAAAAGGGTGAACACACAAAATAAAGAAAACATCAGTAAAGGTAACGGGCGTTTTCTGACGCAGCATTAATGTGCGGTGGAAAAAAGGAATGATAAAGTTCCGCCCCCGCAATGCCAGCCAAAAGCCCGGCAACAGTGGCAATCACTATGGTCATACGGCGTTGATACTGGCCCAAGCTTTGCATCTGCGCCATCTGGGCCTGCATTTCTGCGCGGGCTTGCAGGGTTAGATACAGCTCAGATTTAAGGGTTTCGTTCTGGGCATTGGCGCTGCGCAGTTTCCGATCCAAAGAAACAATGTTGTTTCGCAGTTCCTGCAACTGGGCGCGATAGGTATCAGACATATCTGTCTGTGCTTTGGTGGCTGAAGCGCGGCTGCTGGCCCGTGTTTTGCTGGCCCGCGCGGGTTTGGCCTTTTCGGGGTCTGCTGCAATGGTCTGGAACAGGTTTTTAAGCGCGCCGCCTGTGGTGGCGTTGCGTTTGGCCCGGCTACGCAAGGCTTCCAGCGCAGTGGCGGATTGGCCCGGCTGATCTTCCAGCACCAGTGCCAGAATATCCGAAAGAATTTTCAGTTCTTTGGGGTCAATATCGCTCATGCGGGCAAGTCTTCCGGGGGCAGGGTAGGGCGTGGTGCTGCCGCACGGTTCAGCCGGTCCTGTATGGCAAGCCCAAGCCCGTGGGGCGGAATAGGCTGCACTGCAATGCCGCGTAGGTGAAGGTTCTGGCCTTGCTTGTCCAGCGTCCGCAGGCCGGTAAACAGACGTGCGGCGGCTTCTTCCAGATTACCACTTTCGCTCAGGTTCCAGCTTAGAGGCGCGCCGTTGGGCTGCGTGTTGCCAAAGGCCAGCAAGGCTTCATCTGGCGCAACATCAACTGCGTTGAGCCGAACGGGAAGGTGCGGCGCGTAATGTGAAAGCATTCTGCCGGGAGATGCCGGGGCGGCATCCACCTCTGTTTCTGGCATAAAAATGGTGCCGCATACAGCCTGCAAGGCTTCCAGTGTTATGCCGCCGGGGCGCAAGAGGGTGGGGCGTTCAGGGTTGGAAATATCCAGCACGGTGCTTTCCACACCAACTTGGCAGGGGCCGCTATCCAGCACGGCATCAATACGGCCATCCAGTTCTTCCAGCACATGGGCTGCATCGGAGGGGCTGATGCGGCCGGAACGGTTGGCGGAAGGGGCCGCAATGGGGCGTTGCGCCAGCTTGAGCAAAGCTTGCACGGTTTGCCCTTTAGGCACGCGCACGGCCAAGGTGGGCAGGCCATCGGCTGCCAGATCACTTACGGTGCTGTGGGGCGCGCGGGGCAGAATAAGCGTAAGCGGGCCGGGCCAGAACATGTGCGCTAATTTATGCGCAAGCGGGTTGGCGGTAACCTGCGTAAAAGCTGCCTGTGCATCTGCAAAATGGCTGATAAGCGGGTTAAAGCGCGGGCGGTTTTTGGCCTCAAAAATTCGGGCCACGGTTTGGGGCTGCGTGGCATCTCCGCCAAGGCCGTAAACTGTTTCTGTTCCAAACGCCACCAAGCCACCCTCGCGCAGGATGCGGGCGGCTGTTTGAAGGCCAGAGGAGGAGGCGTCCAGAAGGTCAGTCATACGTCTCTGTAATGGCAGCAAAAGGGGCGGCCTGTTTGCTGCATTGGCCAGCCTGCGCATAAGGTTGGCCAAAGTGCAGCGTAATGGGTTTACAGCGTTCCGGTACAGACAAATGGCGGATTTTTCCAGCCCGTTTTGCCATAAACCAGCGGAGATCCATCCAGTAGCGTAATATTTCCGCCAGCGGCTTCTACAATAGCCTGCGGGGCTGCGGTATCCCATTCCATGGTGGGGCCAAGGCGTGGGTACAAATCTACCAGCCCTTCGGCCACGCGGGCAAATTTTACGGCAGAACCAATATTGCCCAGCTTGGCCACCGGGCGGCCGTTCAGATATTCCGCCAGCCGTTTATCATCCGCATGATGGCGAGAGGCCAGAACAGTCAGCCCTTCTGCCGGGGCTTTACGCACATGAATGGGCTGCGTGCCGTTTTTATCTGTGCGGTGTGCGCCCAAACCGACACCGCCTGTGTAAAGCTGATGGTAAGCAGGCAGCGCCATTGCACCCAACACCGGCTGGCCATCACGCACCAGACCGATATTTACGGTAAAATCATCACGCCCGGCGGCAAATTCACGCGTGCCGTCCAGCGGGTCCACCAGCCAGTAGGCGGGGGCTACAGCGGTCTGTTTGCCAGCGGCCACCTCTTCTTCCGCAATAACGGGAATATCCGGCGTTGCCGCCCGCAGGCCGCGCAGAATATGCGCTTCTGCTGCGTGGTCTGCCTCCGTTACGGGGGAAGAATCGGTTTTGGTTATGGTTTCAAAGCCGCGCGCACGAATTGTACGAATAATTTCAGCAGCTTCATCGGCCAGTCTGGCGGCTAGGGCCAGAAGGTCGGCATCGGTATGGCTTGTCATGCCGCCTAGCATACGCCAGCACGCGGGCTGCGTCATGCCTACAATTGCAAGCGCATGTCATGCACCCGCGGGCTTCCTATTGCCAAGCCGCCGGGGGAGACGTACGCAAGGAAGAATGAGTTTACAGAAAGGGCAGTAAACACCATGCTTCAGATCAAGTTTTCTTCCGCTACGCTGCCAGCCGGTGGCGCTCTGGCCATTTTGGTGCCGGAAGGGGAAAAGCGCTCTGCCATTTTTCAGGAAGCCGATAAAGCCACCAATGGCGCGCTAACCCGTGCCGCCAAAGCGGATGATTTTACAGGCAAGGAAGGCACCGCCTGCGTTGTGCTGGCGCCATCTGCTGCGTTTGAGCGCGTGGTGCTGATTGGCATTGGCAAGCCGGAAGCTGTAGATGCCTGGGCCGCAGAAAAGGCCGGGGGTGCAGCGGCATCTCGCCTTGGTCGGGATGAGCAGGCCACGCTGGCAGTGGGTGATCTGTCTGGCGTGCTGGCCGCGCACGCTGCACAGGGTGCTGTGCTGGGGGCTTACCACTTTGGGCTGTATCATGGTGCGCCAGATGCCAGCAAAAACCATCGGCTTGCCGTGCTTTCTGTTCTGACAGACCACGTAGATGCCGCAAATGAAGCATGGCCCTCTCTTGCCGCCGTAGCCCGTGGTGTGGTGCTGACGCGTGATCTGGTAACCGAACCTGCAAACGTGTTGAATCCGGTAGAATTTGCAGAGCGCGCCACCACATTGAAAAGCTTGGGCCTGGAAGTGGAAGTGCTGGACCGCGCAGCCATGGAAAAGCTGGGCTTTGGTGCGCTGCTGGGTGTGGCACAGGGCAGTGCGAACGAACCGCGCACCGTTATCCTGCGCTGGAATGGTGCTGCCAACAAAGATGAAGCCCCGCTGGCCTTTATTGGCAAGGGTGTAACGTTTGATTCCGGCGGTATTTCCATCAAACCTGCCGCTGGCATGGAAGACATGAAGTGGGATATGGCAGGTGCCGCTACGGTAACCGGCCTGCTGACAGCACTGGCCGGGCGTAAAGCCAAGGTGAACGCTGTTGGTGTTGTGGGGCTGGTGGAAAACATGGTGTCCGGCACTGCCCAGCGCCCTGGCGATGTGGTGCGCAGTGCCTCTGGCCAGACCATTGAAGTGCTGAATACCGATGCCGAAGGCCGCTTGGTGCTGGCAGATATTCTTTGGTATGCGCGTGAACGTTTTGCACCACAGATTATGGTGGATCTGGCAACGCTTACCGGGGCCATTATTGTCAGCCTTGGGCACGAATATGCGGGCCTGTTCTCCAATAATGATCAGCTTGCAGCGGGCCTTGCAGATGCTGGCGCGTTTGCGGGTGAAAAGCTGTGGCGTATGCCTATGGGCAAGGAGTACGATGCCCAGCTAAAATCCGATATCGCGGATATGAAGAACATCAGCGGTGGCCGTGCCGGTGGTTCCATTACCGCAGCGCAGTTCCTGAAGCGCTTTGTGGGTGAAACAGCTTGGGCGCATCTGGATATTGCCGGTGTGGCTTGGGCATCCAAGGCGCAGAATGGTCAGCCCAAAGGGGCTACGGGCTTTGGTGTGCGTCTGCTCGATCGCTTTGTGCGTGATGGCTACGAATACGAACCAAAAGACTGAACCCGCTGTAATATAAAGCAGTTGGTATGATACCAAAGGCTGGAAGGGCGTTACGGTGAACTTATCGGGCGCGTTTCCAGCCTTTTTCTTCCTGCCGCCAATAAGCCAGTTCATGCCCGGCGGCTTTGGCGGCACTCCAGCGGGTGCGCGCGGCGGCTACGGCTTCCTCATCATGTCCGTCAAACAGGTCAAACACCCGTTCAAAATCTGCCAGATCGGGAAAGCTGCGGTTTTCCAGCAAAAAGAGAAAGCGTGCGGCATTGGGGGCATCTTCCCCCATACTCAGCCAGATAGGTTGCAAATCCGGGCAGGCAATGCCTTCGCGCCCATGTGGCAGCCATGTTGGGGTTGTAACCTTCCACAAGGTTTTATCCAGATCATCCAGCATGGGCTTGCTGGCGCACCACACAGCGGCTTTTTGCCCGCTGGCCAGTGTGCGGGCCAGCAGTTTGGGCAGTGCCTCGGTCACGCTTGTGCGCGTAAGGTGGTAAAAACCAATCTGTGTCATACGTGTTAGTATATCCAGCCTTACCTGCGGGCAGAAGGCTGATTGAGCGCGTTTAGAAAATTAACAGGCAGATAAGCCGCCTGTTTTGCAAAGGAGAACCGGCGCAATGGCAAACACAGTAACGCTGGCCGATGGTACTGTTCTACCCGCTTTAGGGGTGGGCACATGGAATATGGGTGAAGACCCCGCCCGTTGGCCAGAGGAAGTGGAAAGCCTGCGCTATGCCGTGCTGAACGGTGTGCAGGTGGTGGATACAGCCGAAATGTACGGCAATGGCCGCTCCGAAAGTGTGGTGGGTGAGGCCATCTATCCCTACCGCAAAAAGGTTTTTCTGGTTACCAAAGTATTGCCCTCAAACGCATCTACCCAAGGTGTGGCGGAAAGCTGCCGGAAATCTTTGCGCCGCTTGGGAACAGATTGGATAGACCTGTACCTTCTGCACTGGCGGGGCGGTGTGCCGTTGGGCGAAACGATAGAAGCATTCAAAAAGCTGCAAAAAGAAGGCTTGATTCGCCATTGGGGTGTTTCAAACTTTGATACGGATGATGTGTATGAACTGGATGGCTGTTCCCGCATTGGGGAATGTGTTGCCAACCAGGTGCTTTACAATCTGGAACATCGCGGCGTGGAATATGATCTGCTGAAAACGGATTATCGGCGCAAGATTGTCACCATGGCGTATTCCCCCATCGGGCAGGGGCAGGAACTGCTTAAAAGCCCGGTTCTGGCAGATATTGCCAGCAGGCACAGTACGGTGCTTGGCCCAGCCACACCGGCACAAATTGCGTTGGCATGGGTGCTACGCCAGAACAATGTACTGGCCATTCCCAAAGCTGCCTCGCACGAGCATATGAAGCAGAATTTGGCTGCGCAGACCATTGAGCTCACAGGGCAGGATCTGGCTCAGTTGGATGCAGCGTTTCCGCCGCCCACCAAAAAAACACCACTGGATATGATCTAAAAAGCCGGAGTGTGGGGGCTATTTGCCCCCGTTGCCGTCCTCCCATTTAGGGCGGCGGCCAATGTGGATGGTAAGGGTTATTGGCTGGTTATTACGTAATACGTTTAACTGGGCATCCAGCCCCGGCTTGGCAGAAGCCACGGCGCGTATCATGGCACGTGCGGTTTCTACGTGCTCATTGTTCATGCCCACAATGATATCGCCTTTTTTCAGCCCGCCTTTGGCTGCGGGGCCGTTGCGGTCCACTTCTGTAACCTGCGTGCCGTTATGGGTCATAATATCTTCCAGCGTGGCGCCCAGCCAGCCGCGCTCAATATGCCCGGCCTGCCGCAGTGTTTCCACAATGGGGATAACAATTTCGGAGGGGATGGAAAATCCAAGCCCCACAGATCCGCCAGTGGGGGAAACAATGGCAGTGTTGAGCGCCACCACCTGCCCGGCAAGGTTAAACGTGGGACCGCCAGAATTACCGGGGTTTATGGGGGCATCCAGTTGCAGAAAATCATCAAACGGGCTGGTGCCAATATCGCGCCCACGGGCTGAAACAATACCAGCGGTAACAGATGAGCCCAAGCCAAACGGGTTGCCCGCAGCCATAATCCAATCTCCCACCTGCACCTGTCTGCTATCACCCCATGTGACATAGGGCAGAGGCTGTGGGGAGCTGATTTTGATAACGGCAATATCCGTTAGGTTATCTATGCCTGCCAGCGTAGCGGTAAATTCCTTACCACTAGCAAGGGCAACGGTAATTTTATCTGCATCTTCCACCACGTGGCCATTAGTCACAATGGTGCCTTCGGGGTCTATAATAAAGCCCGAACCTGCCCCAAGCAGTTCATCCCGATGGCGGCGCATGCGTTCGCGGTAACGTTTTTCCAGCGGGGTGCCTTTAACGGTGGATGGCAGCTTGTGTTTGGCGCTGGTATCTGAATCTCGCGTAACGGAAATATTAACAACAGCGGGCACAACCTTGCGCACCAAAGGCGCAAAGCTGATAGGGCCGCCAGAAACAAGCGGTACAGCGGGCTCGAATGTCGGGAGTGTTGCAGCCTGTGCTGAGTAATGCGCGCCTGTTTCCTGAAGGGAAAAGCAGGCTACGGCCAGTGCAGGCAGGTTCCGTAGAAGCATCTTCATGGAAATGGCAATAAAGCTCCAGACATTACAAACTTGTGGCCCGGATTATCTGCTTTATGCAACCGGCTATACGTGTTTGCCCTTGATCTGGTACGTTTTTATGGCGGTAGGGTGTTGTTTACGCCACGCCCACATCTTCTAGCTGCGTTTGGCGCGCGGCCGCGCTGGGGCCAAAGCGGGGTTTTCTGGCCATTCGTGCTTGGGGTAACGCCCGCGCATATCGCGCCGCATATCTGCCCACCCCCCTTGCCAAAAGCCCGCCAGATCCGCCGTAATGGCCTGAGGCCGCCCTGCGGGAGAAAGTAAAGCCAGCCGCAATGGTACGCGCCCCCCAGCCAATTTGGGCGTTTGTGCCGTGCCATAAAAGGTTTGGGCACGGGCCGAGGCCACAGGCACGGGCTGCGTATAATCCACCTCTGCCACACCGCCGGGGAAGGGCAGGGTGGTTGGCAGTTCCTTATCCAGCCAGTTTGTGCGGGCGTAACCCAAATAGGTGCGGAGCAGGTTTAGTATATTCAATTCCCGTAATGCGGTGATGGATGTGCAGCCTTCAACATATGGGGTCAGCCATTCATCCATACAGCCAGCAAGGGCTGTGGAGGAAAAATCTGGCCAGTCTTCTTCCATACCGGTGCCACCGGGCAAGGTGCGGGCCAGCTCTACCCGCGCCTGAAGTTGCCGCACGGCATCTGACCAGTTGAGTGTAGTTTCTGGCGCTTCCTTGGCCTGAGCCAGCAGGAGCGGGCCTGCATCTTCCGGTTTTACTTTTTCCGTGCGGTCTCTCAGCACAAGGCAGCCAATGCGGGTGCGCCTGCGGGCCATGATATTGCCCGATACAGGGTCCAGCGTGGTTTCAACCTGCTCACGCGTGCGCTCCAGCAGGGCTGGGGGCAGGGCGTTGCTTTCCAATGGGGCCGCCATGCGTATTTCGGCAGCGGTGCGCAGGTGCAGGCCTGCTACAGCCAGTAGCTTGTGTTTTGCCAGTCCGTCATCTCGGCGCAGGCGGGCATTGCTGCCATTGGCCATGCGGTAACTGCCCATATCCCCCCGGCACAAGGCAACCCGATCAGGAAAGCCAGCGGCCAGAAGGGCTGCGGCATCCCCCGCTGCCGGGTGGCGGGCTTTTAGCCCCATACGGGTGCGAAAACGTGCAGCAGCCTGCCGAATACGGGCCAAAGCGCCACGGTCTGCCTGCGGGTTGTTATCTTCCCCTGCAATCAGATCCAGCCGGAGGGTAATATCTGCGGGCGGAATAGGTGGCGGGCCACCACGCCCGGCAGCGCGTGGGCGCAGGGGGTCACGTTCTTCCAGCAGGGCGGCGAGGTCTGCGGCCAGTGCGGCTTCCTCTGCCGTGCGGGCTGCCAGCATCATGGCGGCAAGGCGTGGGTGTGTGCCCAAATCGGCCATGTTGCGGCCAAGTTTTGTAATCTTGCCAGCATCATCCAGCGCACCCAGCAAAATCAGCAATTCCTTTGCGGCGGCTACCGCGCTGCCGGGTGGCTGATCTGGCAGCGGAAGCGGCGTATCGGCAGAGCCCACCGTATCTGCCCACAAGGCGGTTGCCAGCACAAAATCAGACAGATCAGCTTCCAGAATTTCTGGCCTGTCATGCTGGGGCAAAGCGCGTTCCGTGTGGGCAGACCATAGGCAATAGGCCACCCCCGGCGCTTCTCGCCCCGCACGGCCAGCGCGTTGCCGGGCGGCTGCCTTGGAAATACGTACCGTATCCAGCCGGGAAAGCCCGGCCCCGGCATCAAACCGCGGCACACGGCGGAAGCCACAATCCACCACAACACGCACGCCGGGCACGGTAAGGGATGTTTCGGCAATGGAAGTGGCTAGAATAATCCGCCGTTCGCCCTCATTTCCGGGGCGCAGCACGCGGGCCTGTTCTGCTGGGTGGAGTTCACCATGCAAGGGCAGCACCGTGGCGGGTACGGTCTCTAAAAGTTGCATTACCCGGCGGATTTCTCCCGTGCCAGGTAGAAAGGTAAGGATATCACCTTCTGTTTCAGCCAAGGCCTGCCGCACACCTGCTGCCGTGGCGGTAGCAATATCGCGCAGGCTGGGGATATCGTGCTTGGCATGGTGGACAGTAAGCGGAAACATCCGCCCTTCGCTTGTTAGCACGGGGGCGTTCATCAGCGCGGCAAGGCGTTCTGTTTCCGCTGTGGCGGACATGGCCACAAGCCGCAGATCAGGCCGCAAAGTGCGTTGTAGATCCAGACAAAAAGCCAGTGCCAGATCTGCATCCAATGAGCGTTCGTGCACTTCGTCCAGAATAACGCAGGCTACGCCTTCCAGCATGGGGTCACCCAGCAGGCGGCGCAGGAACAGGCCTTCTGTCAGCACCTCAATACGGGTGCGGTCTGAAACAGCAGAATCTAAGCGGGTGCGAAACCCAACAAAACCGCCAACATCTTCCCCCATCAGCGATGCAATGCGTTGGGCGGCAGCGCGGGCTGCCAGCCTGCGCGGCTCTAGCATGATGATTTTATCAGACGGTGCGCGCCATGCTGCCGCTGCCAACACGGGTGGAACAGATGTGGTTTTGCCCGCCCCCGGAGGCGCGACTAAAATGGCCGATGCCGGATGGTCTGCTGTGGGGTTTTGAGCCAGTGCCGCGCAGAGTTCTGGCAGTACATCCTGCACAGGCAGGCCCTGCGCAATGGAAAACGGGTTCAGGCTAGGGGCAGAAGCGGTCATGCCATGCTTTATGGCGGTCCCACCGCCACAGTGCAATGTTGCGTGGCGGTGGGGGCTATATGCGCCAGAAATTAAGGCGCTTTGCTGAGGAAAACAGCCTTATTGAGGCTGAGATGGCAGCTTGAGATAGCCCGCTTTGGGAGACGTGGCCTTTGTAGAAGATGAACTGGAGGACGAATCATCATCCTCACCCGCTGGGAAAATGGCGTTGGGTTCACTGTCCTGTACTTTGGGGGCTGCGGCAGGCTTGGTTTCCGGTGTGTTGGCGGAAGACGGCATTGTGGCATCTGTGGAAGGCGCAACAATAGGCGCGTTTTCCGGCACCGTTACGGGGGATGTAGCCTGCCCGGTTTTAGCCGCAGAAACGGGAGAAAGCGCTTCTTGCGGAGCACCAGCACTTGTAGCACCGGCAGCAGCCCCCGTAGTGGCATCTGTTGTGCCATTATCTGAACCAGACGTAAGGGGCTGGGCCTGAATGGCGCCATCTACCGGCATACCTCCGGCATCTACCAGCCATTTACCCAGAGAGCGATGTACCTGTGTATCCAATTCGGTATTGATGCTGTCCATCATCCCTTTGGTTACGTTGTACAGGTTGGCTTGGCTTTCCGTATCCTCTGTGGGGTCTGGGTGCAGGCTCTGGGTGGCGTGGGCTTCTGTATGCGCGGTTTTGCTGCCATCGGGGTTAAGGATATCCAGATGCACATCTATCTGGCCCTGTAGCGTGCCGCCGGGTTCGTGCAGGATAGAAGCCCGATCAATTACAAACTGGGCGGAATTGGCGCTGGTAATGCCCCCTTTGGCGGCCAGCCTGTCCTGCACCATTTGGCGCAGGGCCTGCACGGGCGGGGTGGGGGATTTATAGCCGATATCGCCTGCAACTGGGTGGGTTGCAGTGTTATCCACCAATGTCAGGGTGTTTACGTTGAGGTTGATCTGGCTGAGGTTATCATAGCGCAGCGGTGCAAACTGCGTAGGCTGCTTCTGATCCGCGCAGCCTGCCAGCAGGGCAGGAAACAGCAGCGCGGCTGTTAGGCCAGAAAGGCGCATGCGGGAAAACAGCATCATGGCGCAAAACCTCTTGTAAACTTTATCCGACATTCTCAAAAATGCCTGCCTTTTGGCAAAGACCTTATACCAGCAGCGCCTTAAGATATTGCGCTTATGGCCCTGCTGGCAAACTGTGATGCTTTTTTACTGCGTCTGCGTGGCAATGTTTTTGCGCGCAAAGCGGAAATCTACATTACAGAATTCGCATGTCATCACGATGTTCCCGTCATCTTGGCACATGTGGTCCAGATCATCTTGAGGGAATGTTTCCAGCACATTGGCCAACCGTGCGCGGGAGCAGCGGCACCCAAAGGCCAGCGCCCGTGGCTGGCTGACATGCAGGTCTTCTTCATGGAAAAGCCGGTGCAGCAGCTGCAATGTGGGGAGGCTATCATCCAGCAGCTCCTTGGTGGAAAGCGTATCTGCCAGAATGGTGGCTGTTTCCCAGCTTGCTTCTGCGGCTTCATCTTCCACCACGTGGCTGCCGCCTTCGCCCGCAATGCGTTCCAGTATCAGGCCGCCTGCGCGCCAGCCTGCATCTGTCATCTGGCAGGCCAGCATAATCCAACAAGCGTGCTGTTCACTGCTGGCAAAGTAATGCATGGCCATTGCAGACAGGTCATCCCCCGCAATTTCCACAATACCCTGATGGCGGTCCATCTCTGGCCCTTGGTCCACCGTAAGGGCCATATAACCATCGCCCAGCAGTTCACGGTCTGTGGGTTTGGGTGTTTCGGCCAGCAGGGTTTCCAGTGCTTCATCATCCGTGCGGGCGTAAAAGCGCAGGGCGCCAGTGTTGGTGCAGTCTGCCACCAGCATGGAAACAGGGCCATCGCCCTTCATCTGGAGCGAGAAAGACCCCTGAAACTTCAGTGCCGAAGCCAAAGCCGCCACCAGTGCCAACGCCTTGCCAGCAAGGCGGGTAACGGGGGCTGGGTGATCATGCCGTGTGAGCAGCGTATCCGCCAGCACGCCCAAGCGCACCAGCCGACCACGCACGGGCCGACCAGCCAGATAGAAAGGTGTTACACCACCGGGCACCACCAAATCGGGCACATCTGGGCGATCACGGTCAAGAAAAGCAGGTTTTTCCATGGGAATTTAAGTTTGTCCTGAGTCCATCAAGAATACGGGAATATCAAGAACATGCGCCTGATGCGTGCGGACTCGGATGGTGCTTTTCAGGCGGACAAAAAGGAAAAAGCGAAAAGCAGGGGGATTACGCCCCTGCGGAAATATCCAGTTCCAGCTTTTCCAGCTTCTGTTCAAGGGCGCGGCCGGTTTCTGAATCCATGTTCAGGCCATCCTTGAGCGCAAGCAGCAAACCCTTGCGGCAGGCATCGTGCTCGCTATCCAGATCTTCCGTGCGGCCACAGCCAGCCAGACAATCCAGATAAGAGTTACGGAACGATGCCAGCTTTTCTGCCGGAAACGGCAACGTAGCCAGAATAGCGTCCAGACTGCTTTCCACCCAACCGGGGGTGGCGGGTGTATCTTCGGTAGATGTCATGGAAACTGTTCTGTCTGTGCCGCTCATGTGCTTATTCCTTGCCGAAAGAGGTCCAGTTTGTGCCGCCCATTGTCCATGCCAGCACGCCTTTCTGGGCATGAAGGCGGTTTTCTGCCTCATCAAACACCACAGAATGCGGGCCTTCAAACACGTCCTTGGTCACTTCCTCTCCTATATGGGCAGGCAGGCAGTGCATGAACAGGGCTTCTGGCGCAGCAAGGGCCATTAAATCTGCATTTACGCGGTAGGGTTCCAGCTTGCTCATGCGGCTGGCGGCTTCCTTGGGTGAATCAGACATGCTGATCCATGTATCCGTCACCACGCAATCTGCGCCTTTTACGGCAGCTTTGGGGTCTATCGTCCATTCCACATCACCGCCTTCGGCACGGGCCCAGTCCAGCACATCCTGCGGGGGCTTCATGTCTGCGGGGGTGGCGGCACGCAGGGCAAAGCCAAAACGCACGGCCCCTTCAATAAGGGAAACCAGCACGTTGTTGCCATCCCCCGTCCACGCAAAGGTGCGCCCACGCACAGGGCCGCGGTGTTCCTCAAACGTCATGATATCGGCGAGAATCTGCACCGGGTGAGAATGAGGTGTAAGACCATTGATAACAGGCACCGTGCTCCATTGTGCCAGTTCGTGCATGGTTTTTGTGTTGCCCGTGCGTAGCATAATGGCATCCACAAAGCGGGAGAGCACACGGGCCGTATCGGCAATGCTTTCACCCCGGCCAATCTGCATTTCCTGCGGACTGAGCACCACGGCATCGCCCCCAAGCTGGCGAATACCCACTTCGAAAGAAACACGCGTGCGGGTGGAAGGCTTGGAAAGGATAAGCCCCAACTGCCGCCCGGCCAGCGGCTGGCGTGGGTGCAGCGGAAACCGACGGTTCTGTTGCATGCGCTTCATGCTGGCGGCGACATCCAGAATCTGGCGCAATGTGGCGGCATCCAGATCTTTCAGATCCAGAAAATGGCGTGGCGTAGCCAAAGAGGAAGAAGGCAGGGCAGTGGTCATATTGGCGGCGCTCACGCTGTTGGCTCCAGAACTGTTTTGTTGTTATGATTTTTTCTGATGGTGCTGACAGCCTGTGCCAGCAGAGCCACAGCTTTGCGGCATTCTTCTTCGGAAACAGTAAGCGGTGGCACAAGGCGCAGCACGTTATCGCCCGCCGTAACACACAAAAGGCCCGCATCCTGCGCGGCACCCTGCACATCGCCCACTGCGGGCACGCAGCGCAGGCCAATCAGCAGGCCAAGGCCACGGCGCTGGGCAAAAATATCTGGCGCATCTGCTACAAGGCTATCCAGCAGCTCATCCAGCAGGGCCGCACGGGTGCAAACCTGATCCAAAAAGCCGGGGGCCAGAATAACATCCAGCACAGCGTTGCCAGCCGCACAGGCCAGCGGGTTGCCGCCAAATGTGGTGCCATGTGTGCCCGGTGTCATGCCCTTGGCAATGGTTTCTGTGGTAAGGATAGCCCCAATGGGAAAGCCCCCACCCAAACCTTTGGCTGTGCTGATAATATCCGGCTTAATGCCTGCCCATTCATGCGCAAACAGGCGGCCTGTGCGGCCCACGCCACACTGCACTTCATCCAGCGCCAGCAGCACGCCGGTTTCATCGCACAATGCGCGCAGGGCTTGCAGATATTCCGGGCTGGCCACCTTGATACCGCTTTCACCCTGAATAGGCTCCAGCATCACGGCTGCGGTATTGGGGGTAATGGCGGCTTTTACGGCTTCGATATCGTTAAACGGAACGTGCAGAAAGCCTTTTACAGGCTCACCAAAGCCTTCCAGATATTTGGGGTTGCCTGTGGCGGACAGCATAGCCAGCGTGCGGCCATGAAAAGCCCCATCCATGCAGATAATATCTGTGCGTTCGGGGTGGCCTGCCATCATCTGGGCGCGGCGCGCCATCTTCACCATGCCTTCGTTGGCTTCTGCGCCGGAATTGCAGAAGAACACGCTATCGGCAAAGGAATGTTCCACCAGCCTGCGGGCCAGTTTTTCCGCCTGCGGAATCTGGAACAGGTTGGAAACGTGCATCACCTTTGCGGCCTGTGTGCTAATGGCTTCCACCATCTTGGGGTGGGCGTGGCCAATAGAGCACGTGGCAATACCCGCAGCAAAGTCCAGGAATCGTCGCCCGTCCGACGTTTGCAGCCAGGAGCCTTCTCCCCGCTCAAAGGCGAGATCAGCGCGCTTGTATGTCGGCATCAGGGCAGAAATCATGGAATCTGGTCTTTGTGTTGGCGGTTGTTGAACCTGCAAGGTGAGAAGTGGAATGCAGAACGAAAAACGCCCGCTGCCTTGATATAAGGTGAGCGGGCGGCCCGTATTGCGGGCGTATCATGGCCTTTTGTGCGGATTAAAGTCAAATATTCTGTGTGAAAAAATTCTGCATACGCAACATGCGCGGCATGGCCCGTTGCGTATTTTCCTACACGCAAGGAGTGGGTAAGAAAGAGGGATGATGCATTCTGGTTCTTCCTCATCTGCCCACACATCATCGGGGTTTCCGCAGCTTGATCGTCGCGTGTTGCGAGAGGCCGCGTTGGCGCATCTGGCACGGTTTGGCACTACGCGCCACGGGTTGGAACAAGTGCTTTTGCGCCGCATTGCGCGGTGGGAAAAACAGGCCCTTAAAGCCGGGGCAGATACGGAAGAAGTGGCCGAAGCCGTGCAGGCGCTGCGCCCCGTAGTGGCTGAAATATCAGAAGAAATGGTGCGCCTTGGCGCTGTGGACGATGCCAGTTTTGCCACATCCCGCGCGCGCAGGTTGGTGCGGTCTGGCCGATCTGGCCGTGCGGTGCAGGCGCATCTGGCCGCGCGCGGCGTGGAAGCTGATCTGCGCGATGCCGCCTTGCAGGATGCGGTGGAAGGGTTTTCTCCTGCGCAAAGGGAGTTATGTGCGGCGCTGGTTCTGGCCCGCAAGCGCAGGATGGGGCCATTTGCCACGCCTTATGTTGCGGATGATGAGGTAGAGAGTGAGCAAGCCCTTGCCCGCAGGCACAAGGCGCTGGGTGTGCTGGCCCGCGCGGGCTATGCGCGGGATGTGGCGGAACAGGTTTTGGATATGTCTCCCACAGAAGCGGAGGACTGGATGCAACGTTTGAGGGCCGAATCGTGAAGCGTAGCCTTGTTCTTATTCTGCCTTTATTACTTGCTGCCTGTACGGGTGGGCGTGGAAGTTGGAATGGATCTGTGCAGTGCGCCCCCTATGCGCGGGAGCATTCCGCCATAAACCTGCGGGGTGCTGCGGCAAGTTGGTGGGGAGAAGCACAGGGGCAATATAGCCGCACGTCCTCGCCCCGCGCAGGGGATGTTCTGGTGTTTCGCTCCACCGGCAGGCTGCCATCAGGCCATGTTTCTGTTGTGAAACAAGTGCGGAATTCACGCATGGTGTTGGTAGACCACGCTAATTGGGAGCCGGGGCAAGTCACGCACCACGCCCCTGTGGTTGATGTTTCCCCTAATAATAATTGGACACGTGTGCGCGTGTGGTGGAGCCCCATTCATGCCATGGGCAAAACGGTTTATCCGGTTTATGGCTTTATTGAACCAACGGGCACGGGTGGCAGTTAGCACCCAATAGGCGGGTAGACCGCGTAAGGAAAAACTTGCAAGAAAGTGTTTCCGCCATCATGTACAAACTAAGGATGTGCAGCACACGCTCATTTTGGGCGCGTAATGCAAGTGTAGGGGACTGGTTTGATGGGTAGCTTGAGTATCTGGCACTGGCTGATCGTGCTTGTAGTTGTGCTTGTTGTTTTTGGTGGTGGCGGCAAGATCAGCTCGCTGATGGGTGATATGGCCAAGGGCATCAAATCCTTCAAGAAGCACATGGCGGATGATGAACCGATGGATGATGGCACGGCACGCCCCGGCAACGGGCATATTGCCCCGCCTCCTGCATCTTCCACAGTGGAGCAGCGCACGGCTGCGCCAGCGGATAAATCTGCCCAGCCGTAAGGCGCTGGCAGTTTAAGACGGGCAGATAACGCCATGGATCAAACCGTTACGGATTTTGCCCGTGCCGTGCAGGATATTCTGTTTGCCGGACAGCGTATGGATCAGCGCGGGTGGGTGCCTGCAACGGCAGGTAATATCAGCCGCAGGCTGGCGGATGGCCGCATAGCCATTACGCGCTCAGGTTGCCACAAAGGCTTTTTGCAAGCAGCAGACGTAATTACTGTGGATATGCAGGGCAAACCGCATAGCCCGGAAAATCGGCCCAGTGCGGAAACGCTGCTGCATTGCCAGATTTACCGCCATTTCCCCCATGTAGGCGCAGTGCTGCACGGGCATTCCGTGGCCTCCACTGTTCTGTCTATGGAGGAAGAAACAGCCGCACTTACACTGGCGGACTACGAAGTTCTGAAAGTGTTTGAAGGGCAGACCACGCACGAAACATCCGTGCAGGTGCCTTTGTTTGAGAACGATCAGGACATTGCGCGGCTGGCGGAAGTTGTGGAGCCGTTTTTTGGCACGGGTATGCCTGCGGGCTACATTATCCGAGGCCACGGTGTGTATGTGTGGGGCAAGGATATGCCCACCGCCCTTGCGCGGTTGGAGGGGCTGGAGTTCCTGCTGGCCTGCGCGCTTGAGCGAAGGAAACTGCACGTATGAGTTCCCTGACAGTTTACAAAGACACCACCCCCGAAAACCCCGTGCTGCAAACGCAGGACCCGGCAGAAATGGCGCGCGTTCTGGCCCCGCTAGGTGTGCGGTTTGAGCGTTGGGAAGGCCCGCAAATTCCCCCAAGGGATGCGGACGAACAGGCCGTGCTGGATGTGTATGGCCCCTTTCTGGACAAGCTGATGGGTGAAACCGGCGCAGGCTCTGCCGATGTGCTGCGGGTTAGCCCTTCTACGCCCAACCGAGAGGCCTTGCGGGACAAGTTCTTGTCCGAACATACGCATAGTGAAGATGAAATCCGCTTTTTTGTGCATGGCAGCGGGCACTTCATCTTGCACATTGCTGGCTATGTTTACGATGTGGAATGCACGCAAACCGATCTGATTTCTGTGCCTGAAGGCACAAAGCACTGGTTTGATGCCGGGCCAGAACCAGATATGGTCACGCTGCGTATTTTCACACACAAGGAAGGCTGGGTAGCCCGCTATACAGGCACCGATATTGCCCGGCAGTTTCCATCTTACGAAAACTGATTGAGGGCATAATGGCCGATACCCGGATTCCTCCGCGCGTGGTGCTGCTGGATATTGAAGGCACCACCCTGCCAGTGGCTTTTGTGCATAAAGTGTTGTTTCCCTATGCGCGCAAACACCTGCCCGCATTGCTGGAACAGCACGAAAATCCAGTGGTGCAGGAAGCATTGGCACAGATTGCCCAAGAAGCCCCCGGCGTGCCCCCGCTAGAGCAGCTTGAACGCTGGATGGCGCAAGATGCCAAAGTTGCCCCGCTTAAAAGCCTGCAAGGCCTGTGCTGGCAGCAGGGTTATGAAAAAGGGGAGCTGGAAGCCCAGCTTTACCCGGATGTTGAGCCTACCTTAAAGGCATGGAAAGCCGCAGGCCTTACGCTGGCAGTGTATTCCTCTGGCTCCGAAGCCGCGCAGAAACTGATTTATGGCTATACCGAGCAGGGGAACCTGACCTCGCTTTTCAGCGCGTTTTTTGATCTGCGCGTTGGTGGTAAGAAAAGCGCGCAAAGTTATCGCCATATTCTGGAACAAAGTGGCTGGCAGGGGCAGGATGTGCTGTTTCTGTCCGATGTGGTGGCAGAATTGGATGCAGCAGCCCAAGCCGGCTTGCGTGTATGCCAGATTGCCCGCCCGGAAGATGGCACGGTGGCAGGTACCACCCACCCTGTAGCGCAATCTCTGCCGCAGGCGGGGCAGATGTTCGGCCTGCCGGAAGGAGCATAAAAGTGCTGAAAGCACAGTTGCACACAAACTGGCGGGATATTCCGCCGGAAGCGCACGGCTGTGCGGCAGCGCTTGGCAATTTTGATGGTGTGCATCTGGGCCACGCCCATCTGGTTCATTCCACCCACGCTGCCCGGCCAGATCTGCCCTTGGCGGTGGTAACGTTTGAACCCCATCCGCGAGAACTCTTTCGCCCGCAGGACCCACCATTCCGCCTGAGCCTGCCGGATGAGCGCTTTGCCGCCCTACAGGCGCTGGGTGTGCAGCATGTATTCCAGATCGGGTTTGATGAAGAATTTTCCCGCATGACGGCGGAGCGGTTTGTAGAAGACGTGCTGCACGATGCCCTGTGCCTGCGCCACGTTGCTTGCGGGCCAGATTTTGCATTCGGGTATCGCCGTGGGGGCGATGTCACGTTCTTGGCCGAACGCACGGGCGAGCTAGGTATGGGCTTTACATCCGTGCCTGCATTGGCAGATGCCGCCGGGCCGTATTCCTCCACCCGTATCCGGCGGCTGTTGCAGGAAGGATACCCCGAACGCGCCACGGAAGAGCTTGGCCGCCCGTGGTTTATTCGTGGCCAAGTGCAGCATGGTGATAAGCGCGGGCGTTTGCTGGGCTTCCCGACAGCCAACATTCCGCTTGGGCGGCATTTAGAGCCCGCACGTGGGGTTTACGCCGTAACGGTGCGCCTGCCCGGTGGCTATACGCGCCCCGGCGTGGCCAATATTGGCCGCAGGCCCACCATTAACGATGGGCAGGAAAGCCGCGTAGAAGTGAACCTGTTTGACTTTGACGGTGATCTGTACGGCCAAACGCTTTCTGTGGCGTTGCACAAAATGTTGCGGCCAGAACAGCGCTTTGCCGGGCTGGATGAACTCAAAGCCCAGATTGCGCAGGATGCGCAGCAGGCACGCATGGTTCTGAACGCCGAACTGGCAGGCATATAACCCTCTATAAAAGCGCGGGCAGATGGGGCAGAATATATTTTGCGGCTGCAATGTGGCCGTTCATGCTTGACCCTGCGCTTGTCCTTTTTGATAAGAGCCTGAATGCAAGATGGTTTGACCAGCATATGCGGGGCCAGACCATGAACCCGAACTGAAGTGACATCACCCGCTCATGACCACATCCAGCAGCGACCAGGACACCCAATCCCCCGCCGATCTGTATCGTGATACGGTGTTCCTGCCCCGTACCTCTTTCCCCATGCGCGGGGGCCTGCCAAAGCAGGAACCTCAGTGGCTGAAAAAGTGGGCGGAAACCGGGCTGGATGCGCGGCTGAAACAGCAGGCGGAAGGGCGGCCTGTCTTTACGTTGCATGATGGCCCCCCATACGCCAATGGCCACCTGCACATTGGCCATGCCATGAACAAGATCAACAAGGATGTGATCAATCGCGCGCATCGCATGTCTGGTTATGGCGTGCGCTATGTGCCGGGGTGGGATTGCCACGGCCTTCCGATTGAATGGAAGGTGGAAGAAAAATACCGCAAGGCAAAGAAAGACAAGGATTCCGTGCCTGTGCTGGAATTCCGTGCTGAATGCCGAGCTTATGCGGGTGAGTGGCTGAATATCCAGATGCAGGAATTCCAGCGGCTTGGCGTGCAGGCGGAATGGCAGAACCGCTACGCCACCATGGATTTCTCATCCGAAGCAGCCATTGTAAATGAAATTGGCAAGTTCCTGCTTAACGGGCGGCTGTATCGTGGCCTGCGCCCTGTTATGTGGAGCCCGGTTGAAAAAACCGCTCTGGCCGAAGCCGAAATTGAATATCACGATCACACATCCACTACCATTCTGGTGGCCTTTCCGGTTGTGAGAGACCCCACGCCAGCCCATGCGCTGGAGGATGTGTCTGTTGTGATCTGGACCACCACACCGTGGACCATCCCCGGTAACCGCGCTTTGGCGTATGGGCCAGAAATTACCTACGTGGTGCTGCGGGTGGATGAAACGGGTGAGGGCGCATTGCTTGAACCCGGCGCAAAGGTGCTGGTGGCCGAAGCGTTGGTGGAGGCCTTCTGCCAGGAAGCCCACGTTACCGCGCACCATATTCTCTACACCCTACCGGGTAGCGCGCTGAAGGGGGCTGTATGCGCCCATCCGCTGCGTGGCGCCGGGTATGATTTTGATGTGCCCATGCTGCCGGGTGAATTTGTCACTACCGAGGCGGGTACTGGCCTTGTGCACATGGCGCCTTCTCATGGTGAGGATGACTTCCAGCTTTGCCGTATGTACGGCGTGGAAGTGCCAGAAGTTGTGCAGGCCGATGGCACATACGCTCCGTGGGTGGCAGGCTTTGCAGGCACGCACGTATTCAAGGCGGCCGATGTTGTGTGCTCCACGCTGGAAGCGGTGATGGAACACGCCAACGCCAACGGCACAGCCCCGGCTGGCTTGGTGGGGCGTGGTGAAATTGTGCATTCCTACCCGCATTCATGGCGTTCTCGCGCTCCGGTTATCTACCGTGCCACGCCGCAGTGGTTCATCCGCATGGATGGTGAAGATTCGCTGCGTGAAAAAGCCCTTAAGGCGCTGGAAGACGTTACCTTTGTGCCCGCACAGGCGCGCAACCGTTTAACATCCATGATCCGCACCCGGCCAGATTGGTGCATTAGCCGCCAGCGCGCATGGGGCGTGCCTATTGCTGTGTTTGTTGAAAAACGCACCGGCGAAGTGCTGCGTGATGCCGATGTGATGCAGCGCGTGGTCGCGGCCTTTCAGGAAGAAGGGGCAGATGCATGGTATAGCTCTGAACCTGCACGCTTCCTCGGCCCGGATCGGAACCCGGATGACTACGATCAGGTGTTCGATATTGTAGATGTGTGGTTTGAAAGCGGCTCCACCCACGCCTTCGTGCTGGGCCAACCGGGATTGAACTTTCCTGCCGATCTGTATCTGGAAGGCTCAGACCAGCATCGTGGCTGGTTCCAGTCCTCCCTGCTGGAAAGTGTCGGCACGCGCGGCGTTTCACCTTACAAAGCAGTTGTTACCAACGGTTTTGTTCTGGATGAACAGGGCCGCAAGATGTCCAAATCCCTCGGCAACGTGATTGCCCCGCAGGATGTGAATGACAGCTTGGGCGCAGATGTGCTGCGCCTGTGGGTGGTAAACTCCGATACCAATGATGATTTGCGCATTGGCAAGGAAATTCTCAAACAGCAGGGTGAACTCTACCGCCGTCTGCGCAACACGTTGCGTTGGCTGCTGGGTGCGCTGGATGGCTACACAGAAGCAGAAGCCGTGCCTTATGCTGAGCTGCCAGAACTGGAACGCTGGGTGCTGCATCGCCTAACAGAACTGGGCGGCCTGATTGCGCGCGCGGTGGAAACGCATGAATGGGTGGGTGTGTATCCGGCCCTGCATGGGTTCTGCACCACGGATCTGTCTGCTTTCTACTTTGATATCCGTAAGGATGCGCTGTATTGCGATGCGCCTTCCGACCCCACACGCCGCGCAGCCCGCACGGTGCTGGATATCCTGCACCGGTGCTTAACAACATGGTTGGCCCCCGTGCTGGTGTTTACGGCGGAAGAAGCATGGACATCCCGCTTTGGGCCAGACCAGAGCGTGCATGAACAGGCATTTCCTGAACTGCCAGCAGAATGGAATGACCCGGCATTGGATGAACGCTGGGCGCGTATCCGTTCCGTGCGGCGTATCATCACCACGGAAATTGAAGGTGCACGGCGCGAAGGCACCATTGGCTCTTCCCTTCAGGCGCAGGTTGAACTGACGTTTTCTGAGGAAGAAGCTGCACTGTTTGCTGGCGTAAACTGGAGCGAACTGGCCATTGTTTCCCACGTGGATGTGGTGGTGGACCCCACGTCTTCCTCCATTTACGTGGAAGGGGATGAAGGCGGCACGCTGCATGGCGCCCCGGTTGTGCAGGTTGCAGACGGTGAAAAGTGCGTGCGCTGCTGGAAGGTTCTGCCAGAAACCGGCACGCGGGATGATTACGCAGGCCTGTGCCTGCGCTGCGCCGATGTGGTGGAAGAACAGGGCGGCCCACGCGCAGGGCAGGAGGGCGCGTGAGTTCTCGCACCTTCATGCTGCGTCCGGCAGGCCTTGGCCTGCTGATGCTGATGCTTACTCTTTCAGCAGATCAGCTTAGTAAATACTGGATTCTGTACGGGCTGGATCTGCCCGCACGGGGTTCTGTTAAAGTGCTGCCGTTCCTTAACTTCACTATGGTATGGAACCACGCCGTTACTTTTGGCATGTTTGGCGGCCTTGGCGGGGCAGGGCGGATTGTGTTTTCCGCCATTGCGCTGGCTGTGGCCTGCTGCCTGCTGGTATGGATTTTTCGCACCCACAGCAAACTAACCGCTGCGTGTGTTGGGGCCATTACAGGCGGGGCCATTGGCAATGTTATGGACCGTGTGCGCTATGGGGCCGTGGTGGATTTTCTGCATGCCCACGCTTTTGGGTGGTCATGGTATGTATTCAACGTGGCAGATTCCGCTATAGTATGCGCCGTATGTATGCTGCTGGTGCAGAATTTTCTGGCAGGCGGGCAACAACAAGACAACGTAAAAACCGGGTAACCCCCAAAGGGCTGGGTGTTTTTTCAGGATGAGTGGAAGGCAGACGATGGCGCGCCGTGTTTCGACACTGATTTCTCCGCTGCTGCTTCTTGGCGGCTGCTTTTTGCTAAGTGGCTGCTCAGGAAACGAAGCCGCCCGTGCTTTCGGGCTGGAACGCAGCCTGCCGGATGAATACACGGTTACAACCCGTGCTCCGCTTTCCATGCCGCCATCAGATGAGCTGGTAAAGCCCTCAAAGGGTGATGATCGCCGGCAGGATGAAAGTGAACGCTTGCAGGCGCTGGAAACACTTTCCCCCGATGTGGCGCTGCGTGGCACAAATGGTGATACCAGTGAAGGCCAGACCATTTTGGTGAACGAGGCCACAGAGGCATCGGATGCGCCAGACCGGGGAGAACTGGGTGAAGCCGGTTCGGGCTTTGTGCAGGAACTGATGTTCTGGAAAGGTGGCAAGGCCGGGGGCGTAGTGGATGCCGATGGAGAAAACCGCCGCCTGAAAACCAATGCAGCCTTGGGCAATTCGCCCACCAAAGGTGTTACGCCTACACAGCACCCCAAAGGCTCCGGTCTGTTCTGATCGGAAAGGTCTGACGCATGTCCGGCCTGTTTGCTGAACCCGGTATGGATACAAACCAGCCCGAAACACCGCCCCATGTGCGGCGGCTGCCAGAGGTTATTGTCAACCGCATTGCTGCGGGTGAGGTAATAGAACGCCCCGCCGCAGCAGTGAAGGAACTGGTTGAAAACGCCATAGATGCAGGGGCCCGCAGGCTGGAGGTTTCTCTGGCGGGCGGGGGTGTGGACCGCATTATCGTTACAGATGATGGTGTGGGCATGTCCGCCGATGATCTGGCTTTGGCGGTAGATCGGCACTGCACATCCAAACTGCGTGATGAAACATTGGTGCATATCAGCACGCTCGGCTTTCGGGGGGAGGCTCTGCCCTCCATCGGGGCGGCGGCGCGGCTGTGCATCACCTCCCGCCCAAAGGGAGAAAGCGGTGCGTGGCGGATTAGGGTAGAAGGCGGCAAGGTTTCCCCCGTTGAACCCGCAGCCGGAGCACCGGGTACCAGCGTGGTGGTGGAAGATCTGTTTTTTGCCACGCCTGCCCGCCGCAAATTTCTGAAAAGCGCGCGCGTAGAAGGCCGACACGCTGAAAACGTGGTGCGGCGTCTGGCCTTGGCTGTGCCGCAAACGGCCTTTCGCTTTGTGTTGGATGAGCGTGTGCTGTTTGATCTGCCCGCGCAGGATATGGCTGCCCGCTCTGCCGCCTTGCTGGATGCCAGCGAGGCCGATGGTTTTCTGGAAATTTCTGGGGAACGCGATGGCATGACACTAAGCGGGTTTATCTGCCCGCCATCAGTGCACCGTTCCACGGCTAATGGGCAGTTCATGCTGGTGAATGGCCGCCCTGTGGTGGACCCGGTGCTTAAAACCGCCGTGCGCGTAGCCTATAGGCGCGTGATCGAACCCGGCAGGCACCCCGTGGTGGCAATTATGCTTACGGTGCCGCCCGATCGGGTGGATGTAAACGTGCATCCCGCCAAAACAGAATTGCGCTTTGCGGATGAAGCTGGCGTGCGCTCCTTGGTTATTGGCACCATTCAGCGTGCGTTAGAGCATGGGGCTGGCAGTGTGGGCGTGCGGCCTGTGCTTTCTTCTGCACCACGGCAAGCCCGCATTTGGTATCCGCCAGAAAAAGGGGCCGCACCGCCTGTTCCTGCTCCCGCGTTTCATGCCCCAGCGCCAGAAGGTGTGCGTTTTGCAGAAGGCCGGTTGCAGTTTGGTGATGCCCCGGCAGCCAGAACTTTACCGCCTGTTGCCATGCCTCCCCCCGGCGCTGGGTGGGATGCCCCAGCAGTCAACACACCAACAACCGGGCAAGCTGCGCCAGCGTATGTGATGGATGGGGCCTCTGCGGCATCCGTAGCAGCAGATCACCCCTTGGGTGCAGCTATCGCGCAGGTGTTGGACACATATATTCTGGCCGTAGCGGCAGATGGCAGTTTGGTGCTGGTGGATCAGCACGCAGCGCATGAGCGGCTGACGCATGAGCGTTTGCGGGCGCAGTTTTTAAGCGGGCATGTGCAGGCGCAGCGTTTGCTGGTGCCCGATGTGGTGGATCTGCCCCGTGTGCAAGTGGAACTGCTGTTGGCACGCCAGCCCACGCTGGAAAAACTGGGTGTGGAAATAGAAGCCTTTGGCGGCGACTCCGTTTTGGTAAGAGCCTTGCCCGCCATGTTGCGCAGTAGCGATGCCGTAAACCTGCTGCGTGATCTGGCAGATGAGTTGGAAGCGGATGAAAACGGTGCGCCAGATGAAATGGCAGCGCTTGATGGGCGGTTGGATGCCGTCATTGCCCGCATGGCCTGCCACGGTAGTATTCGGGCCGGGCGCAGGTTGAGCGTGGAGGAAATGAACGCGCTACTCCGCCAGATGGAAGAAACACCCCGCGCAGGCACATGCTCACACGGGCGGCCGACATGGTTGAAGCTGAGCAAGGGTGATCTCGAAAAGTTGTTTGGCCGCCGTTAAGAATATGGCTGTTCTGCGTGGTGTGATCGGCTGAACGTGAACGCCCACCTGCTGGTGTCAGCCCGCAAAAAAGAGCAGGTTTGCAGCATCTTCATGTAACCTGAATGGTGGTGATGCCGTGCAGCCCATCCTGCTTTCGCTCATAACCTATCTTCCTCTTGTTGCGGCGTTGGTGGCATTTTTTGCCCCCGGCAGGCCAGAGCAGCAGGATAGTACAGCCCGGTGGGTTGGGCTGTGGAGCAGCCTGATCACCCTTGGCCTTAGCGTGCTGATGTGGCTGGAGTTTGATCCCACTCAGCCCGGCCTGCAATTTGAAACACGCCTGCGCTGGATGGGGGATTACGGTATTTCCTACCATACGGGGGTGGATGGCATCAGCTTGGTGTTTATTCTGCTAACAGCGTTTTTAACCCCATTGGCGCTGGGGGCAGGCTGGCGTAGCGTGCAAACACAGGGGCGGCAGTTTGTAGCTGCCATGCTGGCGTTGGAAACAGCCTTGTTCGGCCTGTTTTCTGCCCAGGATATGCTGCTGTTTTACGTGTTTTACGAAGCAACGCTTATTCCCGGTAGCCTGATGATTGGCGTTTGGGGTGGGCCAAAGCGCGTTTGGGCCTCGCTTCAGTTCTTTCTGTTTACGTTTGGTGGCTCGCTGTTCATGCTGGTGGGGCTTATCACCATGTGGCTGCAAACAGGCACCACGGATATTCCTGCCCTCATGCACGCAGGTTTTTCCCAGCCCTTGCAGGGGTGGTTGCTGCTGGCTTTTCTGCTGGCTTTTGGTGTCAAACTGCCGCTGTTTCCGCTGCATGCATGGCTGCCAGATGCGTATTCCGAGGCCCCAACGCCAGCTTCGGCCATGCTGTCTGGCGTGCTCTCCAAAACTGGTGCTTACGGGCTGTTGCGCTTTGGGGTGCTGATGTTCCCCGATGCAGTGCGCCTGTTTGCGCCTTATGTGCTGGCTCTTGGTGTTGTGGCTATTATTTACGCAGCCTTTGTGGCCTTTGCCCAAACAGACATGAAGCGCGTGATTGCGTATTCCTCCTTTTCCCACATGGGTATGATTGCTGTGGGGCTGTTTACGCTCACGGCAGAAGGTATTGATGGCGCAATCTTTCAGATGCTCTCTCATGGGGTGGTGATTGCAGCGCTCTTCTTCTGCGTGGCAGCGGTGGCATGGCGGGCAGAAACCCAGCAGATTGATGCGCTGGGCGGTGTTGCGCGCCAGATGCCGGTGCTGGCGCTGTTGGCCATGTTGTTTACAATGGCCAATGTAGGGCTGCCGGGCACGGGGTCCTTTGTTGGGGAATTGCTGGTGCTTATGGGCGCTGTGCATGTTTCCTTCTGGGTGGCGCTGCTGGCAGGTAGCACCATGATTATGGGCGCGGTTTACATGCTCTCCCTGTATCGGCGGGTGCTGTTCGGCGGCGTAAAAGGCACGGTAAGCCTTCTGCGAGATCTAACCGCCGCAGAAATTGCCGTGCTGGCCCCATTGGCTATCGTAACATTGTGGATGGGTGTGCATCCGGGCAGCTTTACCCGGTTGTTTGACCCCGTGATCATGCAGGCCATTCATGGTAGCGCCGCCAATGTGGCTTCAGCCGCTGGCCATACTGTTTTGCATGTAGCCGCCCGCTAATAGGGCTTAAAACGCGCTAAGGTTTTTTTTAGTTGGGCAGTTCTGGCACATCTCGTGCTGGAACTGCCTTTTGTTTGGGTGTGCCGGGGCTGAGAATAATGCCAGCCGAGGCTGCAACCACGCACAAAATTCCGCAAAGCTGAAGTGGAGAGGGCGTTTCATGCAGGATAACCGCCCCCGCCACGGTTGCGCATACGGGTTCCAGACTGCTGAGAATGCCGATATCGCGGGCCTTCAAGTTCTGCATGGCCAGCATTTCCAGAGAATAGGGCAGGGCGGAAGAACAGAACGCCACCAAAACGCCCAGCCCCAACATGGCGGGGGCTGAAAAGCCGATAATCAGCGCAGGCACAAAGCAGGGCAAAAAGACAACGCAGGCACCGCATGCCATGCCCAGTGCGCAGGCATGTGCGCCCGGCACCTTACCAGCCACACGCTGCCCAAACAGAATGTAAAGCGCCCAGAACAGCGCAGCCATAAGGGCAAAGCCCACACCTGCAAAATCGGTTTTGGTGGATGCAGATGGGTTGAGCACAAGTGCCAGCCCCAACACGGTAAGTAGAATCCAGCCAATATCAGACAGCTTGCGAGAGCCCACAAAAGCCACAACAAGCGGGCCAATAAATTCCAATGTAACAGTTGTGCCCAGTGGAATGTGTTGGAGCGCCAGATAGAAGCAGAGGTTCATGCCTGTCATGGCCAACCCGTAAGGGATAACCAGCCGCAGAACATGAACGGACAGAAACCTCCAGCTTCTAAAAAACGGCACCAGCATAAATGCCGCCAGGCAAACGCGCAGGCCCACCACGCCAGACGTGCCAAATACCGGAAAAATGGATTTGGCGAGGGAAGAGCCAAACTGGATGCACACCATGCTGGTTAACAGTTGGGATAAAGCCAGCAGGCGTGTGCGAAGGGGCAGGGCGGCAGGGGCAGAAGAAGGGGCTGCTGTCATGCACGCCCATGTAAAGGCAGATGTGCAAGCCCCATGCCACGCGGCCCGCCAACCACGTAGGAGAGCGGGTTAAACATCTAGCAGATCATCCACTGTGCCTGCATGTTCCTGAATAAAGGCAAAGCGCAGTTCTGGCTTACGGCCCATCAGGCTTTCTACCCGCTGGCGTGTTGTCAGCCTGTCTTCCTGCGGGGTGATCACGCGCAGCAGCGTGCGGCGTTTGGGGTCCATTGTTGTTTGTTTGAGATCCCCCGGCGGCATTTCCCCCAGCCCTTTAAAGCGGGACACATCTATTTTGCCACGCGCCTTGAACTCGGTTTTCATTTTGCGGTCACGGTCTGCATCATCCATGGCGTAAACCGATTTCGCGCCTTGTGTCAGGCGGTAAAGCGGGGGCTGGGCCAGATACAGGTGCCCGTTGCGGATAAGCTCTGGCAGCTCACGGTAAAAGAATGTCATGAGCAGCGAGGCAATGTGCGCGCCATCCACGTCTGCATCGGTCATGATAATCACGCGGCCATAGCGCAGTTTGGAAAGATCGAATCTATCGCCCGACCCACAGCCTAATGCTTCAATCAGATCGCGCAGTTCCTGATTTCCGCGCAATTTTTCTGCCGTGGCGCTGGCAACGTTTAGAATTTTACCGCGCAACGGCAAAACGGCTTGTGTTTCACGGTTACGGGCTTGTTTGGCAGAACCACCAGCCGAGTCGCCCTCCACCAGAAAGATTTCTGTATCCGGGGCAAATTCCTTGGTGCAATCCGTCAGCTTGCCGGGCAGGCGTAGGCGGCGTGTTGCACTTTTGCGCGGGGTTTCTTTTTGCTCCTTACGGCGCAGGCGTTCTTCTGCCCGTTCTATGGCAAAGCCCAGCAGCGTATCGGCCTGTGGCGGGTTTTGCGCCAGCCAGTGGTCAAACCTGTCTCGCAAAGCCGTTTCCACCAGCTTGCTGGCGGTGGATGAGGTGAGTTTTTCCTTGGTCTGGCCCTGAAACTGCGGATCACGAATAAATACGGAAAGCCGACCTGCGCTCATGCCCAGCACATCTTCTGCCGTAATGGCGGAGGCTTTTTTGATGGAGCGTTGGTCTCCCCACGCGCGCAGGCCTTTTACCAGCGCGTTGCGGAATCCGGTTTCATGTGTGCCGCCTTGCGGGGTGGGGATGGTGTTACAGTAAGACACCAGAGAGGCCGGACCGTTTTCTAAAAACGCTACGGCCCATTCCACCTTGCCGTTATCTGTGCCGTCTGCTGCTGGGGGCAGAGGTGCCTCGCCAGCCCACTGAGGGGTAAGCAGTGGGGCCTTGGGGCCAAGCTCATCCGTAAGGCTGTCTGCCAACCCACCGGGGAAGTGTAGGGTGGCTTCTGCGGGTGTTTCATCCCCAGTCTTGATCAGCGCAGGATCGCACGACCAGCGGATGGTGACACCACGGAACAGAAACGCCTTCGAGCGGCAGAGCCGGTAAAGACGGGCAGGCACAAAGACATGCGTGCCAAAAATTTCAGAATCAGGTTGAAAGCTGATTTGCGTGCCACGCCGGTTGGGGGCTGCGCCTACTTTTTCCAGCTTTGTTAGGGGTTTACCGCGTTCATACACCTGTTTCCATACGGTGCGATCACGCGCAATTTCCACTTCCATGCGGGTGGAAAGCGCATTCACCACGGAAGAACCAACCCCGTGCAAACCGCCAGATGTAGCGTAAGCCTTGCCAGAAAACTTACCCCCGGCATGCAGGGTTGTAAGAATAACTTCCAGCGCAGAACGATCGGGAAAGCGCGGGTGTGGGTCCACCGGAATACCGCGCCCGTTATCCCGAATGGTCAGGCGGTTTTCTGTATCCAGCCGCACATCAATGGTGTTGGCATGGCCCGCCACGGCTTCATCCATGGCGTTATCAAGAATTTCTGCTGCCAGATGGTGCAGCGCACTTTCATCCGTACCGCCAATATACATGCCGGGGCGGCGGCGTACGGGTTCCAGCCCCTCCAGAACCTCAATGGCGCTGGCATCATAGGCCTGTGCAGAGTCTGCCTGCGTTCCCGGCTTGGTATCGCGGGATTTGCCGGTGGAGGATTTGCGGGCTGGCGGGGTATTGGAAAACAGATCGCTCATGCGAGAAATCTGTCCCGCGTTGGCGCTGATTCGTCAAGCGTAGTGGTGAGGGGGCGGCAAGCTTTTCACAGCTTCCTTGCCAAAGCCCCCTTACCAGCGGGCTTTTTATGCGCGGCGTGTGGTACGGCGGCGCGTAGTGGTGTGCGTAGAACGGGAAGCAGAAGGCGCTGCGCATGTTTCAAAGGAAGCAGGCTGCGTAACGTCCTTGGCATCGGAGTAGCTGGAAAGATCTTCCCCGCTTTCCAGTGCATTCACTTCATCAAACATGGCAAGGCGCTGCTGGCAGAAAATGGTGCCAGACTGCAGGCCACGTTCAGACTGCACGTTGGCCAGCTGCGTGATGTAATCATCATGCTCCTGCTGGGCACGGCGGCCATAGGTGGTGCGGAAGTAGCCGTTCAGGCGTTCTTCTTCCCGCAGGAGGGTGGTGCGAAACTTGGCCACGAATGCGTTGTAGCGGTCCTGCGCACCGCAAGACAGTGCGGTAACCATCAGTTCGCTTTTTAGGCCCTGCACGTTAAAGGCTTCGTGCGCAGGGGAGTGGCCACATTCGCTGGCGGCAAAGGAAGCCGAGCTGTGCAGAACGCCCGCGGCAAGAACCCCCGCGGCAAGGAAACGGGAAAAGGACATAGTACCTCCGACAGATGCTGGGAAGGGAATACCGCATTCACGCAAGAAAGAAACTGGTATTTTTTCATACCGTCTGCCTGCTTTGGTGCTTGCGGATAAACCAGCATGTTATTTTGGCGTAAAAGTTGGAAAAATAAGCCGCTCTGTTTAGCAGAATATTTGCGGTTAAAAGATGTTTTCGCGCAGTTGTGTGGATGTTGATATGCGACAAGCTGCCAACGTGTGCTGTATGCCTCTTCCTTCCTGCTGCGGGATGTTTTAAAGGCAGATGCGAATCATGCTTTGTGGGTAGGGGGCAGATGCCCGGTTTGGGCCTCTTTCCATTCAGCCCCGAAGCGTGCAGAAGAGATTGCAAGTTTAATTGATACAACAGAAGCGGAGCTGTCGAGTGCGCTTACGAGGAATTGCCGGTTTGGCGCTAACTGGTGGGATGCTTGCCGGCTGTGCAACAACGGGCGGCCCTATTCATATCGGGTCCCCCAATCCCTTTGGGTACCTTAAAAAGTCTGCCGTGTGCAGCACAACGCCTATCAAGAAAGAGGCTGATGGCTCACTTTCCACCACCATGACCGTGCGGTCTGATGATGGTCTGTGCGAAGTGCTGGTAGATCAGCCCGGTGGCAAAGCGTATGCATCCTTTGGGGTTTCTCCTGCGCCAGAACACGGCAAGGCGTTCCTGTACACGCTGGATAGCGATACGCACGTTACCTACACCCCCACACTGGGCTATGCTGGGCAGGATAAGTTTACGGTTATCCTTATTCCCGGCCCCGGTCAGCAGCGCACACGCCTGACAGTGACGGCGCAGGTAGATGCAACGGGCGTGGTTATCCCGCACGCGGCTGTAACGGCACCTGCGGCAGAAGCTCCTAAAAAGAAAGCAGTGGTGCGTAAGGCTGTTACGCGTAAGCGTTAATCTGCCCCGCTGCCCAGTTTTTGGGTGATAGAATTAAAAAACGGTGTTCCAGAAATGGAGCACCGTTTTTTTTATGCTCTGATGTGCCGGGCAAAACCCGGCAGCAAGATGGGCAGGATAAAAATTAAATGGAAAATGTAATAGGCTCAGCCAATGGACGCTTCAGCCCTGCGGATTCTGCCTGTTTCACCAGATCATCCAGCGTGGTTTTGCCCATCTGTGTGATGAGTTTCTGATCAAATTTATCCCAACACGGGGCCAGAACTTTCTGGAAGAGCGCACCCTGCGGGCCATCATTGGCATCGGTATCTGTGTTCAGCACGGCTTCAATAATATCCACCAAGGAAATGTCGCGCCGGGGGCGGCCAAGCCGATACCCCCCACGTGGGCCACGAATGCTTTCCAGTAAACCAGAACGAGAAAGAGCCTGAAGCAGTGGTTCTATGCCACGCCGCGCCAGTTCGGAGCGTTCTGCAATATCAGCAGCACTTACCGTGCCGGAACGCCCGGCGTGAAACGCAACATCCAGCATAATAAGAACGGCGGTCATGGCTCTATCACGACGGAGGATCATGCAAAACAGTCCCTGTCCTGGTTGGGGGTATGGTTGATGATGTTTTATTTCCAGATCTTATGTTCAGTATAGCAGCACAGATATGGTTTATCTACGCTATAAATTCGTATTATATGGGTCTGAGAATTGTAAAACAGACATGGGAGAACTTCTAATGGCAGCATCAACGCAGGAAAAAGCGGATTACGGCTTTGCCGCACCCAGAGGGCGGGTTTACGAGTCTGTCCTTAATTTGGTGGGGGGCACGCCGCTTGTTGCGTTGCCACGGCTGACACAGGAAGATGAGCTGAAAGCCCGCGTGCTGCTGAAGCTGGAGTTTTTTAACCCGCTTGGTTCTGTAAAAGACAGGATCGGCACCGCCATGGTGCTGGATGCTGAACGCAAGGGCCTGATCACACCGGGCCGCACTTTGCTGGTAGAACCCACATCGGGCAATACGGGCATTTCTCTGGCGTTTGTAGCTGCTGCACGGGGCTATCGGCTGATTGTGACCATGCCAGAAGGGGCTTCTATTGAGCGGCGGCGTATGCTGCGCCTGATGGATGCGCAGGTAGAACTTACGCCTGCACGTTTGGGTATGGCCGGGGCCATTGCCCGCGCAAATGAAATTCTGAACGAAACTCCAGATGCGTGGATGCCAGATCAGTTTGATAATCCGGCAAACCCCGCAGTACATGCCGCCACCACGGCAGAGGAAATCTGGGTAGATACCGCAGGCAAGGTGGATGTGGTTGTGGCCGGTGTTGGCACTGGCGGCACGGCCACCGGCATTGCAGAAGCCCTCAAGCCCCGCCGCAATACTCTACAGGTTTTTGGTGTAGAACCGGCGGAAAGTGCGATTCTGAATGGTGATGAACCCGGCCCCCACGGTATTCAGGGTATTGGCCCCGGTTTTTGCCCCGCCACGCTGAACACAAAGCTGCTGGATGGTGTCATCACTGTTTCAGAGCGTGAGGCCATTGCGGCGGCGCGCCGTTGCGCCCGTTTGGATGGTATTCCGGTAGGTATTTCCTCTGGGGCATCTTTGCACGCAGCGTTACAACTGGCTGGGCAGGATGAATACAAAGGTAAAACCATTGTAGCCATTGCGCCTTCCTTTGCTGAACGCTACCTGTCCACCCCTCTGTTTACCGGCCTGTAAGGTCGGTTCTCAGCGGTCAGATTTGGCCCGTTAGCCACAAAAAAGCCCGTTCGGCCATATGGCCAACGGGCTTTTTTTGAAGCTGTAAAGCTGAAGCAGATCGTTTAGCGGAAAATAATTTCCACGCGCCGGTTTTGGGCTTCCTTGGTGTTGGGGCCTGTTGTGACCAGCGGATGTGTTTCACCATATCCATGAATATCAATGGTGGTGCCCGGCACGCCATCACGCATCAGTTCGGCTTTCACCACTTCTGCACGGCGGAGCGAGAGCCGCATATTGTATTCTTCACCAGCTTTCTGGCCAGGATGGGCGGAGGAGTTATCCGTATAGCCAGAAACCGTAATGCGGGTAAGCGCCACATGGGCGGCTGCCTGCGCTGCTACGCCAACAATGGAACGTGCCCGGTCTGTAAGATCGGATTTATCCCAATCAAAGAACACCAGATAGCTGCGGGCAGCTGCCGGGGCCGGTGCGGCCACAATAGGTGCTGGCGGTGGTGGGGGTGGGGCCGGATTGAATTCATACCGCAGCCCCAGCATGAGGGTGTGGTTGAAATCGGTTTTGGTATCGTGATGCCCGCTAGAGAACTGATACGGGTGCGTCTGGTTGATGCTGTTGATAGTGCCGCCAATAGTGCCCCATGACGTTGCGCCATGAGACTGCGGGCCAAGCATTGTCCAGAACCGATATTCCGCTGTGGCAGAAAGCCCGACAACCCAAGGAATGGGGAAGGCGAGGCCAAAAATGCCCTGATAGGCAAAATTGCCAAACGTGCCGCCCATTTTTTCTGCAAGCTGGTTGCCCGGTGCGGTTACGGATGTGCGCATGGCGGTCCAGCCATAGCCAATACCGGCCCCAAAATACGGAAACAGCCACGGCTTGCCGATATCCAGATCAAACAGGGCATTGGCCATAACGCCATAAGTCTGGCGGCGGCCATCTGCACGGCTGTTGAAGGTGTTGGTGACAAACCGCTGGTAGCCCATGCTGCGGTAATCACCTTCAACTTCTACACGAAAGCCGTTGCCCAAGCCCCAACCGATGGAGCCAATACCCGCAGCACCAGTGCGCCAGCGGTCTCGCCCATCAGGAAACTGGGCGGACGTACGTACGCGCTGATCCTGGTTAAAGGTAGCACCACCTTCACCCGCGATATAAAGCCCCTGCACAGGCTGGGCTTTTGCGGTTACGGCAGCACACAACAGAAGCCCCGCGGCCAGCGGCGCAGAAAGCAGCGTTTGCGCAAGCAATTTCTGGCGCGGCTTCATGGTCTTCTCCCTGCTATGGCAGTAGTCGCGCGATACGTCCGGCATCGCATCTAATAGTACGAAGGCACACATGCTTGCCTTCTTTGCTGTAAAGTTGCCCAGTGTGCAACAGGTAGAACGGCCAGTTGACACAAACAGACGGGTTTTATGTGTAATAAATGCCGCAGGCGTGTGCGATAAGCCACAATTAAGCAAATTGTATCAGAGCAGTATTGCTTCAAACGAAGGGCTGAAGCTGTCCGATTCAATTTCCAGAACCCATAAGTCGGGGTCAAACTTAACCTGACGTTCTATAAACTTCTGAATCTGTTCCGCATCAACAGGCGTATTACCTGTTGCACGCAGCCATGCGGGTTCACCTTCTGGTGTACGGGTCTGGCTTAAAACCACGCCAGAACCGTTGCGCGCCGCCAACACCACCAGAATGCCACCTGCATCTGGGTCTCCCTTGCGCAAAAGCATGGCGGAACGGCCATCTTGCCCGCTTTGGCGGAGTATGGCGCGGGCCATGATATCGGTTTTAAGGCGGGGTGGGGGTGTCATATATCCTGCTTTAAGGGGCTGCGGAAATCTGGGGGGCGGTTACGGCATCATCCGGAATGGCGTTGATGGCCGTTTTATACCACTGCGGATTCTCCAGCACGCTCCGCGCCACGTTTACATCCCGGTCAGTTCCCAATGCGGCGGGGCAGGTTTTGCGGATAGACATGATCTGGGAAACGGGAATCGGAAAGCGCGCATTGCGAGAAGCCGTAATGGCAGCCTGATTGGCCACTTGCCCTTCTGCCAGATCATGCAGATTTTTTTCTACATCAGCAGCGCCAAGGCTGGTGCAAACCTGTGGCATGACACCAAGCCCCTGCAACGGCCACCGCAACGGAGCTATAACGCGGCTCCATGTTACAAACAGCTCGCCTTCATCGGGCAGTTGCGCCACGGTTTGCACAAGCCCTTTGCCCAATGTGGCGCTGCCAATCACTACCGCGCGGCGATGATCCGCCAAGGCTGCGGCCAGAATTTCTGCCGCACTTGCGGTGCGCCCATCTACTAAAATGGCAATGGGCAGGCCGTTTGTCATGTCTCCACCCTGCACGGCCCAGATGTGGTTTGCCTGAGAATCCCGCCCGCTGGTTACAGCGGCCACACCTCTATCAAGCAGCAGGGCCGCGGCGGTTACGGCCTGTTGCAGCACGCCGCCACGGTTGCCGCGCAAATCTATAATCAGGCCTTTTAAGTGCGTATCCTGCACAGCCTGATCCAGATACTGGCTCATTTCCTCTGCGGTATCGGAGGAAAAGGCCGTTACGCGTAGCACCACAATGGAGCCACTGGCAAAAGCAAATACGGTTTCGGGCGGGGTTTTGGCGCGGCGCAGGGTTACGGTGCGGGCGCGGCGCTGGCCGGGTGTGAGCAGGCGCAGCACAACGGGGGTATCTTCCTCTCCGCGCAGCCATTCCATAACCGTTTCGGGCGTTTTGCCTGCTGTTAAGCGGTTGTTGACGGAAAGCAGCCTGTCACCCGTATCTATGGCGGCTGTCCAGGCTGGGCCGTTGGCGTTTATGGCGGATACAACAAGGTAGCGGCCACTTTGCCCCAGGCTAACGCCAATATCTGCTTCTCCACCCACACGCGCAGCCCGATCCGATGTGGCGGAAGTGGGGCCAATATAGCGGGAATAGGGGTCTAGATGGTTAAACAGCTCATCAAAAAACGCCTGCACCAGTTCTTCGCGGCTGGTTGTGCGCACGGCAAGGGAATGGGCGCGGGCTGTATCCAGAAAATCCACGGCAATTTGTGCCCAATCATCCGCTGAACCATCTGTAGGGGCAGGGCGGGAGAGCAGGCTGGTTTGGCCAGAAAGAAGCTGGATATTGGCCCCGCGGGAATCGAAAGACAGGGAAGGATCAAGCGCAGAAAGGCTGGCCAGCCCCCAAAGTGTGAAATCCCGATAGCTATGAGCTTCCAGCGTGCGCGGCTGTAAAAACTGAAGGGCGGTGCTGATAACGGATTTAACCATCAGCATATCCGGCACAGGTGCTTTGTCTGGCGCCGCAGTAGTGGAAGCAGCAGGTTGTTGTTCTGCCGCAGGTGCTACGGATGCAGCAGCCTGTGTTGCGGAGGCCGAGCCCGGAGCACTGTCTGGCAGCGGTGTATCGGATTTGCTTTGGGCATGCAGGGGGGCGGGCTGGCAAAAAAGCAACACAGCCAGCACCATGCCCGGCAAGGCACGCGGCAGACCACGCACAAACCAGATGGCGGTTTCAGTGCTCATATACGGCATCAGTCAGCATCAGCGTACCTCGTGCTGGGCAGGTGCCCGCCAAGGTAACTGAAAGTACAGCCCCACTTTGCACGTGGGGGTGATGTGCCGAGGCATGGGTGTGCTGCGAGTCGTCATTCATCCCTGTGCGATCCGGAAAAGCTGACCATGCAAGGAAAGACGGAGTTCCGGTTTTCGTCAATCTCACCCGCAAGCCATGCCGTGTTGCTGTCATGACATGGGCGGACATTCTCTGGCCAATAAACGGAGCAAGAAAGAGAGCAGCCAGCCGGTTCAGACTATCCTGCATGATGGTAGCTGCCCGGCGTTCTGTAAAGTTTAGCTGTGATGCCAAAGCCACATCTGGCGCTGGCAGGGGGATGTTAGGCAGCGCAGAGGAGTCGTTTATATGGGTTAAGGCGCGGTGTGCCAGCAGATCTGCATAGCGGCGGATAGGGCTGGTAAAATGCGTGTAGTGCTTAAGCCGTAGGCCATAATGTGATGCTGCGCAGGTGCTATAGCGTGCCATAGGGCGCGGGCTATCGGGGCTGGGCTGCGCATGGGTACGGAAAAGTGCTGGCTGCGCCCGCGCTTGCAATTTTTCCGCTGCGATCTGATTAGCCAGAATCATGCACGCCGCCACCATATAATGTGCTTCCTGAGTGTTACGCGGCACAAAGGCACAGGGTTGCCCGCTGCTATCAAACTGTACGTTCCAACCTGTTTCTTCTCGTTCCATAACACCGCGTTGGAGGGCTGCGCGCCGAATGGCGGCCCCCGCATTGCGCAAAGCGGGAAGTAGCGCAGGTGGTAACTGGGCCGCAGGGTGTTCGGGCGGCAAAGTGGGCTGATGTGCTTGTGTATCAAAGGCTTGCTGCACGGCCTCATATGTCAGCCGCGCTGCACTTTGCATGATCCCACGGCCAATATGAGCAGAAACTACATGCCCATCCGGGGTGATGTGGATATCAGTAAAGAGGCAAAGCCGATCCTGCCCCGGCAAAAGGGAACAAGCCTGCGCAGAAAGGGCCAGTGGCAGCATGGGCACCACTCTGTCTGGCAGATAAATGGAATTGCCGCGTTCTTGTGCTTCCATATCCAGCGCGGAGCCGGGCTTTACCCAATGCGCCACATCGGCAATGGCCACAATAAGATGAAAACCCTCAGCCGTTTGTTCGGCCCAGAGTGCATCATCAAAATCATGCGCTGAGGCATCATCAATGGTGATGAGCGGCAGGTGGCGTAAATCTGTGCGACCAGACGGCGCAGGTGCGCCCTGTAAGGCAGCGTTCTGGCGTGCGATCTGCTGGGCTTCGGCCTCGGCCTGTTCTGAAAATGTAGTGGGGGGATGATGGATAAGCAGGCTGAGGCGTGAGGGCATGCCAGCATCATCCGCCTTGCCCAAAACGCTGTGCACACGCCCCGCATAAGCGCCATGAGGCAGAGCATGAGGCGTTGCAAGCCCAATCTGCTGCGGTGCGAGAGGGAGAGAGTTTGCGCTTTCTTCTGGTGTAAGCGGCAGGTTTAACCGTGCATCACATGGCAGCAACAAGGGTTCTGGCGTGTTGGCGGGGGTAACGGGCAGGTTGTTATCAAGCCGGGTAAGAAGCCGCAGGCCACGCGCCTCGCGCTTTTGAGTGCCCGTTGCCGGGCGCAGGCGCACAAGCACAATATCGCCGGGGAAAAGATACGGCGTATCTGGCGGCTTTATTAGCAATACAACAGGGCGGGAGAGCGCATCATCGGCCAAAAAGCCAGCGGCGTTGCCATCATCCCGAATATAGGAAACCCGCATACGGGCAACATCTGGCAGGCCGATGGAAGCCTTGAGCGTGCCGGTAGCAAGATCAAGCAGATCCCCCGCAACGGCCATATCGTGCAGCAAAGCGCGTATGCTGGCCTTTTGCCGCACGGGAAGCTGGAAGTTGCGCAGAATGTCCGTTAGCCCGGTGGCGGCTCCGGCGCGGCTTTCAAGAAAAGCCCGTAGCTCCTGCACAGATGGCAGGGCAGAAACATACGGGCTTGCCAACATGACAGATTACTCGGTCTCGGCTTTTTTCTTGCGCGTTGTGGTGGTGGCCTTCTTTTTGGCGGGTGCTTTTTTCTTGGGTGCTGCTTTTTCCGCACCGTCTTCATCAGCCTTGGCTGTGCTTTTGGTTGCGGTTTTCTTTTTGGCCGTTGTTTTGGTGGTGGCTTTCTTTTTGGCGCCAGCCTTGGCTTTTAGGGGTTTGCCCTTGTCTACCAACAGAGCCACAGCCTCATCCAGCGTTACGGCATCCATATCTGTGCCGCGCGGCAGGGTGGCTACTATCTGACCATGCTGTACATATGGGCCAAAGCGGCCCTTGCGCACCATAACCGGTTCACCATCCTTGGGGTGCACGCCCAGATTGCGGATGGAGGCCAGCTTTTTGGCCAGTGCATCCACAGCGCGGTTCAGGCCGATGGTCAGAACGTCATCGTCCTTGTCCAGAGAGCCATATACCGCGCCCATTTTTACAAACGGACCAAAGCGCCCAAGCCCGGCCTGAATGGGCTCACCCGTTTCGGGGTGAACGCCAACAAGGCGGGGTAGGGAAAGTAGGCCAAGGGCCTGATCCAGCGTAATGCTTTCCCCATTGATGTTTTTGGGCAGAGAAGCACGCTTGGGCTTGGCTTTTTTGTCTTCCGGGTTGGGTTCACCCTGCTGCACATACAGGCCCCACGGGCCTTGGCGCACGGTAATATCCTCACCTGTTTCCGGGTTCTGGCCCAAAAGGCGCATACCGTCCTTAAGGGCGGCATCATCACCTTCTTCGGCGCTATCCGCCGTTAAGCGGCGGGTGTACTGGCATTCCGGATAGTTGGAGCAACCAATAAATGCGCCATAACGGCCGAGCTTAAGCCCAAGGCGGCCTGTGCCGCAGGAGGGGCAAACCCGCGGGTCTGATCCATCAGCCCGATCGGGAAAGAAGAATGGCCCCAAGTCCTTATCGAGTGCGTTGAGCACATCGGTAATGGTTAGTTCCTTGGTGCCGGATACGGCTTTGGAAAAATCGTTCCAGAACGCTGCCAGAACCTGCTTCCACTGCGCGCGGCCACCGGAGATATCATCCAGCAGTTCTTCAAGGCTGGCGGTAAAGCCCGTATCTACATATCGCTCAAAGAACGAGACAAGGAAGGCCGTAACCAGACGCCCACGGGCTTCGGGAATAAAGCGGCGGTTTTCAAGCCGCACATAGCTGCGGTCCTGCAATACGGTCAGGATGGAAGCATAGGTAGAGGGGCGACCAATGCCCAGCTCTTCCATCTTTTTGACCAGCGATGCTTCGGAATAACGCGGCGGCGGTTGGGTGAAGTGCTGCTCGGCATCCACTTTTTCGCGCTTGAGCGGGTCTTTCTCCTGCATGCTGGGCAGCATACGGGCATCATCATCCGCTGCTTTTTCCGTATCATCGCGCCCTTCACGGTAGAGCTTGAGAAAGCCCTCAAACGTGATGATGGAGCCATTGGCGCGCAGCACGGTCTGGCCGGAGGGGCCAGCAATATCCACCGCCACCTGATCCAGAGATGCGGATTCCATCTGGCTGGCAACTGCACGCTTCCACACCAGTTCGTACAACCGGCGCTGATCGTTGTTCAGGAACCGAGCAACGGAGTCGGGCGTGCGGGAAACATCTGTGGGGCGCACGGCCTCATGCGCTTCCTGCGCGTTTTTGACCTTGGAAGTATAGATACGCGGCTTGGCGGGCACATATTCCGTGCCAATTTTCTGGCCGATATGCTGGCGGATAGCATTAACGGCTTCCTGCGCCATCGTCACGCCATCGGTTCGCATATAGGTGATCAAACCTACAGTTTCACCGCCCAGATCCATGCCTTCATAAAGCTGCTGGGCGGTGCGCATGGTGGTTTGCGCGCTCATGCCCAACTTGCGGGAGGCTTCCTGCTGCAAGGTAGAGGTGGTGAACGGCGGCTGCGGGTTGCGGCGAACCTTGCGGCGTTCAATAGATTTTACGGCAAGGTTTTCAGCTTCCACCGCTTTTTTGGCAGCTTCGGCCAGTTCGGCGTTGTGCAGATCAAACTGATCCAGCTTTTGGCCGTTCAGATGCGTTAGCCGTGCGGTAAAGGCGGCACCCGCAGGGGTAAGCAGCGATGCAATAACGCTCCAGTATTCCCGCGGTTTAAAAACCTCAATCTCGGCTTCGCGCTCACAAATCAGGCGGAGCGCCACAGATTGCACACGCCCCGCACTGCGAGAGCCGGGCAGTTTGCGCCACAACACGGGGGAAAGCGTAAAGCCCACCAGATAATCCAGCGCCCGGCGGGCCAGATAGGCTTCAATCAGCGGGAAATCCAGATCCCGCGGGTGCTCCATGGCGTACCGAATGGCGGATTTGGTAATTTCGTTAAACGTAACGCGCTGAACATCCACCCCTTTCAGGGCTTTGCGTTCTTCCAGCATAGCGCGCACATGCCACGAAATGGCTTCACCCTCGCGGTCCGGGTCAGTGGCCAGATACAGTCGGTGGGCGCCTTTAAGTGCCTTGGCAATGGCGGCAACCTGCTTCATGCCCCGTTCATCAGACTGCCACTTCATGGCGAAGTCTTCATCCGGCAGCACGGAGCCATCCTTGGGTGGCAGATCGCGCACATGCCCGAAGGAGGCCAGCACCGTGTAGCCATCACCCAGATATTTGTTGATCGTTTTTGCCTTTGCGGGCGATTCGACCACAACAACGTCAGTCATACTCTCTCCGACCTGCCTGCAAGCAGCACTTACCCTGCCGTTTCTGCCTGATTATCCGCCAGACCGACCATGCCCCCAGAATAAGTGGAGACGCAGCCAGAAAGCTCAAGTTCCGTGAGCGCGACAAGCACGGCAGAAGCCGAGAACTGGCAGCGCCTTATCAGATCGTCAACCGCTATGGGCGTAAAGGAGAGGAGCGAAAGCAGGTTTTCACGCACATCTTGTGCGGTGGAAGGCGCTGAAAAATGCGGTTTTAAGGCAATTGGCTCTTTTTCATCCACATTTTGGGGAGAAGCAAAAAATGCAGGCTCCGGAGGGTCTGAAACAAAAGGCAGGCCGGTTTGCGCAGTAGATGCAGATTTTTTCTGGCGTGGTGCGATAACGCTGGGAAGGGGGTGTGTAGAGCCAGCAGGTTGAGGAGCAACAGGCGGCAAATGCGGCAAAATATCTGCCACGCTTTCTGTTAAAACAGCGCCATTACGCAAAAGATTGTTACTGCCCCTGCAACGCGGGTCTAGCGGTGATCCGGGAACGGCAAATAACTCCCGCCCATAATCTACTACCATGCGGGCGGTAATGAGTGTGCCAGAATGGGGCGCGGCTTCCACCACCACGCAGCCAAGGCCCAAGCCTGCAATAAGCCGGTTACGGCGCGGGAAGTGGCGTGCCAAAGGGGCCGTGCCCAGTGGGGCTTCCGTCACCACTGCGCCTTTTTGGGCAATTTCTGCCTGAAGGCTGGCATTTTCTGGTGGGTAGGGGCAATCCAGCCCACCGGCAATGGCGGCTACGGTGCAGCCCCGCCGATGGAGCGCCCCTTTGTGGGCGGCTTTATCAATACCGCGCGCCAAGCCGGAAATAACGCTTAGCTCGGCTTCTACCAGTTCTGTTGCAAGGCTTTCTGCCAGCCGCATGCCCTGTGCAGAGGCATTGCGTGCCCCCACAATGCTGATTCCTGCACGGCTAAGGCACGCAACATCGCCCAGCACACTCAGCACAGGCGGCGCATCCGGAATCTGGCGTAAAAAAGCAGGGTAATCTGTATCAAAAAGTGTGAGGAAACAGCCACCCATTTGCAAGGTGGCATCTATCTCCCGCATCACCACATCCATAGGCGGCATAACCGGCTGGTTACGCCCCCGCACTGGCAGATAAGGCAGGGCTTCCAGCGCCGCTGCGGCAGAGCCGTATTTATCTACCAGTTTCCGCCATGTGCGTGGGCCAACCTGTTCAGTACGGGCCAGACGTAGGCAGGCGGGTAGAGATGTCATATGCGAAAAATCAGGCAGCCAAGTTGCGGATCACGGCTTTTTCTCACCAATTCGCGGCTCTTTCCCGCTAAAAATGCGGACAATGTTTTCATGATGCCGCGCAATCACCAACACGCTGATCAGCACAGCAGCCAACGGCTTGGGGGAGGCCTGAAAGGAAAAACCATAAAGTGCAAGCACCACCACCGGCATGATGATGAAGGCCGCTAAAGCACCGGCAGAGGAAATGCGTGTCAGCTTGGCAACACCCAGCCACGTGGCGCAGCCAGCTAACCCGGTAAGCGGAGAAAGGGCCAGCATGGCGCCCAGCCCGGTTGCAACGCCCTTGCCGCCTTTAAACCCCAGAAAAACCGGGTAGCAATGGCCCACCACAGCGGCCAGTGCAGCCACGGTTACGGTGTTGTCTGAAAAATCAGGCGGCGTCATAATCCAGGCAATGGCAACTGCCAAAAAACCTTTGGCGGCATCCAGCAGCAGCGTTGCGGCTGCCAGATCCTTCCGGCCCGTGCGCAAGACATTGGTGGCCCCGATATTGCCGGAACCAATTTTGCGCAAATCTCCCGCACCAGCCAGATTGGTAAGGAGCAGCCCAAAGGGCACGCTGCCCAGCGTGTAGCCCATGAACGCCATGGCCGCGATAAGCTTTAAGGCATAGGGAGGCAAGGAGTCCATTATGCCTGCCCTGCCTCATAAACCCGGCGGCCAGCTTTCCATGTGCCAAGCACACGGCCTTCCAGCGGGCGACCATCAAAGGGTGTGTTTTGCGCACGGCCCGGCAGTTTGCCAGCTTCCACCAGCCAGCTTTGTTCGGGGTCGAACAAGCACAGATCAGCCGCAGCGCCAATGGCCAGCGTGCCGCATTCTGCACCCAGCAACTGTGCCGGGCGGTGGGTTAGCAGAGAAAGAGCCTGAGGCAGCGTGAGCGTGCCATCATGCACCCGTGCCAGCGTAACACCCAGAAGCGTTACCAAACCTGTGCCGCCGGTTGCCGCTTGCGCAAAAGGCAGGCGCTTGTCATCCGCATCACGCGGGAGGTGGTCTGAACCAATGGCGTCTATCGTGCCATCTGCCAGCGCGGCGCAAATGGCCAGCCGGTCTTCCTCGCTCCGCAATGGGGGAGAGAACTTGGCGTAGGTGCGGAAATCACCAATCGTGTTTTCGTTCAGGTCAAAATACGGGGGCGCGGTATCACAGGTTACATTCAGCCCGCGTTCCTTGGCTTGGCGGATAAGGGCCACACCTTCACCGGTAGAAACATGGGCAAAATGCAGCCGCCCGCCCGTAAGTTCAGCCAGCCGCATATCCCGCGCAATCATAATGGCTTCTGCCGCTGCGGGAATGCCGGGTAACCCCAGCCGCGTGGCCAAAGCCCCAGCGGTGGCGCAGCCAGAACCTGCCAGCGAGGGTTCTTCAGGGTGCTGCACAATCATGGCCCCAAAGCCGCTGGCGTAGGAAAGGGCCAGCCGCATCAAGCGTGCGGGGTCTAGTGCGCGTGCGCCATCTGTAAAGGCCACGGCTCCGGCTTCGTGCAGCAGGCCAATTTCGGCCAGTTCCTTGCCTTCGCACCCTTTGGTAAGGGCACCGTAAGGCAGAATGGTGATGGCTCCGGTTTCTTCCCCACGGGTGCGCAGCATACGCACAAGGGCCGGGTTATCTATGGCTGGTTTGCAGGTGGGCAGCACGGCAAGGGTGGTAATGCCCCCGGCGGAAGCGGCCCGCGCGGCGGAGGAAACGGTTTCACGGTATTCATACCCCGGTTCACCAATTTCTACGCGCATATCTACAAGGCCGGGGCACAGCACAGCGTTTTTGCCATCAATAATGGTGGCTTCTTCTGGTGTGCCTTCGGCTCCGGCTTTATCTGTGCCAGCAATAACGCCATCACGCACCAGCAGGCGGCCGGGTTGGTCCAACCCGGATGCGGGGTCTATCAGGCGGACGTTTTCAAATAAAAGGGTATTCATGCGGCGGGCCTGCTGCGGGTAAGACGGTCCAGAACGGCCATGCGCACGGCAACGCCCATTTCAACCTGTTCCTGAATCACGCTCTGGTCAGAATCAGCGACAAGACTGTCTATTTCCACGCCGCGGTTCATGGGGCCGGGGTGCATGACCAGCGCATTCTTGCGGGCCAACTGCAACCGGCGCTGATCCAGCCCGAAAAAGCGGAAATATTCACGCGCGCTGGGGATAAGGCCAGAGGACATGCGCTCACGCTGCAAACGCAGCATCATCACCACATCCACATCTTGCAGGCCTTCTTCCATGTTGTGGAAGATATCCACCCCGCGTTGCTTCATGGCGCCGGGTACCAGTGTGGGCGGCCCAACAAGCCGCACCGTGCTGCCCATGCCAGTAAGCAAGAAGATGTTGGAGCGAGCCACGCGGGAATGGGCTACATCCCCACAAATAGCTACCTTTAGCCCACCTAATGTGCCCAAGTGGCGGCGAATTGTGAGCGCATCCAGCAGGGCCTGTGTGGGGTGTTCGTGCATGCCGTCACCGGCGTTTACCACGCTGGCTTCCACCTTTTGCGCCAGCAGGGCCGGTGCGCCGGATTGAGCGTGGCGCACCACCAGCAGGTCTGTCCGCATGGCGTTAAGCGTGGCGGCCGTATCCAGCAGGGTTTCACCCTTGTTCACCGAGGATTGGGCAACGGACATATTGATAACGTCCGCCCCCAAACGCTTGCCCGCCAACTCAAAAGATGTGCGGGTGCGCGTGCTGTCCTCAAAGAACAGGTTGATAAGGGTGCGCCCCCGCAGCACATCACGCGGCACCTTGCGGGAGCGGTTGAGCAGGGCATAGCTTTCGGCCAGATCCAGCAAAGGCTCAATCTGGTCGGGCGTCATGCCTTCCAGCCCGAGCAGATGCCGGGTGTGGCGGCCGGGAAAGCTAGCCATGCAGAACGGCTCCCAAACGGGCGAGGGTTTCATCCTTGCCCAGTGCTTGCAGGGTGGCATCAATGCCGGGGGACGTGTTGGAGCCTGTAACGGCGGCACGCACAGGCTGCGCTACTTTACCCAGCTTGAGTTCATGCTTTTCAGCAAAGTTGCGCAGGGTGGTATCAATGGCTTCTGGCGTAAAATCTGGCACGGCGGCCAAATCACGCGCCAGTTCACCCAGCATGGTGCGGGCTTCTGGCGTGAGCAGCTTTTGTGCTTTGTCATTGAATGCCAGCGGCACCTGACGGCCAAGGAAAGCCGCGCTTTCTGCCAGTTCAACCAGCGTGCGTGCGCGTTCCTTCAACCCCGGCATCAGGGCTGCCACGCGGGCGCGGGTGGTTTCATCCACACTTACGCCGTCCATCTTTTTAAAGCGTTCCATCACATCGTTGGTCAGGCGTTCATCATCCGCCTGCCGCAGCCATACGGCGTTGATGTGCAGCAGCTTGGCGTAATCCATGCGGGAAGGAGAGCGGCCCACGCCATCAATATCAAACAGCTTGATCTGCTCTTCTCGTGAGAGGATTTCTGCATCCCCATGCCCCCAGCCCAGACGCAGCAGGTAGTTGCACAGGGCTTCGGGCAGGTAGCCCATTTCACGGAATTCCACCACAGACTGTGCGCCGTGGCGTTTAGAAAGCTTGGCGCCATCCGGGCCATGAATAAGCGGCAAATGCCCAAAGCGTGGCAGATCCCACCCCATGGCGCGGTAGATCATGGCTTGGCGGAAGGTGTTGGTTAAGTGGTCATCACCACGGATAACGTGGGTAATGGCCATATCGTGGTCATCCACCACAACGGCGTGCTGATAGGTGGGGGTGCCATCGGACCGCAGGATGATCATGTCATCCAGTTCGGCATTGGCAACGCGCACTTCACCCTGCACAAGGTCATTGATTGTGGCTTCCCCTTCACGCGGGGCTTTAATACGCACGGCAAAAGGTGCGCCAGCCGGAGCCTCGGACGGGTCCCGATCCCGCCACATGCCGTTATAGCGTGGGGGCAGGCCTTTAGCCTTGGCATCCTCACGCATCTGGTGCAGCTCTTCTGGCGTGCAATAGCATTTATAGGCGAGGCCCTTTTCCAGCAGCTCAAGGGCAACTTCCCGGTGCCGTGCCTCACGCGAGGACTGGAAGACGGGTTCTTCATCCGGTTCAATCCCCATCCAGGCCAGACCGTCAAAAATAACGTCTACAGCCTGTTGGGTGGAACGCTCACGGTCGGTATCCTCAATACGCAGGAGGAACTCGCCGCCGTGATGACGGGCAAAGAGGAAATTGAACAGGGCTGCGCGGGCGTTGCCAATATGCAGCAGGCCTGTAGGACTCGGAGCGAAGCGTGTACGGATGGTGGTCATGGGGTGGTTCCATACCATGCGCAAGCGCAAGGAGCCATATGCCACGCCTGATGTTACACCTGCATTCTTTGCTTGTTCAGGAACAAAGGCGGCTGGTGTTGTGGGCACCGGTGGGCTTGGCGCTGGGCGCGGTGCTGTATTTTGGCCTGTTGCACACAGAACCCAACCTGCCGGTGGGGTTTGTGCTGCCGTGTGGCGTGGCTGTGCTGGCCAGTATTGCGGCATGGCGCATGCGTTATTCGCTTTGGGGGCGTCTGCTCTGGGGCGGGTGCATAACTGTGGCTATTGGGTTTGCCGCGGCGTGGGGTGGCACGCACAGGCATACGCCTATGCCCGATTTACCCCGATTTGCCACAGAAATATCGGGCACAGTGCAGGCTATTGCCCTGTTGCCGCCAGAAGATGGCACGGATGCCCCGTTCCAGCGCAGAGTAGATCTGGCGCAGGCCGTTTTTTACAATGCGTTGGATGATGGCATGCCGCCGCTGCGGCGCGTGCTTTCTGTGTATCTCCAACCCAATGATCCGGCTGCGCTACGGGCGGGAGATCACCTTCGGGTTAAGGCTCTTTTGCAGCCCCCTCCATTTCCAGTACTGCCCGGCGCGCGGGATAGGCAGTTTGAGGCATGGTTTGCCAATCAGGCGGGAAGTGGCCGGGCTTTGGGGTTTGTGCAGCTTGTTGCGCCGGCACAAGGCCATAAGCTGCAATTGTGGTTTGAAAACCTGCGTGAACGCATAAATGCCCGCATCCATACCATTCTACCCGGCCCGGAAGGTGGTGTGGCTGCCACCGTGTTGGTGGGAGCTTCCGAAACTGTAGAAAAACAGTTGCGGGAAGATTTTGCAGCCTCTGGCTTGGCGCATCTTTTGGCTGTTGCAGGGCTGCATCTGGGTATTGTGATGGGCCTTGTTATGGCCGCTAGCCGTCTGCTTTTGGCCACTACGGAATACACGGCCTTGCGCTGGCCCTGCAAGGCATTGGCCGCCTTTTGCGCGTGGGGTGTGGGGCTGGTTTACGTGCTGCTAACAGGGGCGCATCTGCCTGCCCAGCGCAGCCTGCTAATGGCTGCAGTTGCCGTAATGGGCATTGCGGCGGGGCGGCGCGTTGTTTCCATGCGCGGCTTGGCTGTGGCGGCCTGTGTGCTGGTGCTCTGGATGCCGCAGGTGGTGATGGGTGTTGCCTTTCAGATGTCTATGGCGGCAGTGATGGCGCTGGTAGCTGGGTATGAGGTGTTGCAGCCAAAGCTTACGCGCTGGCGGGCCAGCACAACGGGGCTTGGGCACTGGCTGGCGTGGCATAGTGCCGTTTTGGCATTGACCAGTGTGCTGGCAGGATGTGCCACCTTGCCCGTGGCTATGGCGCATTTTGGCGTTGTTCAGCCATTTTTTGTGGTGGCCAATATGGTGGCTGTGCCGCTGATGGCTGTGTGGATTATGCCGCTTGGCTTAATTGCTCTCGCGTTTATGCCCCTCCACATGGATGCCCCCTTTTTATGGCTGATGGGTGTGGGTATCCGCCCCGTTATATGGCTGGCGCATATGGTGGCGCATTGGCCTGCCGCACGTGTGGTTGTGCCGCACATGCCGGGGTGGGGGCTTTTGGCCGTTATGTTGGGCCTGTGCTGGATATGTTTGTGGCGGCAGCGCTGGCGTTGGGCTGGGTGCGCTGGTTTGGTGCTGGGTATGGCAAGCCCGTGGCTTTTAGTGCAGCCAGATGTAATTATCAGCCCGGATGGTGGGCTGGTAGGGGTACGAGAGTCTGGCAAAATATATGTTATGGGCCAATCCCGCGCAGTGCGGCCTGTTATGCAGGCATGGGGCCAATATTTTGCTCAACCCATAGACATGCTTCCACCGGAGGGAGAAACGCCCGATGGTGCCCTTACATGCGGGGCAGAAAACACGCCAGACACCTGCGTGGCGTTGCTGCATGGGCAGGATGTTGTGGTGCGCAGGCAGGATGCCTCGGATGGGCGTTTACTGCTGCCTATCGATATATGTACGGGTGCGGATGTGGTTATCAGCGTGGCACCCTTACGTGCTTCCTGCCTGAATGCGCCGATAAGGCTGGATCGGTTTTCAGCGTGGGAAAACGGGGCAGAAGCAATATTTTTGCATAAAAGCAGCAATGTGGTCAGAACAGACCGTGCATGGCGTGGGCAACGCCCTTGGGTGTTAAAGCCCGGCGGCCACGGTATGCCTGTTCTGCCACTAGCACCTTCAGAATAAGCAAAAGGGGCTTATTCTGGCGTATCTTCAAACGCTTCCATCACGCGGCTGGAATAAACAAGGGCGGCCCCTGCATTCAGCGCCACGGCCACGCCAAGGGCTTCGGCTATTTCTTCCTTGGTTGCGCCAGCTTTTTTGGCGGCGGCGGAATGCACGGCAATACAGCCATCGCACCGGGTGGTAACGGCTACGGCCAGCGCAATCAGTTCACGCGTTTTGTCATCCAGATGCTTTTTTTCTGGTAGGGGTGTTTCCAGCGTTTGCAGCCCTTTAAGAGTATTGGGTGTTAGGGACGCCAGCGTTTTGACATTCTGTGCCATGTTTGCACGGTAAGCATTCCAGTCTGTCATGATCGCCTCTCTGAATTATGTGGTCTAAACCGATCACAACTGCATCAGATGTGGCGCTTTTTGTCACGACACGGTTAGGAGAGGCTTGTACGCTTGCGGAAAGTGCGGTGGAGCCGTTATCGGGCAGGATTATGACACAGACAGACATGAACGGGGCATCGGCCGCAATACGGCTGGGGCCATTGGCAGTTTACCAGCAGCGTATTGCCGCAGGGGAACTGAAGAGTGATCCGGACCAGCTGCGGGTTGTAACGCGGCTGAACACCTTGTGGCAGGAGCTTGCTTCCATGCCCGCCACGGCTGCGCCGCCCCCTGTGGAAGGGATAGAAGGCAGGGCCAAGGGGCTTTTGGCTGGGCTGGCCCGCAGGCTGCGCCCGCAGGCAGATACATTTGCCACCCGCCCGGCGCGCCCGCGTGGGCTGTATATTGTGGGCCGTGTGGGGCGCGGCAAAACCATGGTGATGGATTTGTTTTACGCCTGCGCACCCGTGCAAAAAAAGGAACGCATCCACTTTTTGCGCTTCATGCAGGATGTGCACCGTGATCTGCATGATCTTAAAGCCGCCAACCCCAATATGGCAGATCCTATTCCGCCTTTGGCCAAAACCATCGCCAGCAAGGCGCAGCTTCTGTGCTTTGATGAGTTTCAGGTGAATGACATTGCCGACGCCATGATCTTGGGGCGGCTGTTTGAGGCCCTGTTTGCCAATGGGGTGGTTATTGTTGCCACCTCCAACACAGATCCTTCGCAGTTGTTCCAGAACCGCCCCGGCGCAGATGCGTTTAAACCGTTTATTGCCATTATCCAGCGCGAACTGGACACGATTGAGCTGGATTCGCAGCGTGATTATCGCCGTGGGCGCGAGCAAGACCGTGAAACATGGCTTGTGCCTGCGGATTCTCAGGCCAAAAGCAGGCTGGACAGAATTTTTGCCCGCTATGCAGCGGATGAAAAGCCCGGCCCGGTGGACCTAAAGTTCAGTGGGCGCGTGTTTGAGGTGGATATGGCGGCAGGCCCGGTGTGCCGGTTTGATTTCAACTCTTTGTGTGGCAAACCGCGTGGGCCGAATGATTATCTGGCGCTGGCCAAGCGTTTTCCGGTGGTGATTGTCGATAACATTCCGTGCATGGGGCAGGATGATGCCAACCTTGCCCGGCGCTTCATCACGCTCATAGATGCCTTGTACGACAACGGAAATCTGCTGTTTGCCTCGGCTGATGCCCAGCCCGATCAGCTGTTTACAGATGGGGATGGTGCAGATGCGTTTGCCCGCACGGCATCACGTCTCGCTGAGATGGGAAGTGAAAGCTGGCTGGAGCATGGGGCGCAGGCTGCGCAACAGGCTCATAGCCTCTCTAGAGCGTGACATCCCACGCCCTTGTTCCCGCCACATACGCGGTCTAGCTCTTTGATGCAGAACAAGCCGGAAGCGGGATGGCTTTCCGGCAAAAAGGACACAGGGGACGCTCCGCGCTATGGGGCGGAGTGAAGAAAAAATGGTCCGGTTTACGGTGGAGAACAACGCAATATCTGGCCAACGGCGCGCATGTGCCCCGCGGCAAGGAGGAATGTGAGATGGCGGTTTCGGACGTACTGGCAACCGCTCTTAACGGTGCCAATATCGCTTACCTTGCGGATCTGTATGCCCAGTGGGCGAAGGATCCTAAAAGTGTAGATCCGTCCTTCGATATTCTGTTCAGCTCGCTGGGCGATGATGAAGCCGCAGTGCTGAAGGATGCCGTTGGAGCCTCTTGGGCGCCACGCCCTTCCATTATCACGGGGGATGAACCCGCACCCGCTCCAAAAGGAAAAGGTGGCCCGGCTGGTGGGTTGGCCGCGCAGGATAGCCTGGCCATTGCCCGGCTGATCCGTGCGTATCGTGAATACGGCCATAAGGAAGCCTCGCTTGATCCGCTGGGCCTGAAGGTGCCGCATAAAACCGAGGAGCTGGACCCCGCATCCTACGGTTTTGGGGAAAAAGACCTAAACCGCGAAGTGTTTATTGGATCACTGCTTGATCCGTTGCTCAAGGGCAAGAACACGGCCAAGGTTTCCGAGGTTATTGCGGCGCTGCGTTCTGTGTATTGCGAAAGCATTGGCGCGGAATACATGTATGCCCGTAACCACGAACAGCGCGAATGGCTGCGCAAACGGTTGGAAGGTGATAACTGGCGCGCCCGCGTAACGGTGGAAGAGCAGAAGGTTATCCTAGCCAACCTGACCGAAGCCGAAGGGTTTGAAGCCTTCTGCCAGAAACGCTACGTGGGTGCGAAGCGTTTTGGTTTGGAAGGGGGAGAAATCTCTATTCCATCCCTGCACGCCATTATTGATTCCTGCGCCAGCCAGGGGGTCACCTCTGTTGCTATCGGCATGGCGCATCGTGGGCGTTTGAACACGCTGGTGAATGTAGTGCGCAAGCCTTACGTGGCTATCTTTAACGAATTTGCTGGCGGTTCTTTTAAACCAGACAATGTTGAAGGTTCGGGGGACGTTAAATACCACCTTGGCTCCTCTACAGATGTGGATGTAGCAGGCAAGGCGGTGCATATCTCCCTCCAGCCCAACCCTTCCCATCTGGAAGCGGTTGATCCGGTTGTGTGCGGTAAGGTGCGCGCCATTCAGGATGATGCGGGCGATACGGAAAAACGCCTGTCCAGCCTTGGTGTTATCATCCACGGTGATGCGGCGTTTGCCGGGCAGGGCATTGTTTACGAAACCTTTGCTATGTCCCAACTGCCGGGGTACCGCACCGGCGGCACCATCCATATGGTGGTGAACAACCAGATTGGCTTTACCACCAATCCGGAATGTGGGCATTCGGGCGTTTACGGCACCGATGTTGCAAAATCCATTGAAGCCCCCGTGCTGCATGTAAATGGTGATGATGCTGAGGCGGTCATTTACGTCTCCCGCCTTGCTGCGGATTATCGTCAGGCTTTTGCAAGCGACATTGTGCTGGATATCGTCTGCTATCGCCGCCACGGGCATAACGAAACGGATGAGCCCGTCTTTACGCAGCCGGTGATGTACAAAGCCATTGCCGCGCACGATACGCCACACACGCTTTATGCAAAACGCCTTGTAAAAGCAGGCGTTGTGACGGATGACGAAGTGAAGGCCCAGTGGGATGCCTTCCATGCCAAGCTGGATGAAGATTACAAGGCTGCTCAGTCTTATAAGGTCAATAAGGCAGACTGGCTGGAAGGCGGCTGGAAAGGCCTTGTGGCTGCCGGGCATGATCCGGAACGCGCCTTCCCTGAAACAGGTGTTGCACTGGATGCGCTGCGCAAGATTGGCGAAGCCATTACAAAAGTGCCAGAAGGCTTCAACCTGAATTCCAAAATTGCCCGCCAGCTTAAGGCCAAGGCAAATATGTTCAGCACGGGTGAAGGATTTGACTGGGCAACTGGTGAGGCTCTGGGCTTTGGCTCCCTGCTGCTGGATGGCCACCGTGTGCGTCTTTCCGGTGAGGATTGCCAGCGTGGCACGTTCAGCCAGCGTCATGCTGTGTGGACGGATCAGGTTAACCAGACACCATTTACGCCGCTCAACCACATTCAGGACAAGCAGGCGCAAATCGAAATCTGGAACTCGCTTCTTTCAGAATACGGCGTGCTTGGGTTTGAATACGGATATTCCGTGCGCAACCCGCAAACGCTGGTGCTGTGGGAAGCCCAGTTTGGTGATTTTGCCAACTGTGCTCAGGTAATTATCGATCAGTTTATTGCTTCGGGGGAAACCAAGTGGCTGCGTATGTCCGGTTTGGTCATGCTGCTGCCGCATGGTTACGAAGGGCAGGGGCCGGAACATTCTTCTGCCCGTCTGGAACGGTATCTTCAGCTTTGCGCTGAAAATAACATGTTTGTTTGCAACATCACCACGCCAGCAAACTACTTCCATGCTCTGCGCCGCCAGCTCAAACTGGATTACCGCAAGCCGATGATCCTGATGGAGCCGAAATCTCTGCTGCGGCACAAACTTGCCGTTTCCGCACTGGCAGATTTTGGCCCGGGCACACGCTTCAAACCCGTTATTGGCGAAATTGATGATCTGGGTGCCGATAACAAGGTGCGCCGCGTGGTGATCTGCTCTGGCAAGGTCTATTACGATCTGCTGGCCGAACGCCGGGAAAAAGGCATTAAGGATGTTGCCATCCTGCGTCTGGAACAACTCTACCCCTTCCCGGAAGCAGCCCTAGCCGCCGAACTTAAGCGCTATCCTGAAGCAGACATTGTCTGGTGTCAGGAAGAAACGGAAAACGGCGGTGCATGGCATTTTGCAGACAGGCGGATTGAAGCAGCCCTTGTTGCCGCAGGCCATAAGGCAGGCCGCCCGCAATATGTGGGCCGTGCAGCAGCAGCCAGCCCGGCCACCGGCCTTGCCCGTATTCATGCGGCAGAGCAGGCGGACTTGGTTGAACGCGCATTGGGGCTGAAAAAGTCTGGCTGAACCGGATTAGGCTGAATTGAAGAAAACGGCCCGCAAATACGGGCGCACCCCCGGTGCCATTGCCAAAAATTAAAATGGCGCCGGGGATTTGAAGAAAAGATGGGGAACAGGATGTCTGTCGAGATCAAGGTGCCGACACTGGGTGAAAGCGTAACCACAGCAACCGTGGCCAAGTGGCTGAAGCAGCCGGGCGAAGCGGTGCAGGCAGATGAACCGATTGTTGAGCTGGAAACAGATAAGGTGAGCGTAGAAGTTTCTGCGCCACAGGCTGGTATTCTGGGCCCGCAGGCTGCCAAGGAAGATCAGGAAGTAGAAGTGGGCGCACTGCTAACCACTCTGGAACCCGGTAAGGCCGGTGCGGCACCAGCCGCCAAAGCCGCCGCCCCGGAAAAGAAAGCAGAACCCGTAGCTGCGGCCGCTCCGGCAAAAGCAGCAGCGCCAGCACCTAAGGCCGCCGCACCTGCGCCAGCAGTAGATGCCGGTGCCGCTCTGCCAGCAGCCCGCAAGATGATGGCTGAAAACGGCCTGAGCGCACAGCAGCTTGCAGGCACCGGCCTTGGTGGCCGTATTACCAAGGGTGATGTGTTGGGCTTTTTGGCTAACCCGCAGGCAGCAACACCAGCCGCGGCCCCCAAGCCACCACGTAATGATGACCCGCGTGAAGAACGCGTGAAAATGACGCGCCTGCGCCGCACCATTGCCCGCCGCCTGAAGGAAGCGCAGAACACGGCGGCCATGCTGACAACGTTTAATGAAATCGACATGTCCGGCGCTATGGCGCTGCGTGCCGAATATCAGGACTCGTTCGTTAAAAAGCACGGTGTCAAGCTGGGCTATATGTCCATCTTCTCCCGCGCTGTTGTGGCAGCCCTGAAAGAATTCCCGGCCATTAACGCAGAAATTGACGGTGATGACGTTATCTACCGTGATTTCGTAAACCTCGGCATTGCCGTAGGCGGGCCAAATGGGCTGGTGGTGCCGGTTATCCGTGATGCCGACAAAATGGGCTATGCCGAAATTGAAAAAACCATTGCAGGTTTTGGCAAGGCAGCGCGTGAAGGCACGCTTAAGCTGGATCAGCTTTCCGGTGGTACCTTCTCCATTACCAATGGCGGTATTTACGGCTCTTTGCTGTCCACCCCCATCCTGAACGCACCGCAGTCTGGTATTCTGGGCATGCACTCCATTCAGGAACGCCCGGTGGCAGTTAACGGGCAGGTGGTGATCCGCCCGATGATGTATATTGCCCTTTCTTATGATCACCGCATTGTAGATGGCAAGGAAGCCGTTAGCTTCCTTGTGCGGGTGAAGCAGAACGTAGAAGACCCGCGCCGCCTTCTGATTGAAGTCTGATAGCGCGGTTGCCGAAGGGGTGAATGTGCACCTCTTCGGCCAATTTTTCTGCATATCCCTACGTGAGCGAGACGAGACCCATGCCGATTGAAATTAAAGTTCCCACACTTGGAGAAAGCGTTACGACCGCCACGGTGGGGAAGTGGCTAAAGCAGCCGGGTGAAGCTGTAAAAGTAGATGAGCCCGTTGTTGAGCTGGAAACAGATAAAGTAAGCGTGGAAGTGCCTGCTCCGGCATCCGGTCGGCTTGAAAATCATGCCGTAAAAGAAGGTGATGAAGTAGAAGTGGGCGCTGTGCTGGCTACGCTGGAAGCCGGTGCTGCTGGTTCTGCACCCGCCGCAAAAGCTGCGGCTCCTGCGGCCAAGGCAGAAGAAGCCAAACCTGCCGCCGCAACGGCCCCGGCAACACAGGCTCCGGCAGAAACAGATTACGATGTAGTGGTTATTGGTGCTGGCCCCGGTGGGTATGTGTGCGCCATTCGCGCTGCACAGCTTGGCTTTAAGGTTGCATGTGTTGAACAGCGCGCAACGCTTGGCGGCACCTGCCTGAACGTGGGCTGTATTCCTTCCAAGGCGCTGCTTCAGTCTTCCGAAAATTACCATGCTGCCGGGCATGATTTTGCCGCTCATGGTGTGGTGATTGATAGCGTAAAGCTGGATCTGGCCCGTATGCAGGCCCGTAAGGCAGATATTGTGGGCGCCAACGTGAAGGGCGTTGAATATCTGTTCAAGAAGAATGGCATTACTTGGCTGAAAGGCCACGGCAAGGTGGAAGGCACAGGCCGCCTTAGCGTGGATGGCAAGCCGGTTACCGCCAAGCACATTGTTATTGCCAGCGGCAGCAACAGTGCAAACCTGCCGGGCATTGAGATAGATGAAAAAGTTATTGTCACCTCCACGGGTGCGCTGGAGCTTTCCGAAGTACCCAAGCGCCTTGTTGTGATTGGTGGCGGCGTGATCGGTCTGGAACTTGGCAGCGTATGGGGCCGTTTGGGCGCCGATGTAACTGTTGTTGAATTCCTTGATCGTCTGGTGCCAGGCACGGATAACGAAGTGGCCTCCCAGTTCCAGAAGCTGCTGGTAAAGCAGGGCTTCAAAATGAAGCTGGGCCATAAGGTGACCAAGGCCGAAAAAACCAAAAAAGGCGTGGTGCTGACGGTTGAACCTTCAGCCGGTGGTGCTGCCGAAACGCTTGAGGCTGATGTGGTTCTGGTTGCTGTGGGCCGCACCGCTGCCAGCAAAAACATGGGTCTGGAAGAAGCCGGTATTGCGCTGGATAAACGTGGCCGTGTTGAGGTGGATGCACATTACGCTACCAGCGTGCCGGGCATTTACGCCATTGGTGACGTTATTGCAGGCCCCATGTTGGCCCACAAGGCAGAAGAAGAAGGCGTAGCTTTGGCAGAACTGCTGGCTGGTCAGGCTGGGCATGTCAATTACGATGCCATTCCGGGTGTGATTTACACATGGCCGGAAGTTGCCTCCGTTGGCTTTACGGAAGAGCAGCTTAAAGAAAAGGGCGTGGCTTACAAAACCGGCAAATTCCCCTTCATGGCTAATGGCCGTGCCCGCGCTTTGGGCATGACGGATGGCTTTGTAAAGGTGCTGGCAGATAAGCAGACAGACCGCGTTCTGGGTGTGCATATTATTGGCCCATGTGCTGGTGAACTGATTGCCGAAGCCACAATGGCCATTGAATTTGGAGCCTCTGCCGAAGATATCGGCCGCGTGTGCCACGCACATCCAACCCTGAGTGAAGCCGTGAAGGAAGCCGCGTTGGGCGCTGACAACCGCGCGATCAACATCTGAAAGTTTCCTTCTAGCTGAAAGTGGTGCCATACTCTCTCCCATTCAGAAGATGGGAGAGAGGTGGCATGTTCGTGCCAAGGCATCCAACTGTATGGGCAATGGCTGGTAGCCTGCTTTTGGCACCGGGTGGGTTTGCCGCGGCCCAAACGCCTGCGCCAGATGCGGCCTCTCAAACCGAAGAATCCCGGCCAGAAAAACCACCCATACAGGGTGATGGCGCACAAACACCTGTCACCACGCAGGCCGCCCCGGATGGGCATGTGCCTTATACCCCACCACCGGAAGAAGCCGCGCAGCTTCCCCCAATACCTGTGGTGGATGATGATGAAGCCCGTAAGGAAGCAGATAGCCTTACGCGGGATTTCCGGCACGAAGTGCCCGTAGCCCTTAAAGTTTCAACCGCACGTAAAACCGCATGGATTGCACTGGCACGCCAGCAGTTGGAACAGGCCGGGTACGCTATTGATCGGCCACAGGTTTTGGTGGTGGTGGATCGCAACCCCTCTGTGCAGCGTCTGTGCCTGATTCTGGCTTTGCCGAATGATCCGGACTGGCAGGTTATTGGCAGCACCAAGGTTTCTACCGGCACAACGGGGCGTAAGTATTATTACATCACGCCAACAGGGGTGTTTACCAACACAGCAGATCGGCTGGGTTACCGCGCACTGGGCACCAAAAATGAAAATGGTATTCGCGGCAACGGTATCAAAGGTATGCGGGTGTGGGATTTTGGCTGGCAGTGGGCTGAAAAAGGCTGGCTGCCCAGCCGAGAAAAAGGCCAGATCCGGTTGGAAATGCACGCAACAGATCCCGTTTATCTGGAGCAACGGCTAGGCCATACGGCATCTGAGGGCTGTATTCGTATTCCGGCATCGTTAAACGTGTTTATTGATAAGCACGGCCTGATAGATGCGGAATATGAGCAATGGGCTGCCGTGGATATTCGCTTTAGAGCCCTGTTGCGGCCAGACAGAAAGCCCACCGCCATTTCGGGTTTAGCCGTGGTGGTGGTGGATTCGGCAGATTATCACCCGGATTCTGATAAAACCGCAGCACTTAAAGAAAATACAAGCCCATCCAAATTAGCTGCGCGTGGGTAGATGTAGGGCGGGGCAGGGTGTTACTGTTTGGGGCTAAAACCAAATGTGCCTGTGTCTGCTTGATGCCTTAATAAAAAAGGCGTGCCGCCCGTAAGCAGCACGCCTTTTATTTCAACCGGTAAAACTGGTTTTTCTTACCAGATATTACAGGCCAGCGGGTACTTTACCGCCGTTTTCTGCCAGTTTCTGGCGCACTTCTTTAATCAGCCAAACGTTCATGGTGGCGCTATCGTTTGTGTCACCCGTATAGCCCAGTTCGCCAGCCAGCTTTTTGCGGGCATCCAAGGAGCTGTCGAGGCCCAGAAGCTTCAGCAGATCCACAATGGATTCCTGCCAGTTCAGGTTCTGGCCATTTTTTGCAGCCATATCGGCCAGCACGGCATCAACATTTACCGGCGTGCCAGCAGGCGGAATGGTGCCCGGAGCCGCAGCGGCAGCAGCAGAAGGCTGCGCGCCAGCATTGGCGGGGGATGTGGTGTCTGGCGTGGCAGCCTTGGCATGATGGAAAATGGCGGAGAGAATGGAGCCAAAAATGCTCATGTTCAGAAATCCTTTCGCAAGAGCCAGCATGACTTTTACAATACAATGAAGCAGAATGCTTAAAGGCAAGCCATGCAACTGCCCCTAAGCATACAGCAGCATTGCTTGTTGCATAGAGCGCTTAATGCTTTCTGAATATTAAGTTTTTTTACAAGAGATGGCCGGAAAAAGGCAGCCTGCCCCGTAAAGGCAAAGCAGGCAGAACATAAAAAAGGGGCATGGGCCAACTGGCGGCCCATACCCCTTTTGCGCTTCTAATTTGAAAAATCAGTAGCGGTAGTCTTGGTGCTTGAACGGGCCGTTTACATGCACGCCAATATATTCGGCCTGCTCTTTGTTCAGCTTGCTCAGATGTGCGCCAACCTTGGCCAGATGCAGGGCCGCAACCTTTTCATCCAGCTTTTTAGGCAGGGTGTACACTTTGGCTTCGTATTTACCTTCCGGCGCTGTCCACAGTTCAATCTGGGCCAGTGTCTGGTTGGTGAAGGAAGCAGACATCACGAAGGAAGGGTGGCCTGTGGCGTTGCCAAGGTTCACCAAACGGCCTTCGGACAGAACAATCAGGCGCTTGCCATCGGGGAACACAACTTCGTCCACCTGCGGCTTGATGTTGTCCCACGTAAAGTTACGCAGCGCGTTGATCTGAATTTCAGAATCAAAGTGGCCGATGTTGCACACAATGGCGCGGTTTTTCATGGCGCGCATGTGGTCAAGCGTAATAACGTCCACATTGCCGGTGGCGGTTACAAAGATGTCACCACGGGGAGCACCTTCTTCCATCGTCACCACTTCGTAGCCTTCCATGGCGGCCTGAAGGGCGCAGATGGGGTCTACTTCCGTAACCAGAACGCGGCAGCCTGCATTGCGCAGGGAGGCAGCAGAACCTTTACCCACATCACCATAACCGGCAACAACGGCAACCTTGCCAGCCATCATGACATCTGTGCCACGGCGGATTGCGTCCACCAGGCTTTCACGGCAGCCATACAGGTTATCGAATTTGGATTTGGTAACGCTGTCGTTCACGTTAATGGCCGGAACCTTCAGCGTGCCTTTTTTCTGCATTTCCCACAGGCGGTGCACACCTGTTGTGGTTTCTTCAGAAAGGCCTTTCACGTTGGCCAGCAGTTCGGGGTATTTGTCGTGCATCAGCACGGTCAGATCACCGCCGTCATCCAGAATCATGTTCGGGGTCCAGCCATCGGGGCCCTTCACGGTCTGTTCAATGCACCACCAGAATTCTTCTTCCGACAGGCCTTTCCATGCAAATACGGGAATGCCCGCAGCAGCAATGGCAGCCGCAGCATGGTCCTGCGTAGAGAAGATGTTGCAAGATGACCAACGCACCGTGGCGCCAAGGGCCACCAGTGTTTCAATCAGCACGGCGGTCTGGATGGTCATGTGCAGGCAGCCAGCAATGCGTGCGCCTTTCAGCGGCTTGCTCTGGCCGTATTCCTCGCGCAGGGCCATCAGGCCGGGCATTTCGCCTTCGGCAATGGAAATTTCCTTGCGGCCCCACTCAGCGAGAGAGAGATCCTTAACCTTGTAATCGCTCATATTATCCTGTCTTCCTGTGCAGATCGGGCTTTTCTATACAGCGTGGGGCAGGTGGATGCCAGCCGAAACAGGCATGGCAGATGCAGCACCTGTATGCTTGCCGCTTGCATATGGGCTTTTTTTCTGGTGTCCAGATGCAACATGTCATGAATGATCTTTGAGGCTGCGCTGGGTTTTTTGAATGTCTGTGCTTCGTTCCGTTCTGTTTAACGTTCTGGCTTTTCTGCTTACGCTGCTTATGGGGGTTGGGGCTTTTCCCATTCGCTGGTTTGCGCATAGGCTGGCGCTGCCTTATGCAAAATTGTGGTCTCGGCTGGTTTTGGCGCTGTTTCGCAGCATTTGCGGCGTAAAGGTGGAAATCACGGGGCTGGAGCATCTGCCCACCCATGGCCCGGCACTTATTGCATCCCAACATCAATCTGCTTTTGATACGTTGGTATGGATGCTGCTGCTGCCCCGCCCCTGTTATGTGATGAAGGGTGAGCTGCGGCGTATTCCGCTGCTTGGCCCCATGCTGGTTTTAACGGGCATGATGCCTATTGAGCGTGCGGCAGGGGCCAAGGCCATGCGCATGCTGTTGCAGGAAACAGACAAAGCCCTAAAGGCAGACCGGCAGATTATTATTTTTCCTGAGGGCACACGCACGGCGCCGGGTGAGCACGTAGCACTTAAACCGGGCATTGCCGCCATGGCTAACCACGCCAAGCTGCCTGTTATTCCGGTTGCCACCAACTCTGGCCTGTTCTGGGGGCGCAATGCGTTTTTCAAACGCTCTGGCGTTTTGCACATTGCTATTGGCCCAGCCGTAGGCCCCGCCAAGCGCGTGGCCTTGCTGGCGGATATTGAAGCAGGTTGGCGCGAACAGGAAAAAACATTTCAGCCCTTAGCCTGATGGCGGGGGATAAAACCCCCAAAGCATGTGGATAACTTTGTGGAATTTACCTTGCTCATGCGTGCAGTCGCATCAGTAATCGGGGCGGTTTTTCTGTAAATATCTGTTAAATGCAAAATGAATACTTTGTAAATTTTTTGTGAATGACAGGTCTGTCGTATTTTTGTCTTTCATATTCAGGGATTTTTTTGAAAAGGTTTTCTGGCGCAAAAAGCAGCATCAGGTTTTCCCCTACAAACTGTTTTGAATATGACAGAATAAGGGCGAAGCACCCTTGCCTGTGGATAAAAGGCGAGACTCTGTAGAAAACCGCCATGAATGTTCAGGAAAAGGGTGTGAATGAAAAAAGCGCTTCTTAGTTTTGCTGTAGGGGCTGGCGGCTGCTTTCTGGTTTTAAGTGGCTATTGGTGGGCGAGCGCGCAGTATCTGCAAAAGCAGGCAGACAACATGCCCTTAGGGTGCCAGACGCATTACACATCCCGCGTGGTAAATGGGTGGCCGTGGTATGCGCAGTTGGATACGCAAAATATGCGCATGGTCTGCACGCCATTATTGGCGGCGCGGTCCTCTGCTTTTCAGATCATTTACGCTGCCACCCGCGTTACAGCGAATACAGCTTTCTGGCGTCCCTTTTTCATACACGTGCGGCTGATGAGCCCGATGGTGATGGAAACACTCCATAATGCGCAGGACGGAGAGGAAGCCCCCGTTGTGTTGCGGATGGAGGGAGACCCTATAGAACTTGATCTTCCGTTAAGCAGAAGGGCGGCGGGCCATGCCGTTTTTCAAACACCTTTCTTGCATGTGCTGTTTCCTGCCGGTGCCAGCCATATGGGTGATATGGTGCTGCAAAATGTGCGGGGCAAAGCTTTCTGGAACATGCAGGCCACGCAGGAACAAAGCACCGCCTCCATTTTTGTTAAGGCCCAGCGTTGGGGCATACCGGGTTGGCAAACGGTGTTGGAGCATGTGCAGGCTGCTGTTGCCATACCGGGGCCAACAACAAATGTGCGCGAAAGTATTTTTCCATCCAATGGTGCCGCTGCATGGCCAGATGTATTGGTGCAACGCTTTACAGCCCGCTGGCGTGATCTGAACCTGAACATGACAGGGCAGGTGCGCGGCGGAGAACTTTTACACCCCACGGGAGATTTTTGGTTGAGCGTTGCAAACTGGCAGCCCTTTTTAGAGAACTTGCGGCGTGAAGGCACACTCTCTGCGCAGGAGGCCACAGGCATGGCCACCATGCTGGCGCGTGTTACGCGGGACCAACCCGGTAACCTGCAAATGCCGTTAATGTTGCGTAACGGCGCCATGCAGTTGGGAACGCTGCCGGTTTCTGCCCTGCAACCTGTTTTTCAGGCGGCACGCCATGCAGCGCAAGAAACCGGAGCACAAGTAGGGCGTGCGCGCGCAAACTGAAGGGTTTAAAACGTATCTTTTTCGCGGCGCAGTTGAGCAAAGGTTTGCACGTTTTTTGCGCGTAAAAAGGGGTTGGTGGCGCGTTCCATCCCCAATGTGGAGGGTACGGTGGGTTTGTTTTCGGCCCGCAGGCGGCGCACCTCCGCCACACGTTCCTTTAACGCGGTATTCTGCGGTTCTGCATGCAGGGCAAAGGCGCTGTTGCCCTGTGTATATTCGTGCCCGCAATAAACGCGCGTTGTATTGGGCAGGGCATCCAGCTTGTGCAGGCTCTCAAACATCTGTGCAGCAGTGCCTTCAAATAGTCGGCCACACCCAAGGCTGAACAGCGTATCCCCACAAAACAGAGAAGGTGGGCTGGGGAAGTAATAGCAAATATGGCCCAGCGTGTGGCCCGGCACAGCAATAACGGTGCCGGTACAGGCCCCCACGGCAATGCTGTCTTGATCGTGCAAGGCAATATCCAGCGGCGGCATGCGCTGTTGCTCGGCCACGGGGCCAGCTACGCGGGCATGATAGCGCTGGCGAAGTGCTTCCGCGCCGCCGGTGTGGTCATGATGGTGGTGCGTGAGCAAGATCAGGTCCAGCCGCCCGCCTTCTTTTTCAATAAAGTTCACAACGGGTGCGGCTTCTCCGGGGTCTATCACTGCGGTTGTGCCTGTTTCCGTATCACGCAAAAACCACGCGTAATTGTCGGACAGAACAGGAATGGCCTGAACATCAAGAGGCATGGGGAAAGCTCCTGCTGTGGAAATTTGAAAATAGGGAAGGCAAATCATGACGGGGTCACAAACCGTATGATAGACATGCAGAATGCTCGATGTCATGCCGCCGGAAAGCAGTTTTTACACAACAGCAAGAGGCCAGTGCTTTCTGGCTCTGGTTGCTGAACGTCTGCGCTGGTTCTGGCCAGATCTGGGGCAGCAGCACGCTGTGCTGGGGCTAGGGCATACGGCTGCATATCTGGAAAAGCTGGAGAATGGCAGAACCACACCAGCCTGCTTGGTTGCTGCCAATGCACCGCAATGGGGCGCGGCATCCACGCCCGGCCGAAGCTGTGTGGTGGATCTGCACAGCCTGCCGTTTCAGCCCAAGCAGTTTGACCGGGTATTGATGGTGCATGCGCTGGATGATCGCCAACAATCCGTATCTGTTCTGCGGGCTGCCGGGCAGGTGATGAAGCCCGATGGTAGGCTGCTGTTAATTGTGCCCAGCCGTTTTGGTGGCCGGGCGCGGTTGCGGGGCACGCCATTCCGGCACGATGCGGCTTTTTCCCGCCGATGTCTCAAGCAAACGCTTGCATCTGCCATGCTTAAACCAGAACAATGGGATGAAGCTCTTTTTCTACCCACGGGCGCTATGCGTTGGATGCGCCATAACGGACGAAAAATGGATATTGCAGGCAAGGTGCTCTGCCCCGGTGCGGGTAGCCTGATATTGGTGGAAGCGGTGCGGGATGAGTATTCAGCCCTTTCCCTGCCAGTAAAGGCGCGGCAGCGTTGGCTCGCCCGTTCCCTGTTGCCGGTAAGGGGCACAGCAAAGGCCATACAGGACAGAAAATACGTTTCACGCATTTCGCGGCGTTGAATAGATTGTCATTAACCGGCTGTCATGGTGTTATCCGCCGGATTTCATAGCAGGTTGGGGCCGGGTTCCATTTTCACCTCCTTTGTTCTTTGCAGTTTGCTGGCGATATTTGCTGCGCTGGGCGTTTTTGCAGTGCTGCCAGACAGGCTTCTGCGTGGTGCTGCGGTGTGGCGGGCAGAAATTATGGGTGGCCTGTGGGCGCTCTGTGGCGTGTTGGCCATTGTGGGAGCTGCGTGCAAGCTGGAGGGCGAACTTAGCTGGTTTCCGGTTTTTGGGCTGGATGGCCCAGCCTTGCCCATGCTTGTTTTGCTGGCGTTTGCCGGGGGCGTAGCCGGTAGTGGCGCAGCGGCGTTGGCCTGTGTGTTTGTGGGCGTGGGCTTTCTGGCCCTTTCTCCGCTGGTGTTTGGGTTGCTTACGGGCACGGCACTGGTGCTTTTAGCCGCAGGTGGGTGGCGCAGTGTGTGCCTGCCATTTGCCGTGTTGCCCGCTTGTATTCCTGCAGATAGCCCTTTTTGTGTGCCGCTTTTGTGCCTGACTGTGCTGCTGATGGGCTGGGCGGTTTCTGTGCAAAAAGGGCCTACGGCTGTGCTGCCCGGTATGGTTGGGCTGTTTTTGTTGGGCCGCCTTTTGGCCGAAGTGGGTGAGCTTTCTGTGCTACCGCAGGTTATGCTGGTGGCCAGCGGATGTTTGGTGGCGGCAACAGGCACCTTGCAAGCCATGCGCGATAAAGGTCTGGCGCGTATTGCATCTGGGTTATGTGCGGCATGGTATGGCATATTGGTGGTGGCTGTTGCGCTGGCTTTGGTTTCCAGTTTTGGCGGTATGGAAACATTCCGGATGGCCATTATTCTGGGTATGGGCGCCCCCATGCTGGCCCTTATTGGTTTGTTATGGTTGGCCCAATGGCAGCAGGCAGAACCAAAGCGCCGCATTGCCTCTCTTTCTGGGCATGTGCTGGTTGCTGGTTTGTTAATGCTGTTTTCCATTATGCCGCCCTTTGGCGGGTTTGCGGTTTTATGGAGCCTGCTTGTTGGCGCGTATGATGCCATTGCCGTGGCGCAACCCGTTGGCGCGCTTACCATAATGCTGCTGCTTGCACTGCTGGGCAGCATTATGGTGCTTATGGGGGCCGGGTTGCTGAGGGCGGGTGCGGCCCTGCTGTTTCCTTCCACTGTTTTTCAGCCGCATCAGGCCCCTGTGGCGGCAGAGTTTGTGTGGCCTAGCTGGATATGTGCCGGGGCGGCCATGTTGCTTGTGCTGTTGCCGGGGGTATGGCTTTCGCTGGCGGATCATTTGGTGGTGGGGCCTGTTGTGCCGCCGCTGAAGTGGTCCCGCATTGCTACAATCTGGCTGGAAGGCGGCGGGGCCAGTTTTACCCCTGTTTTTACATTTTTGGCGTTGGGTGCGGCCTTGGCGGCGGCTGCCATGCTGGTAAGGCTGCTGGGCTTTCTGCCCTTTGGGCGTGTTATCAAGCCGGTGCCAGTATGGCGCCAAGGGGCACCCATTATACAGCCCGCAGAAGGGCGCACAGTTTCTTACGAGGGCGCGGCGCCTTTATGGCCTGCCTGCATGGCGCTTTTTGGGCTGGCGGCTGAAACCCGAAAGGACAAAAGGCTGGCCCGCCGTAGCCGTGTTGCCCTGCGCTACGGCAGACGCTGGTTGTTCCGGGGGGCCGAATGGTGTGAAACACAGGGCTTGGTGTTGATTCTGCTGCTTTTGGGTGGCGGCCTGCTGGTGGGGCTGTTTGTAGGAAAATGAAGCAGGATTTAACATGGGGCTGGGCATTTGGCTGTGTTGCTGCTCTGGCCATTCAGGCCGCCCTTATGGTGCTTGTAGCGCCGTGGTTTGCGGGGTGGGTGCATCGTCTTGCGGGCCGATTGGTGGGTGAACCGCGCTTTCCTGCAGGGGGAAGGTGGCAGGAAATCTGGCATCAGTTCCGCCGTCCGTCCTTATATGGGCGGCAAGATGGGCTGAACGGCGTTTTTTGTGCCTTGGCGTTGGTGCTGGCAGTGTTGGCCTGTGGGTTGGTGCCGGTATTTACACTTACAATGCCGGGCTTTCCCGCACCGGGCATGCTGCTTGTGTGCACCATTCTGGTGGCCGTAGGTGTTTTGCTGGACTTGCCGCAGGCTGTGCAGGAGGCTTCTGCCGCACAACAAGGATGCGCAGCCATTGTGGCAGATGCGTTGCTCTTGCCCGTGTTAACGCCCGTGCTGTTGCTAACTGGGGCGCATGATCTGGTTGCGTTTTTGGGCAGGCTGCATGTGCTTTCCCCTATTACAGAAGGCGCACCTTACGTGCTGGCTGGTGTGGCGTTGTTTCTGGCAACAGCCTTGGCACGGCGGGATGAGCAAACAGCTTCTGCCACACTTTCCGGCCCGGATAGAGCCATGTGGCTTTTAGCAGCAGATTGCATGCAGATGTGCTGGGTTACGCTGGCGGCAGATGTGGCCTGGGCAGGCAGCTTGGCCATGCCGGGAGAAAGCGGGGCCGAAAACTGGCTAACCCAATGTGTAGAAGGCTTGGGCCTATGGATGTTCAAGCTGCTTGTGGCGTCTTTCATGCTGGCGGTGCTGCGTATGGCTCTGCTGCCTGCGGGGCGGAGGGCGCGTGTGCGGTTGGGTGCTATTTTTCTGCTGGGTGTTTTGGCATGGCAGGTCACTTCTTCTCACGTTGCAGCTCCCCCAGCTGAGCCGGAAAACCACAACGTTGAGGATGAAAACACCCAAGGCTATTCAACAGAGCCAGCGCCGGAAGGAGAACCTTCATGACACTGGCCGCCATTCTCATGCCCTTGCTAGCGCTATGCGTTGTGGCGCGGGGTATCGGGTTTTTGCCTTTGCTGGGGCTGGTTGCCGCTGCCGCTATGCTGGTAGATGGACACACCCCTTTACAGCAGGCAGGGGCAGCTATGGCCGCGGTGTTTGCCATAGGGCCGGTACTGTTTTTACTGCGCTATCAGCATGATGCCGCGCGGGAACGCACAGGCAGCGCCATACCGTTTTTTGCACTTGGCCTGATGGTGCTGTTGCTTCTGGCCTGCACGCGCGCAGGCGTTGCGGTGTTTCCTGCCAGTTTATGCGTGGTTGTGGCTGGCCTGGTTTCGGTTATCTGCCGGCATAGCATGGTATGGCAATGGGCCGGGTTGCTTACGTGTGTTGAAGGTGTGCTGCTGTGTGGCGTGCAGGCGCATCAACCCTCTGTGGTGGGTGTGGCCGGTTTGGCTGGTGCTATTGTGGCCGTGCTTGGGGGGATGTGCATCCACCGTATTATGCCGCGCGTGGTGCCATTGCGCCCACCTTCCGCCCGTAAAAAATCCTCCCCCGACTCTCCAGAAAAGAACGGAGATGCAGCATGACAGGCACAGCAGGGGCAGGCATGTTTCTGGCGGCACTGGCATTTGTGTGGCCCTTTTTGGGGGCGGCCGCAGTATGTGCGGTGCCTGTGGCGCGTAGCCGTGAACTGGCAATATGGATGTCTGCCATAGGTTGTGTACTGGCGTTGGCAGTTTTTGTTTTTCCGGCATCGGGCGCTGTGGCCGCCGGGTGGGATGATGACCCCGTGCAGCGTGCCGGGCGTGTCATGCTGGCTTTTGGCCTGCTGCTGATGGTGCTTGAAAACGGCATCTTGCATGACAGGCTGGTACGTAGCCTGCCGCATGTTTCCACCGCTTTGGCGGGGTTGGCCTGTGTTGCGCCAGATCCCGCTGTGGGGTTGGGTATTTTAGAAGCCGCTTTGGCATGGGGTGTATTTGTTTTTACCCGCCCAGCTGGGCAGGCCAGAATGGGGTGGGGGCTTATCCGTAATGGCTCGGTTGGCACGTTTTTGGTGCTTTCCGGCTTGCTGCTTCCAGCCAACACCGTTGTTTCTGGCCTGATGATGGCTTGTGGCTTGGTAGTGTTAACTGGCCTTTCTCCCTTTGGGCAATTTTGGCAGGATGAAAACGATACTTTCCTGTTTCTGCCATTTGCCGGGGCGGCCCTGTTGCTGGCCATGCGCCTGCGCACACATGGGGGAGAGGCGTTTGAAACTGCCCTTGTGCTGTGTGGCCTGCTTTCTGTGTGGCTTACGGCCTGTGCCGGGCGCTTTCCCGATAGGCAAAGGTTGTTTCGCACCTTTCCATCTGCATTGGCGTTAATAGCGGTTGGTATTCAGGCCGATGTGGCAGCGTTGCTGTTTTTATGCGGTTGGTGCCTTGCCGGTGGCGGGCGTGCAGGCCGTGGTTGGGCTGTTAATACCTTGGCCTGTTTTCCGCCCGGCGCGCCGTTTGTGGGCTGCCTGCTCCTGCTTTCCATGATGAGTGATTGGTCATGGCCGCTGGCGTTACTGACAGTTGCGGGTATTTTGGCGGCAGTTACGCGTGCTGTGCCTGCGCGGGACATTACGCATCATTTCTGGCCGCAGGATGCTGCCGGGCGTGTAGCCTGTTCCGTGCTGACAGCCACGGGGCTGCTGGTGCCACTGGCTATGATGCTGGGAGCTTTCTGAAATGAACGCGGCTTCTCATATCTGGGCGGGGGAGGAAACAGAAACCCCGTGGCGCTTTCGGCTGCAAGAAATGGCATGGCGCGATCTGGTAGATGCGCTCAAGCATGATGACCTGCCGTTTGTAGGCCTGTGGTGCGATGGCACAGATGTACACGCGCTGTTTTTACCAGATGGCCAACCACTGGCAGCCACATTGGCGCTGGAAGATGGGCGATACCCCGCACTTTCTCCCGCAAGAGATATTTCCTGCCTGTATGAACGCCGCATTTACGATCTGTATGGCGCAGAGGGCATGTGGGCCACGGATGTCAGGCCTTTGTTGGACCATGATGTATGGTCTTCCTCCATGCCTTTGGCGGAGCATCCGGGGGCTGGCGGGGGGCAGAAGGGGCTTATCCACTTTCAGCCTGCGGACCATATGCACCAAGAGGGTGATATGGCAGATGGCTGGGGGCCTGCCTCAGGCGGTATGGAACCACCTTTGCACGTGGCGCTGGCCCTGCGGGAAGGGCGTATTCGCACAACGGAGACAGTGACTGGTTACGCACATCGGGGCATGGAACTGCGTTGGCGTAACAGCCGGGTGGAAGATGCGTGTAAACTCAGCGCACGTGTGGCGGCTGGGCAATCTGTTGCGCAGCAGGTGGCGTTTTGTTTGGCTGTGGAAGATGCCTGCAAGGAGCAGGTTGGCCCGGAAATTCGGCTGCTGCGTGTTGCATTGCTGGAACTGGAACGTATTTGCCACCATCTTTTTCTGCTGGCGGATATGGCGCGTCTGGCAGGGGCACGGTTGGTAGCCTCTGGCTGCATGGCGCTACGAGAGCGGATGATACAGGAGGCCGCACCCATTACCGGCTCACGCCTGTTGATGGATGTATGCGTGCCGGGTGGCCTTTCCCTGCGCCACGCCACGCAAATGGGCGATATGTGCGGCCGCCTGTGCGAGGTGGCCGCGCGTGATTACCCAGCCTTGCTGGCTTTGTGGCAAGAGTATCCGGGTCTTTCCATGCAACTGGCAGGCATGGGCAAGGTTACGGCGGATTTGCTGGAGCGTGTGGGGCTGGATGGCCCCACAGCACGTGCCGCCGGGTGGGATTGTGATGGCCGCCGCATGATGCCGGGTTACGAAGGTATATGGCGCTTCACCTCTGGCAGGCAGGATGGCACGGCAGAAGACCGCGCCATGCTTTTATTGGAAGAGGTGGGCGAAAGCCTGCGCATGCTGGATGAAGTGGCCTCCCGCATTGGGTTAACGGCTGGTGGCAGCGTACAGCTTTCCATGCAGGATGGTGAAGGCACAGGCATGGTGGAAGGCCCGTGGGGCGGTATTCTGTACTGGGTGCGCCTGCGCAATGGCCGGGTAGAGCAGGTTTTTACCCGCAACCCATCTTCCGCCGCTTTGTTGACGTTTGAGGCGATATTGCCGGGGCATCAGCCAGATGATGTTGCCTTGCTTGCGCGGTCATTGGATATCAACGCAGCAGCGCTGGATAGGTAAACAGTGCACGTGGGCGGAATGAAAGGCAAAAACACATGGGGCTGATACGGGCAGTATTTGATGCAGCCTTTAAGCAGGATATCCGGCGCATGAAGCCCGTAGGCCCGCGCTGGCCGCTGCTTTTGTTCCATGTGGATACAGGTGGCTGTGGCGGCTGTGGGATGGAGCTACAGGCCCTGCGTTATGCGCCATATGATATGGAAGGCGCGGGCTTTGGTTTTGTAACATCGCCTCGCAATGCCGATGTGTTGCTTATAACCGGCGCGCTTACCCGTGCCATGGCCCCGGTGCTGGAAGCCGCATGGCAGGCCATGCCTACCCCTAAAGGGCTGATTGCCGTAGGAAGCTGCGCCTTGGATGGCGGCATGTTTCCCGAAAATTATACGGTATTGGGTGGGTTGGAGCGCCGGGTTTCCATAGATCTGAAAATACCCGGCTGCCCGCCTGCGCCTCAGGATGTTCTAAACGGCCTGTGTTCCCTGTTTGGTAAACAGGCCGTTCCCCCAAAGGAACCTGAAACCTCAGCTGTGTGAAGGTGCTGGGGTTTCTTCTATATCGTCTTCATCGGTTTGCAGGTCTTCTGCCGCTTTTTTAAGCCGAAGAAAGCTCAGGCGGCTGAGGGGTAATAGGAACATATAAATCACGCCCGCAGCGGCCAGAGCCGCCCACGGATCTGCCACCAGCACCACAGCATAAAGCCCGGTGCCCAGCATAAGCGGCAGAACATACTGGGCTGGCACCTTGAAGTTCTTGAATGACCAGACCGGCAAAGTGGAAACCAGCAGCAACCCTGTGCTTGCCAAGGTAAGTGTAGGAATCCACGGCAGACGCGTGAGCCGGTAAAGCCAGTCTATGCCAAGCTTTTGTGCTTCCAGCCCCAAAAAGAGCGGGAAAAGAGCCAACCCGGCACCTGCGGGTGCAGGCACGCCAGTAAAGAAGTTGCTGGCATATTTGGGCTGATGATGTTCGCCATCCAGATTGGCGTTAAACCGCGCCAGCCGGAGCGCCATGCACACGGTAAACATAATGCACGGCAGAAAAGCGTAACGTCCACCATCCTTCAGCGCCCAGAAATACAGCAAGAAGGAAGGAGCCACCCCAAAGCACAAAAAGTCGGAAAGGCTGTCAAACTCTGCGCCAAAACGGGTGGAACCGCGCAGCAGGCGGGCAATACGGCCATCCAGCCCATCAATAAAGGCGGAAATCAGCAAGGCCACGGCAGCGGCCTGAAAACGCCCATCCACCGCAAAGCGCATGCCCATAAGGCCACCGCAAAGCCCCAACATGGTGAGTATATTGGGAATAAGCCGGTTAAAGGATGGCCCACGTATTTTACTGCGTACCCGCCGCCGTAAACGGCGACGACGGCGCGGTGTTTCGGAAGTCTGCTGCGCAGGAGCAGAAGGAGATGAGGAAGGTTGTGTCACGATTGCTCTGTTTTACAACCGCGCCATGACGGTTTCACCGCCTACCATCGTCTGCCCGACAGAAACCAGAGGTTCCACACCCGGTGGCAGATACAGATCTGTGCGCGAACCAAAGCGGATAATGCCAAAGCGTTCACCGGCTTCCACTTTGTCTCCTTCCTTTACGGAGCACACAATGCGGCGCGCTACCAACCCGGCAATCTGCACCACAGCCATCATGCGGCCATCTGGCAGGGTAAGGCTTAGGGCGTTGCGTTCATTCTGTTCGGAAGCCTTGTCCAGGCTGGCGTTCAGGAACAAACCAGGGTGGTAGGCAACACGTGTAACCGTGCCAGCGGCAGGCATGCGGTTAACATGCACATCCAACACGGAAAGGAAGGTGGCAATGCGCCATACCGGTGCTGTGCCCATATCCAATTCTGCCGGTGGGGCCACTTTTTCGATGGAAACAATGTGCCCATCAGCCGGGGCTACAGCTACATCGTTACGGGCAGGGGTAACCCGTTCTGGATCACGAAAGAAATACAGGCAGAAGCCAAAAAAGCCTGTGCTGGCATGGCCCACGCGGCGCAATACGGGGCAGCGCAGTTTACAGCCAGCCCAATAGGCCAAAGCAGCTGTGGCACCAGATGCCAAAAGGAAAGGGCGCGCTTCCCGGTGCGGGCGCGCAATAACAAGTTTAAGCGAAGCAAGTAGCGACATGGAGTAATCCTTACGCGAAAGCCAACATGAAGGAAAGAAAACGGGAAGGCGCCTAGGAGTTCCTTCCCGTTCGGCCGATGTTTCAGGCCATGGTCTTCAGGGCTTCACGCACGGCGGCAAATGCAGCATCAGCAGCCTGTGCATCCGGGCCACCAGCCTGCGCCATATCGCGCCGCCCGCCGCCACCTTTGCCACCCATGGCAGCACTGGCAGCACGTACAAGGGCTACGGCATCCACTTTTTCCACCATTTCCGGGCCAACGGCGGCAACAACGCTGCCTTTGCCATCTGCGGTGGAAATCAGCACCACCACATCGGCATTGCCCTGCTTGAGAATGGTTTCTGCCAGCCCTTTGAGCTCACGCGGGGGCGTTTCACCCACATTGCGGGTTGCCAGACGTGCCGCGCCAATTTTGTCTACACCCGCAGCAGCCACGTTGCCTGTTGCCAACTGGCGCTGCAAATGGGCAATCTGCTTTTCCATCTGGCGGCGTTCTTCAAGCACTGCGGCCAAACGCTCTGGCGCATCGGCCACAGAAACCTTCATCATGGTGGCCATCTGTGTCAGGCGCTGTTCGTTAGAAACAGTAAGATCCTGCGCAGCCTTGCCTGCAACGGCTTCAATACGCCGCACACCGGCGGAAACGCCGTTTTCCGAAACAATACGGAACTGCCCGATATCCCCCGTGCGGTTGACGTGCGTACCGCCGCATAGCTCCATAGACCACGGGGCCTTGTTGTCTGTGTCAGCACCCATGGAAACCACGCGCACTTCATCACCGTATTTTTCACCAAACAGGGCGGTGGCCCCTTCGGCAATGGCTTCATCCGGTGTCATGGAGCGTGTGACAACCTGCGAGTTCTCGCGGATACGGTTGTTCACTTCGGCCTCAATGGCGGCCAGTTCCTCATCCGTAATCGGGCGGGGTTGGCTTACATCAAAGCGTAGGCGCTCAGCCGTGTTCAGGCTGCCTTTCTGCGCCACATGCGCACCTAAATGGCGGCGGAGGGCCTCGTGCAGCAGGTGGGTGGCGGAGTGATGCGCGCGAATGGCGCTGCGGCGGTCATGGTCCACCGTAGCGGTTACAGCCATGCCGGAGCGCAGCGTGCCTTCTGTTACCGTGCCGTAATGCACGATCAGATCCCCAGCTTTTTTCTGCGTATCCGTAACGGCAACTTTAACGCCAGAGGCTGTTAGAAAGCCGGTATCCCCTGCCTGACCACCGCTTTCACCATAAAAAGGTGTTTGGTTCAGCAGCACGGCCACTTCAGATCCAACCGGGGCTTCTTTCAGGAACGCATTGCCAGCAATAACGGCCTGAACTTCACCATCCGCCTGTTCTGTGCTGTAGCCCAGAAACTCGGAAGCCCCGAACTTGTCTCGTGCTTCAAACCAGATGGTTTCTACGGCTGTATCGCCAGAGCCTGTCCAGGCTGCACGGGCGCGCTGGCGCTGCACAGACATGGCATCTTCAAAGCCTTTAACGTCCACATCATGGCCAGAACCGCGCAGGGCATCCTGCGTAAGATCTAGCGGGAAGCCGAACGTATCATACAAACGGAAGGCCACATCACCCGGCAGGGGCGCACCACTGGCCAGATGAGATTTTTCTTCTTCCAGCAAATGCAGGCCACGGTCCAGCATGGCTTTAAAGCGTTCTTCCTCACCACGCATGGTTTCACGGATAAGGGCTTCACCATGCACCAGTTCAGGATACGCGCCACCCATCTGCTGGATAAGGGCAGGAAGGAGCTTGTAGAAGGTGGGTTCTGTGGTGCCCATCATGTGCAGGTGGCGCATGGCGCGGCGCATGATGCGGCGCAGCACATAGCCTCGGCCATCCTTGGAAGGCAGCACGCCATCGGCAATCAGGAAGGCGGTGGAGCGCAGATGGTCGGCCACCACGCGGTGGCTGGCTTTGAACGGGCCATCAACAGCCTGATGTGTGAGATCCGCCGAAGCCTGAATAAGGGCTACAAACGTATCTGTATCGTAGTTATCGCGCTTGCCCTGCATGATAGCGGCAAAGCGTTCCAGCCCCAGCCCTGTATCAATAGAGGGGCGCGGCAGAGGGGAGCGTGTGCCCGGTGGGTCTTCGAAATACTGCATGAACACAAGGTTCCAGATTTCGACAAACCGATCCCCATCTTCATCGGGGGAGCCGGGCGGGCCACCGGGAACATCTGGGCCGTGATCGAAAAAGATTTCGGAGCAAGGGCCGCAGGGGCCGGTGTCCCCCATACGCCAGAAGTTATCTGATGTGGGAATGCGGATAATGCGGCTGTCATCCAGCCCGGCAATGGAGCGCCACAGGCCTGCGGCATCTTCATCTTCTGCAAAAACGGTGACCAAAAGCTTGTCTTTGGGCAGGTTGAAGCCCTTGGTTACCAAATTCCATGCAAATTCAATTGCTTCGGGTTTGAAGTAATCACCGAAGGAGAAATTGCCCATCATTTCAAAAAACGTGTGGTGCCGTGCTGTATAGCCCACATTGTCCAGATCGTTATGCTTACCGCCAGCGCGCACAACCTTTTGCGCAGTGGTTGCGCGAGAGTAGGGGCGGGTTTCCTGGCCGGTAAACACGTTCTTGAACTGCACCATGCCCGCATTGGTAAACAGCAGGGTGGGGTCGTTCTTGGGAACCAGAGACGATGAAGGTACAATCTGGTGACCGTTGCTGGCAAAATACTCCAGAAAAGCGGTGCGAATTTCGTTTGTTGTCAGCATGGCGTGAGGCAGACGATCCTGAAACTGGTTGGGCACGTGATGCTTCCACACTTGCGGAAAGGGGCCTCACGGCCAGATGAAAACGGCAAGGTTCTCTTAACCTGTGTTCCAGATGTAGCGCACCCTGCGCTGATCTGAAAGAGGGCAGAGAATGGCCCGTGATATAGCCAAATTACGTATCGGAGGTTTGATGCGAAGTTGGCGGTGAAATTTCAACCGACATTTCCGCCAGTTCCAGCGCAGAAGCTGGCGGTTTTTCCCGAAAGACCACTTTCTGGCTCATGCTGAAATTGGCCAGCATGCCTGCCCCGGCCCCTGCGGCCAGCGCAATAATGGGGTGCTGCATGCAAAACGGGAAAATATAGAAAAGCAGGTAAACCGTGCCGCGGTTTAGAAAAAAACCAAGGCTGTTGGCACTCAGGAATCTGAGCCACTGCAGCACAGGGTGTTCATGGTACCCTGCGCCTTTGAATGTCCAGATTCGGTTAAAAATCCAGTTAAGCGTGGCGGCTACAAAATACGCCACCAATGTTGCAGCCGTAAGCCCGATAAGAGAGCGCAATGCGTAAACGGTGCCAGAATCCCACAAAAAACCAAGGCTGCCCACCATGCCAAACTTTATCAGGCGGATAAGCTTGGTTGTGGCGGCGGAAGCAGAAGGGGGCGCAGTGTTCATGGCATAAAGCTTTAAACTGGAATGCAGAAAAAGCAGACATAAAAAAAGAGGTGCCCGAAGGCACCCCTTTCTTTTTTCCGAAACCGGAAGCAGGCCGATTAGTGGAGGATGATTTCCACGCGACGGTTCTGCGGTTCGCGAGTGTTCGGGCCGGTCGGAACCAGCGGGTGAGCTTCACCGTAACCGTGCACGTCAATAGCGGAAGCCGGAACGCCGTCACGGATCAGTTCTGCCTTCACGCTGTCAGCACGACGCAGGGAAAGACCCAGGTTGTACTTTTCACCGCGCGGGCCGGGGTGAGCAGCGGAGTTATCGGTGTAACCGTTAACTTCGATGCGGGTTGTCTGCACGTGGGTGGAAGCCTGAGCAGCTTCTGCCACGATCTGGCGAGCGCGAGCGGTCAGGACAGACTTATCCCAATCGAAGAACACCAGGTAGGAACGAGCCGGCAGCGGAGCCGGAGCAGCAACAACCGGAGCCGGCGGCGGCGGCGGCGGAGCTGTATCGAACGCATAACGCAGGCCCAGAATGAACTGGTGGTTGAAGCGGTGATCGAAGTTCACGTTACCGCCGGTGCCCTTGGAACCGGAGTAGTGGAACGCACCGTCCATGAAGGAACCCGGCTGACCGATCATGCGGTATTCCGTGGTCACCTGGAAGCCCGGGATGCCCGTGTCATAAGCAGCACCGACGATGCCCTGGTAAGCAAAGCCACCGTTCGTGCCACCAATGCGGGTGTGGGAACCGTTAGCATAGTGGGTGTCGATCGGGTTGTAATGCTGCCACAGGTAACCGGCACCAACACCAACAAACGGTGTGACAGGTGCATCAATACCGAACTGCTTCAGGTCGATATCATACAGCACGTTCACGAAACCGCCGTAGGACTGGTCGGAACCACGGGTATGGCCAGGAACGGATGTGCCCGGACGGTGGTCAATGTTGGAGTAGTTGTAAACGCCTTCAACTTCAGCGCGCAGGCCGTTGCCGAAGCCCCAACCAAACGCACCAAAACCGGTGAAGCCGGTGTTGTGGCGCAGCTGAGAGGAGGTTCCACCCGGAGGGGCACCAGCAGCGTTTGCACCGTTCAGGTGAGCGTGCTGATTCTGAACCAGGTTATAACCACCGGCCACGTTTACATACGGGCCTGTAATCGTGGTGGCAGATGCGGCCGCCGGAGCCGCTGCCATCAGTGTCGTTGCAAGTAACGCCGTGCGGAGACGCATTTTTTGGTCCTCAATATTTCATCTGTTCGACTAACCCACCAACCATTTCAGCGGGCAGGTCCAGCTAGATGCCTAAAGCCGTATAAAACGATCAGTTCCAAAATAGGAACCCGAAGCTTCATACTCTTAGTGATTACAAGCCATAACCGTGTTGTATTTGCAACAGTTCATTTCGTGGGACGAATATGTTTCTGACGCAAAAGTATTTCCACGGTTTCTGGCCCTTTCCATAACATGTTGCAAAAGCATGTATCTCGCCCTCATTCTCGTCTGATTAAGGCGGAATTGCGGCGAGGTGACACATTTACAACCCGATGCTTAAAAGCGGCTGTGCGTAGCCGCTTTTAAGCCACGCTACCGTCTGCTTCCAGCACCTCTCTCACGGCTGTTGCGGGCACATCCCGCGTGGTGAATGCCTGACCGATTCCGTGTGCCAGCACAAAGGAGAGGCGCCCATCCTGCATCTTCTTATCGCGCTGCATATGGGCCATGAGATCCTGCGTGCGGAAGGTGTGGGGCAGGTCCCGGATGTGTGCGGGCATACCCAAGGCTTCCAGATGGCGATTTACGCGTTCCATGTCCGCACGGGGGCACAAACCCAAACGGACGGAAAGCGCAAAAGCCAGATTCAGGCCGATGGAAACAGCCTCGCCATGTAAAAGGCGGCCATCGTAACCCAGTTCGGCTTCTAGTGCGTGGCCAAATGTGTGGCCCAGATTGAGCAGGGCGCGGCCATTGCTTTTTTGTTGCTCGCGCTCATCGGCTGCCACAACGCGGGCTTTAAAGGCGCAAGCCTGCTGTACAGCCATTGCCAGCGCTTCGGGGTCTTGGTCCAGCACGGCGGCGCCGTTTTCTTCGCACCATGCAAACAGTGCTTCATCCCCAATAAGGCCGGACTTCACAATTTCGGCATAACCGGCCACCAGCTCACGGCGCGGCAAGGTTGCAAGGGTAGAAACATCTGCCAGCACGCAAAGTGGTTGATGAAAAGCCCCCAACAGATTCTTGCCCCAACGGGTGTTGATGCCCGTTTTGCCCCCAACCGAAGAATCGACTTGAGAGAGCAGCGTGGTGGGAATTTGCACAAAAGGCAGACCCCGCAGCGTGGTAGCCGCCACGAATCCGGCCAGATCCCCCACCACGCCGCCACCCAGCGCAATAATGCTGGTGCGGCGTTCTATGCCGTGCTCCAGAATGTTGTTTGTCAGCTTTTGATACATCTCCAGACACTTGGTCTGTTCCCCCGGCGGCACGCGCAGGCTGCGGGAGGTAATGCCGGTTTCCGCCAAAGCGGTTTCCAACTGATGCAGGTAGCGGGGCGCCACGTTTTCATCTGTAATAATGACAACGTTTTTCTGCGGCAGCACCGGGGCCAGCAAGGCACCCGCGCGGCTGATCAGATTCGTGCCAATCACCACATCATAGGATGTATGCGCCAAGGTAACAGGTAACCTTAACGGACGGCGCGAAAGGGCAAGGGCTTCCATAACGCGCGTGGTTGTGTGCTCCACGTTGTTGTCTCCACAATCAACAATAATATCCGCCTCGGCGTAAACCGGATGGCGGATGGCCATAAGGTTTTCCAGCACGTCACGCGGGGATGTCGTGTTTAAAAGCGGGCGGTGCGTACGCCCGCTGACACGGCGCACCAGCACGGGCAGGGGGCAACGCAGCCAGATGGAAACTGCACGCTCACGCACTAAGGCGCGGGTGGTGGAATCCATAAACGCGCCGCCGCCAGTGGCCAGCACCATGGGTGGGCCTTCCAGCAACCTGCGAATCACCCGCCGTTCTCCATCACGAAAAGCGGCTTCACCATACAGGCGAAAAACATCTGCAATAGAGCAGCCCGCCGCGCGTTCTATTTCTACATCGGCATCAACAAATGGCAGCCCCAGCCGCGTGGCGAGGGGGCGGCCAATGGTGGTTTTTCCTGCCCCCATAAGGCCGACAAGCACAATGCTGCGGCCAAAGGGGATGATGCCAGAACCGTGGCTACGGCTGACCCGTTCCAGATCAAGCGGAATGGGTGGCGGGTCCGTTGTTTCGGAGTGGGGAGAAGAGATACGTGATGACATGGAACACAGCTTAACATACAGCAGACAGAACACACCTATATCAGTTAAGGGAGCCAAGCTGCATGAACCGCACGGTTCTGATTGTTGCCGCCGCAGTGTTTGCGGTTGTTCTGGGCGGTTTTGCCGCGCTGGGCCTAAGCGCACACCCACCTGTCCCCCAGCCAGTGCATCGTGATCTGCCGCTGGCCGCCCCGGCTACATCTGCCGCTGCTACAAGCGTGGCGGTGCCTGCCGCACCTCCGGCTCCGGTGGTTTCTGCTGTTGTGCCGGCAGCGCCTGCCCAGCCCACCATTACGCCTGCTGCGCCTGCCGCCCCGCCTGCGGCAGTTGCGCCGCCACCGCCTGTGGCACCTCCGCCGCCGGTTGCCGCTCCGGCCCCGGTAGCACCTGCGCATCCGTAAGCCATGATAAGTGGGGGCGTTGATCTTTTTCTGGAGATGCTGGCTGCCGAGCGCGCAGCCGCCCCCAACACGCTGGCTGCGTATGAAGCAGACCTAACCTCCTGCGCTGAAAGTCTGGCGCGGGAGGGGCAAACCCTGCAAACGGCTACAACCGAGGGGTTGCAAAACTGGATGGCTGCATTGGTAGGCAGCGGGCAGGCGCGGCGCACGGTTGCGCGGCGTTTGTCCTGCATCCGGCAATTTTATCTGTTTTTGCTGCGTGAAGGCATGCGGGCGGATAACCCGGCGGCGCATCTGGATAGCCCCAAACCCCGCACGCCTTTGCCGCGTTTTTTATCCGAATCGGAAGTGCTTGCACTGCTGAATGCCTGCGTTGAACCCGATGGGGCATCTTTGCCTAAAAAACGACGCGGTATTTTAGCCAAGGCAGCGCTGGAACTGCTGTATGCCTCTGGCTTGCGTATTTCTGAATTATTGGCCCTGCCACGCAAAGCCATAGCTGGTGACCAGCGGATGATTATGGTGCGCGGCAAAGGTGGGCGGGAACGCCTTGTGCCGCTTTCAGATAGCGCGCGGGAAGCCGCACAAGCGCTGCTGGAAGTGGATGCACATTTGGAAAGCCCCTTCCTTTTTCCCGGTCGGGACCCTGCAAAACCCATGACACGGCAGGCGTTTGACCGGATTCTGCATACAGTGGCCATACGGGCAGAAATTGATCCGGCGCGTCTTTCTCCCCACGTGCTGCGCCATTCCTTTGCGACGCATTTGCTGGCGCATGGGGCGGATTTGCGGGCCTTGCAGATGTTGCTTGGGCATGCAGACATCGCCACCACCCAGATTTATACGCATGTGCAAACAGAACGCCTGCAAAAAGCAGTGCAGGCGCATCACCCATTGGCGGCGGATTCTGCCCACACCAAGTGAAAAATCGACATTCAGATATGTTTGGTTGCATGAAGTGACTTGGTTTTACACGTCATTGTGCTATCGGCTTCTGCATGCGTCAGTTCCTGGATTTCGAAAAGCCCGTCGCCGAACTTGAAAACAAGATCGACGAACTGCGGCAAATGACTGACCCTGAAGGGGTCAACATAGAAGAAGAAACGGCCCGTCTTTCTGAAAAGGCGGAAAAGCACCTGCGTGCCATCTATGCCAAGCTTACGCCGTGGCAGAAGGTGCAGGTGGCCCGCCATGCGCAACGTCCGCACACGCAGGACTATGTGAATGCGCTGATAACAGACTTTACGCCGCTGGCGGGGGATCGTCTGTTTGCAGATGATAAAGCTGTTATCGGTGGCATGGGCCGTTTTGACGGCACACCGGTTATGGTAATCGGGACTGAACGCGGTTCAGACCTTGAAACCCGGCTCCAGCATAATTTTGGCATGGCGCGGCCAGAAGGCTACCGCAAGGCGCAACGGCTGATGAGAATGGCCGGGCACTTTAACATGCCGATTCTAACATTTATTGATACCGCAGGCGCATGGCCCGGTATTGATGCCGAGCAGCGCGGGCAGGCTGAAGCCATTGCCCGTTCTATTGCCACCTGTTTTGAAGTGCCCGTGCCGCTTGTTGCCACCGTAATTGGTGAAGGCGGTTCTGGTGGCGCCGTGGCGCTGGGTGCGGGTGATCGGGTGATGATGCTGGAAAACGCCATCTACTCCGTTATCTCGCCCGAAGCTTGTGCGTCCATTTTGTGGCGTGATCCCAAGCAGGCCAGCACGGCAGCAGAAACCCTGCGGCTGACCGCGCAGGATTTGCAGAAGCTGGGGCTGATTGACCGGATTATTCCTGAGCCCGTAGGCGGAGCACAGCGGGAGCCTGCTGTCGCAATCGAATCTGTGCGCACAGCGCTGACAGAAGAACTTAAAACGCTTCTGCCAATTGCACCGGCACGCCTGAAAGAATTGCGGCGTGAAAAGTTTCTGGCAATGGGGCGTGAAGCCCTAAGCTAACACACGCATTTTTCCTCCCCACGGGTGCAAAAGCGGTGGGGAGGAAGCCAAGGCGTTAGACAGGCGGCTCTCCTTCTACAGGGGTGCCGCCTTTTGTTTTGATAAGATCATGGATGGCACTGGCGGCTTCTTCCACTTCGGCCCGGTTCTGCCCTTTGGCCACAAGGGCCACGCCCCGGCGGCCATCTTCCCGGTGGAAAGGGTAGGAGCCGATATCCAGATCCGGAAAGCGATTCTGAATGGCCTCCAGCCCATCGGCCAACGTGCCTTCAAAAAGTGATGTGGTGTGCCATGTGCGTGAAAAAACAGGTGCGCCTTTTTGCAGGCTAGGGGCAAGGGCATCAAACATGCCGCGCATAATACGCGGCACGCCTGCCATAACGTGCACATTGCCAATGCTAAAGCCGGGCGCGAGTGAAACAGGGTTTACAATGGGGGTGGCCCCCTGCGGCAGCTTGGCCATACGCTGGCGGGCAGCGTTAAACTCTTCTGGCCCAAAATAGGTTTCCAGCAGTTTGAAGGTGGGGGGGTGGAACTCCCACGGCACACCAAAAGCTTCGGCAACACAGGGAGCTGTGATGTCATCATGCGTGGGGCCAATGCCGCCAGTGGTAAAGACCTCATCATATTTCGCGCGCATTTCTGTCACGGTGTTGATGATGGTTTCCCGAATATCCGGAATCACACGGATTTCGCGCAGAGGAATCCCCAGTTCACCTAAGCGGAGGGCCAGAAACTGGATGTTTTCATCTTTTGTGCGGCCGGAAAGGATTTCGTTGCCAATAAGAATAAGGGCGGAGGTGCGGCGCATGGGTTGGGCCTGTCCTTTGCTGAAGCCTTCTTGATTTAGGTGTAAAGCATGAAACGCAGGGCTGTTAACGTCAATGATATGGTAAAATTTGCCCTTATCCTTCCTGTGCTGCGCGTTTTTGGATTGACCGCAGCGTGTCCAGTTCATAGCTTCCCGCCATGTCAGAAAGCCGATCCGCTCCCGTTTCCGATCTTCCACGTGCCTGGCCTTTTGAGGAGGCGCGTAAACTAGCCGATCATGTTGGTGTGCGCAGCACCACCAACGGTGAGGACGATGCACGCCCGGCGCTGCTGGAAACGGGCTATGGCCCTTCCGGCCTGCCGCATATTGGCACGTTTGGTGAGGTAGCCCGCACATCATGGGTGCGGCAGGCCTACACAGCCCTAACAGGCCGCCCTTCGCGCCTGTTGGCTTTTTCCGATGATATGGATGCCTTGCGCAAGGTGCCCGATAACGTGCCCCAGCGTGACATGCTGGAAAAATATATCGGCCAGCCTCTTTCCCGCGTGCCAGATCCGTTCGGCACGCACGAATCGTTTGCCGCGCATAACAATGCCCGCCTGTGCGCGTTTCTGGACAGCTTCGGCTTTGAATACGAATTTGCGTCTTCCACCCAGTATTACACCTCTGGTCGGTTTGATGCGGCACTCCGCCGCGTGCTGGAAGTGCATGATGACATTCTAAAGGTTATTCTGCCCACTTTGGGGGCAGACCGGCGCGCCACCTATTCCCCCGTTCTGCCGCTCCACCCCCGTACAGGTGAGGTGATGCAAGTGAAGATGGACGCCATAGATGCCGCAGCCGGCACTGTGCGCTGGACAGACCCTTCCAACGGTGAGGTGTTTGAAACACCCGTAACCGGCGGCCATGCCAAAATGCAGTGGAAGGCCGACTGGGCCATGCGTTGGTATGCGCTGGGCGTTGATTATGAAATGTCTGGCAAGGATCTGATAGACAGCGTGCGGCTTTCTGGCCGTATCTGTAAGATTCTGGGCGGCACTCCGCCTGCAGGCCTAACGTATGAGCTGTTTCTGGATGAAAAAGGCCAGAAAATTTCCAAATCCAAGGGTAACGGGCTTTCTGTTGAAGAATGGCTGCGTTACGCCCCGCCAGAAAGCCTTGGGCAGTTCATGTTCAACCAGCCGCAGCGCGCCAAGCGGTTGTATTTTGATGTTATCCCCAAAACGGCGGATGAATATCTTACACACGTTGATAAAGCCAAGGTGTTGCAGGCCGAAAACCCCAAGGGGAATGATCTGCGTGCCAATCCGGCATGGTTTATCCATAAGGGCCATATTCCAGAAGATGCAGGCAGCCCGGTGCCGTTTAGCATGCTGCTCAACCTTGCCAGCGTTGCCAATGCAGATACGCCAGAAGTGCTGTGGGGCTTTATCCGCCGGTACGATGCTGCCGTTTCGCCCGAAACACACCCCATGCTGGCATGCTTGGTTAAACATGCTGTGGCGTATTACGCAGATTTTGTGCGCCCGGCCAAAACCTTCCGTGCGCCCACCCAGCAGGAACGCGCTGCCCTAACTGATCTGGCAGAATGCCTGCGTGGCTATGAAGGTGAAGCCGCAGATGCTGGCACCTTGCAGAATCTGGTGTTCGAAGTAGGCAAGCGCCATGCGTTTGAACCGCTGCGTAGCTGGTTTACCTGCCTGTATGAAGTGCTGCTGGGGCAGAAGGAAGGGCCGCGTTTTGGTGGCTTTGTTGCGCTGTATGGCGTGGCGGAAACCGTGGCCCTGATAGATACAGCCCTCCTGCGCGAGACGCAGGTTTAAAACGTAGCGCCGCAAGTTACATGACGCAGACCCCACCCCCACCAGCTCCCCCTTCTTCGCTTCCGGGCGGAGGGGGATGGAAAAAGTGGCTCAAGCATCTGCCGCATATTCTTGGTTTGCTGCTTATGGTGGCCGCCATTGTGGTGGTGCAGCACGAACTGCGGCATCTACGTATTTCAGACATCCGCCACGCTATGGAGGCTATTCCGGCCCGGCAGATGTGGATGGCGGTTGGCTGCACGCTGCTGTCTTACTTTATCTTGTCCTTTTATGATCAGCTTGCTGTCATTCAGGTAGGGTATCGTAAGCTGCCTTTCCGGCGGGCTGCTTTTGCGGCGTTCTGTTCCTATGTGCTTTCGCACAATCTGGGCTTTTCCGCTGTATCTGGCGCTGCTGTGCGGTATCGGCTTTACCGCAACTGGGGCCTTAATTCCTTTGCCATAGCCCAGATTATTGCCTTCTGCTCCGCCACCTACCTGTTGGGTGCTGCGGTGCTGATAGGTGCCGTGCTGATCTGGGAACCCACAGTGTTGCCAGGCATTGGCCACCGCGTGCCCGCATCTGTGCTGGCGGTTATTGGCGCGCTGATGTGGTGCGGCGTGGCGGCTTATATCGGGCTGGCGTTTAAGGTGCGGGAATTCCGCTTCCGTAAATGGGTGGTGGAACTGCCATCCCCCCGTATGGCCATTATGCAAACACTGGTGGCTACGGCAGAGGTTGCGGCTACGGCCAGCATTGCTTTTGTGCTGCTTCCCCCTAGTGCTGGGGTGGACTTTGGCTCGTTTCTGGCCATTTACATTGCATCTTATACAGCCGGGCTGGTGGCCAGTGTGCCGGGTGGTTTGGGCGTGTTTGATGGGGCCATGCTGCTGGCTTTAGGCCCTTATATGCCTGCGCCACAAATTTTGGGCATGGTGCTGATTTTCCGGCTTTTCTATTACATTATTCCGTTGTTTCTGGCGGGTATCATGTTTGCCGGGCATGAGCTGTTTTTGCGTGGTGATGCCGCTCTGGCAGAAAAGAAAAACCGCAAGATACAAAATAACCCAGATGCCACCACGGCCCCTATGCCCATGCAGCGCAGGCCCAGCCAAGTGGTGCGGGAAAGTGAAGCCGCTTTTTCTGTAGCTGTGGCAACGGGCACGGTTTCACTTTGCGGGGTTATGCTGATCTGTCTGGTGATGCTGGACCCCGTGCCCAAATTTGCCATGGTGCCAGAAAGCCTGCTGACAATGGCCCGTGTGGGCGGCAACTATGTGCTTTCCCTTATGGGGGTGGTGCTTATCAGCTTGGCTATTGGGCTTTCCCAGCGGGTTACGCTGGCATGGCGTGGAGCGCTTTATCTGCTGCTTACCGCAACTGTGCTGACATTTTTGCGGGGCAATACATTTTTTGTGCCGGTTATGCTGGGGCTTTCCGCGCTGTTTATTGCGCCGTTCCGCTCCTGCTATTACCGGCACGCGCGGCTTTTAAGCGAACCTCTCTCCACCGGCACTCTGCTATCTTTGCTGCTGTTATTTGGGTGCGTTATTGCGTTGGCAACACGGCACGATACATCTGGTAGCTGGTGGCAGATGATGTTGGCTACGCAGGCTCGCGGCTCGGTCAGATGGACCATTGCGCTTTCCGTAGGGCTGGCGCTGTTTGTTGTGGCGCGGCTGATGTGGCCGGGGCGTATTATCGTGCGTGAGTGGGATGAAGACGCCTACACACACTATAAAAATCTGGATCATGCCCTGCCAGATATTCAGGCCTTCCGGCCGCAGGGGTATGTTACGGGGGAAGCAGGAGAGGCCATTCTGCCGCTTTACCGGAGAGATAGCTATCTGGTGGCATTGGGTGATCCGGCAGGAGAAGAAGCAGACAGCATTTCTGCTATCTGGAAATTTCGGGATCTAGCCTTGCAGGAAGGTCTAAAACCCGTGTTCTGGCAGGTGGGGGATGACTTCCTGCGTATTTACGATGATATCGGGCAGAGTGTATGGACACTTAATGATGGCAGCGGATTTAATTTCTGCTATCCAGCGGACGATATTGCGCAGGCATCACGCTTTGTTAAAACGTACAAGGGTGGTGCGGGCAATTTGGTGCCATCAGATTTTTCGTGATTAAACGGTGTTTCCTCGGGTAGAGGGCGGATGCCTCGGACAGAACGGTGAGGGGTTATGTCAGCTCATTTTCCCGCAATGCTGTTAACGGCAACAGCATTTACATCTTCTATTTCCTCGTTTCTGCTGGCGTTTCCTGCGTTGTTTTCCATCGTCAATCCGTTTGGGGCTGCGCTTATTTTTGCGCAGGCAACGGCAGGCCGCTCGCAAACTGAAATTATGGCGCTGGCGCGGCTGGTGTCTTTTTATTCCCTCTGCCTCATTATGGCTTCGCTTTGGCTGGGCAGTATGGTGCTGGCGTTTTTCGGTATTACCGTAAACGCGCTGCGGGTTGCGGGCGGGCTGGTTGTGGCTGTGCGTGCGTGGGATCTGCTGCAAAGCCCGGAAACGGTTGAAGCGCAAAAGGAAAAGCAGGCCTTACAAGGTGGCCGTACGGTGATGGCCCCCAACTGGGCTGATGCCGCGTTTTTCCCCCTTGCCATGCCATTTACGGTGGGGCCGGGCACAATTGCTGTGGCTATTGCCCTTGGTTCTGGCTGCCCATCGGATGAGCCTTTTTGGGCTTACACCATTGGCACCACGTTGGCTGGTGTATGCGTGGTGGCTATTGTGTGGGCTGCCTATTCTGGCGCGGATAAGCTGGTATCCATGCTGGGTGTTACCGGCACGCGTATTGTGAGCCGTATGGCTGCGCTGGTGCTGCTGTGTATTGGCGTGCAGATTCTGGCCGCAGGCGTGCAGGGTTTTGCCACAGATATGTGGCGGCACCTGCTGGCCATAAAACTACATGCATAACGCCGCTAAAGGCGTTATTCCGCCACAAGCTGGGTAACGCAGCTTTCATGCGCGCCCAGCACGTGTTGCAGCCGCTCAAGCTGTGCGCTTGCTTTTTCTGCAAAGCCAAAAGGCGGGCGTATAACCAGTAAGCCCGCGCCGTTAAGCTGATCCGGGTTGTGCGGCGGCTGCATAAGTAACTCTGCCACGCAGATGTTGCGGATACCGGTGGCCATTAACGTTTCATGAAAAATACGAACGGGCGTGCGGTGCTTGATAGGATACCAAATGGCAATAATGGCATTGGCAAAGCGGGCCTGAATGGTCTGCACGGCTTGTGCAAGCCGGTCGAATTCCCCCGGTTCTTCAAATGGCGGATCAATCAGAATAAGCCCGCGCTTGGCGGTTTTGGGCGGAAGCAGGGCGCGCAGGGCCTCATAGGCATCTCGCTCATGCACCGTTACATTTGGGGTGTTGGCAAATAGCCGGTAGAGGCTGCGTTTATCTTCCGGGTGTTTTTCGCAACAAATGAGTGAATCCTGCGTCCGCAGCATCTGCGCAATAATGAGCGGAGAACCGGGGTAAAACTCTGGCCCGCCTGCTTGTTTTACCTGTTCCAGCCAATCTGCCAGTGGGCTTGAGGCATCTTCATGCCACAGCTTGCCTATGCCATCTTGCCATTCCCGTGTTTTTTCAGCTTCGGGGCTGTGCAGATCATACCGTCCGATACCGGCATGTGTATCCAACACCATAAAGGGCGCGGGTTTGCGTAAAAAGCTTTGCAGCAAGGTGACAAGCAGGGCGTGCTTCATGCAGTCGGCAAAGTTACCGGCGTGGTAGATGTGGCGGTAGTTCATGTGGAGGGTGTTTCTGCTTCAAAACGGCTGGCCATGTCTTCCAGTGGCCAGCGTGGGCGGGGGCATAGGGCGTTATCGTTTATGGGGGGCAGGTGGCGTGTGGCGGCTTCCTGCCATGTTTCCAAGGCTGCCCAACCCACCATAACGGCGTTATCCGTGCACAAGCGTAAAGGGGGGGCGGCAAAGCGTAGGCCGCGTTGTGCGGCTGTTTTTTCCAAAGCCGCGCGCAAAACTGTATTGGCAGCCACACCACCAGCCGCCACCAACAGTTTGGCTTCGGGCATCATATCCAGTGCGTGCTCAATACGGTTGGTTACCACATCGGCTACGGCTTGCTGAAAGGAGGCCGCCAGATCTGCCGCAAACTGGCGGGGCAGAGGCGCCTTGCCAAAAGGTGCGAGCTTTTGGGAGATGGCGGTTTTTAGGCCGGAGAAAGAAAAATCGCAGCCCTCACGCCGCCAGAGGGGGCGGGGTAGGGAAATGGCTTTGGGGTCGCCTTCCAGCGCCAGTTTTTCCAGTTCCGGGCCGCCGGGCCAGCCAAGGCCCAGCATTTTGGCAACTTTATCAAACGCTTCACCGGCGGCATCATCAATCGTGCCGCCTAGCTTGCGGTAATGGCCTACGCCTTCCACCGCAATGCATTGGCAATGACCACCAGAAACCAGCAGCAGCAGATAGGGGAAGGGGGCACCATCGGGCACAATACCCGGCAGCCGCGCCGTGAGGGCATGGGCTTCAACATGGTTAACCGCCACAAACGGAATACCCAGCGCCAATGCCAGCCCCTTGGCAAAACCGCTGCCCACAATCAGCCCGCCAATAAGCCCCGGCCCGGTGCTGGCGGCAATGAAAGACAGAGTCGCGGGGGGGATGTTGGCATCCTGCAAAGTGGCCCGAACCAGATTCGGCAGTAGGGCTAAATGGGCGCGTGCCGCAATTTCTGGCACCACGCCACCAAAATCTGCATGTCCATCCTGAGAAATAACACGCTGTGCCAGCACGGTGCCATCGGGGGCCAAAATGGCGCATGCGGTTTCATCGCAAGAAGATTCAATGGCCAGTATTGGGCCATCTGGCCTGCGGTTTTGTGCGGTTTCGTTCATGGACGCATCATGCAAAACGGCGTATCCTTACGGCAACGCAATAGATGGACGGGGGCGGAATGTTTTTTCGGTCGCGCAAGTTTTTCAGACCAGCCGGGCATCATCACTTCTTGTCCTTTCTCTACTCCCGGTAATAGACACTCTTATGGATTCAGCCTACCCTTCCTCATCCGCCCCTTCTCCTGCGTTGCAGGAACTTGCGGCGGAAGCGGCGGCCCGCCAGAAAAAGGCAAGTGGCCATTCTGGGCGCCGCACCCTGCCTTTGCGTGTTGGCACGCGGGGTTCGCCCCTTGCGCTGGTGCAAACGCGCGCCTTTCTTACCACACTGACACGCTTCTGCCCCGTCTTGCGGGATATGGGCGCGTTTCAGGAACACCAGATTAACACCACGGGTGATCAGGTGCAAAATCGGCGTTTGGCCGAAATTGGTGGTAAAGGCCTGTTTGCAAAGGAAATTCATGAAGCCCTAGCCGATGGGCGGATTGATTTTGCCGTGCACAGCCTTAAGGACTTGGAAACCACGCTGCCCCCCGGCCTTGTGCTGGCCTGCACCCTTAAGCGGGAAGATGCGCGTGATGCCCTTATCCTTAGCCCCGGCCTTGCGCAGTCCGACCCGGATGATCCGTATTCCGCCCTGCCAGAAGGTGCGCTTGTAGGCTGCGCATCTGTGCGTAGGCAGGCACAGATGCTGCATGTGCGGCCAGACCTGCAATTTGGCCTGCTGCGTGGCAACGTGCAAACCCGACTCGATAAACTCGCGGCCCATCAGTGTCAGGCCACGTTGTTGGCTCTGGCCGGGCTAAAGCGCCTTGGCATGGCAGAACGTGCCAGCATTGTACTGGACCCCACAGTTATGGTGCCAGCCGCAGGGCAGGGCATTGTAGGCGTAACCGTGCGCGAAGATGATATTGAACTACGCGAACTGTTATCTGCGATTGAAGATTACGAGGCCCGCGCCGTTGCCACGGCAGAGCGGTCTTTGTTGGCGGAACTGGATGGTTCCTGCCGTACGCCTATCGGTGGCTATGCGCAGCTTCTTCCCGCCGAGGAGGGCAAAGACCCCAAGCTGCATCTTACGGGCCTTGTTGCGCGTGAAGATGGGTCCTTCCTGTTAAAGCGCAGCATTACTGGCATGCCGGAAGATGCAGCAAGGCTGGGTAAGGAGCTGGGTGAAAGCCTGCGCAAAGATAGCCCCTCTGATATTTTTGAGGAAAACTGAGGTAACGCCATGCATCCGCGTGGCGTGATTGTCACACGCCCGGAACCGGGGCTGAGTGAAACAATGGCAGCCGTTGCGGGTGCAGGCTGGCTGCCATTGCCCTCACCCGCATTGGTTGTGCAGCGGCATACGCTGCGTCTGCCCCAAAAATTACCCGCAGCCATATTGCTTACCAGTGGGCAGGCTGTTTCTGCTGTGGTTGCAGCCGCACAGCAGGCCAAAGCGCTGGATATACCGGTTTACGCAGTAGGGGATCGCACAGCCCAACGCGCGCGCGATGCCGGGTTTACATGTGTGAAAAGCGCGGATGGTGATGCCCATGCGCTTGTCTCGCTTTTACAAACCCGCCAACAGCCAGAACAAGGCACCCTGCTGCTCTGCTCTGGGGCAGGGCAGGGCGTAGAGCTTGCGGCTTGGTGCAGGCAAGCGGGGTTTAAGGTTACGCGCCGCGTTGTGTATGCGGCCAAACCGATCCAGAAAATAACCGAACAAACACGTACAGCCATTCAGGCTGCCAAGGTGGCGGTGGTTCTGTTTTTTTCAGCAGAAAGTGCAGCAGGCTGGTTGGCAGCTTTGCCAGAAACCGAGCAAAAGCGGCTGGCAGCGCAGGCGCGTGCGGTGGTGATATCTGGCCGTGTGGCAGATGTTTTGCGTAACGCGGGTTGGCACAATGTGCATATAGCGGCTCATGTATCTGCCGCAGCGGTTATGGAAGCTCTGGGGCTATATCACGCATAAAAAAACCTCCGCACCCGTAAGTGCGAAGGCTTTTTGCAACCCTTAAAGCAAAGGCGACGCGATTATGCGTGGCCTGCTGCTTCGGGGAATTCTGCGCGGCGTGCCTGCCATAGAGCCACAAAGTCGATCGGCTGCAGCACGATGGGTGGGAAGCCGCCATCACGCGTGACATCGCTGATGATGTTACGAGCGTAGGGGAAGATCAGGCGCGGCACTTCAACCAGCAGGATCGGTTCGATCAGTTCCTGCGGCGGGTTGGTAAGCGTTACTACAGCGGCGTAAACCAGCTCGGTCAGGAACACGGTGCGGCCAGCTGGGCCACCTTCCTTTTCCGGGGCTTCCTTGGCTTCTGCCTTAATGGACAGAACAACCTCGTAAACCATCTGGTCATCCTGCAGGCGGTTGGCCTGCACATCAATGTTCACGCCAATCTGGGGCTGGCTGCGCAGGGTGGCAAAAATTTCTGCACCAACCGGCACTTCAAACGACAGATCGCGGGTGTACTGCAAATTAACGGCAAGCGGCAGTGCGGGTGGGGCACTCTGTTCTGTTTCAGACATCGGTTCTGCTTTCGTCAGCTTCAACTTTGGATACCCTTCGCGGTAGCATGCCCGCAGGCATCCGCCAACTGCAAGCGGCATGTTTGGCAGGGTATCTGGGCTGTGTGGGGCGTTTTATGCGCGCTTAGGGTGAAAAATGTTGCCAGTCTCCATTTTCAAAACTTTCCCCTGTCAGGCTCAGCAAAAACCACCAATGAGAGACCACAAGCGTTTCGGATGCTCTGGCATCCTGCGCCATGATCTGGCGGAACTGTTGCGCCCGGTTTTCCAGGCTTGCGCTGCTTTCTGGCAGCGGAGACCACCAGTGTTCATCTATGTGGGCAAAATCCAGATGTGGCCATGCTGATGCTAAAACAGAGGCTGGTGTACCTTTATCGCAGGAATACATGCCACGTTCGCGCACAAGTGGCATAATTTGTGGGGTAATGCCCAACCGCTGCGCCAAAGGCATGGCGGTTTGCAGCGCACGTGTGAAAGGGGAAACCAGTATGCGCCGGATTCCCCTATCCGCCAGTTTCAGGCCCAGTTCCTGCGCGTGGGCCTTGCCCTCAGCAGAAAGATGTGGGTCTTCCAACCCCGGATCTCCCCCATGAAGGTTGTAATGGCGGTTGAATTCGCTTTCGCAGTGTCGCAGGATGATCATGATACCCGCAAGGTAGGAAGCATAATGCCCCTTTAGCAAGAGGGCAGGTGATTGTATCCCCCCATGCGCGTGACTATGTGATAAGTAACACGCGATTCTCCGGTTCTGTTTCATGTACTATGGCAGAACAGGCGCAAGGTTTTTGGTGGACGTAAGACAGATGGATTTTTCTCTCGGCCATTTCCCGGTCGATCTGGTGCTTCTGGCTCTGGTTGCGGCATTTCTGGTGCTGCGGTTGCGTAGCGTGCTGGGCAAGCGCGTGGGTATTCAGCCGGTACAGGTGCAGCTTCAGGTTCGGCCGGATGCAGCGCCCAGAGTTGTGGAAGGCAAGCCAGAACAGGCCGAAGCTGCGGCGGAATTTGATATTCCCGCCCCGGGTACGCGCGTGGGCACATTGCTGGCAGATATCCGGCAGAAAGATCCTTCTTTCACACCTCAGCAGTTTCTCAACGGTGCGCAAACGGCATTTGCGCAGGTGGTGGGTGCTTATGCACAAGGCAACCTGAATGTGCTGAAAACGTACCTGACACCTGCCGTTTTTTCGGCATTTGAGGCAGGCATTACAGCCCGCACCAATGCAGAAGAAACGCAGCGGACAGATGTTAAAGCCATTCGGTCTTTGGCTATTGAGGATGTGCGCCTAACACCTATGGAAGCCGGTACGGCAGCCGCTATTGATGTGCGCATTGTTTCGGACCAGATCAGCCTTGTGCTGAACAAGGAAGGGCAGCCGGTAACAGGTACGGATGCCGTAACCGAATTTTCCGATCTGTGGACTTTTGAGCGCTTGCTGGATGTAAACGGCAGCACATGGCGCCTTGCGGCGGCGCGTAGTGCGTGAAAGCTGCCAAAGGTAACGGGGCATCCCGCGCCAACACCACCCACACCAAACCACCACGCGCCCGCCGTTATAAAATTGGGCAGCAGGAAATAGTGATGGGTGACTGCCTGCGTGCGCTCAAGCGCGTGCCGGCGGAATCGGTGGATGTGGTTGTTACGTCTCCCCCTTATAATATCGGCCTGTCCTACCGCAGTTATCCGGACAGGCGGGAAGAAGAAGATTATCTGGACTGGATGCTGGAGGTTGCGCAGCAATTGCAGCGCATCCTTAAGGATGATGGGTCATTCTTCCTGAATATTTCCGGCTCATCCGCACAGCCTTGGTTGCCGTTTGAGCTGGCAGTGCGGCTGCGTGATCTGTTTGTGCTGCAAAACCATATCTCGTGGGTGAAATCCATTTCCGTGGGGGAAGATAGCTTCGGGCACTTCAAACCCATGAACAGCCAGCGGTTTCTGCACCGCGGGCATGAGCATGTTTTCCACTTCACGCTGCATGGAGATGTGCGGCTTGATCGGCTACGTGCCGGGGTGCCGTATAAGGATAAATCCAACATTGCCCGCCGCGGCCACAGGCAGGATAGGCGCTGCCGGGGCGATACATGGTTTATTCCGTATGAAACCGTGCGGGGCCGGGCAGAAAAGTTTGATCACCCTGGCACCTTTCCCGTAGCGCTGCCTGAACAGTGTATTCTGTTGCATGGGCGAGAAGGTGCGCGCGTGCTCGATCCATTTATGGGCACGGGCACCACGCTGCTGGCTGCCCAAAGGTTGGGCTGTTACGGGCTGGGGATGGAGTTGGACCCGGAATACGTGGCTATTGCCCGTGCGCGGCTGAAGGATGATTTGGCGTCCTGAACGCCTCATCATCGAAAAGATCAATCATTAAAATAAAAACAATCGTTTGGACATATTGATATGTATCAAACACAATGCAGGTAACAGCGCATAAAAGCTATTCAATCAAGGCGTAGAAATTAGGAGACCGGGTTTTGAAACGATTAGTCGTGTCAGCAGTGGGTGCAGCTCTGCTGGCTTATGGTGGAACAGTCGCTTACCTGCAGCATTTTGACCACATTACAGCACCAGAATTACCAGCATCTTCCCCCACGCTGAAAGATCCTGTGGCGCTGGCAGCATTTAATGCCCTGCGTGAGGCACGGTGTGATTACTGCCATGCCGAACAGCGCGATCTGCCGTTTTACTTCCGTGTGCCGGTTGCCAAAACGCTTATGGAAAAAGACCGCGCCAACGGGCTGCGTCATTTCCGTGTAGAACCGGTGCTGGATGCGTTTGAACAGGGCACTGTTCCTACGGAAGAGCAGCTTTCCCGCATTGAGGAAGTGATTACGCAAAACCGTATGCCGCCCAATCTGTATCTGATGATGCACTGGCACGCCCACCTGTCCAATGCAGAGCGTGAAGCTGTGCTGAAATGGGTGCAGGATACACGCCGCAAAAACTACAACAACACAGGTGCGGCAGAGCAGTTTGCAGCAGAGCCTATTCGCCCTGTGCCAGAAAGCGTGGAAGCTAATCCGGCAAAATGGACGCTGGGGCGCAAGCTGTTCTTTGATAAGAGCCTGTCGGGCGATAACACACTCAACTGCGCAAGCTGCCACGGGCTGGATACCGGCGGGGTGGATAATCTGGTTACAGCCACCGGCATTGGTGGGCAGAAAGGCCCCATCAACACGCCTACGGTATATGATGCCTACTTTAAGATGGCGCAGTTCTGGAACGCCCGTGCCACCACGCTGGCAGATCAGGCCGCTGGCCCTGTTATGAATCCGGTGGAAATGGGCTCCCATAACTGGGAGGAAGTGGCCAACAAGCTGAACGCCAACCCGGAATACGCACCGCTGTTCCAGGAAGCATTTGGCCCCGATGCCAAGGTTGATGAAAAAACCATCACCACGGCTATTGGCGAGTTTGAAAAAACGCTGGTTACGCCAAATGGTGCCTTTGATGAATACCTTAAAGGCAAACCGGACGCCATTAGCGAGCAAGCTAAACGTGGGTATGAACGCTTTAAGGCCATTGGCTGTTCTGGTTGCCATACCGGCATTGGCGCAGGTGGCCGCGGCATGGAAATCATGGGTCTTGAAGGGGATTACTTCAAAGACCGTGGTGGCAAGCTAACGGATGCTGATGAAGGCCGCTACGCAGTGACGCATGAAGCGGGTGACATGAACCGTTTTGTTGTGCCCAATTTGCGGAATGTTGAGCTGACAGGCCCATACTTCCATGATGGCAGCGTAAAAACCTTGGATGAAGCCGTGCGCAAAATGGCCCGTTACCAAACCCCGGATCAGAACATCTCTGATCAGGATGTAGCGGACATTGTGGCCTTCCTGAAAACGCTGACAGGGCGTTACGATGGCAAGCTGCTTACCAACAGCAACCCAGCCGCCAAACAGTAAATCTGGCGTAAAAAAAGCAGCCTTCCAAATGGGGGCTGCTTTTTTCTTTTCTTGAAAGATGGCCCGCAGGCAGGTGATAACCAAGCCTGACGGGCCATTTTTGGTTTTAAGGCATGAAACGTAGAGGGTGATGTGAACAGGCGTCGGCGGCACTTGCAAGAGGGGGAAAAGGCGCTATGGGCGCTGGTTGTGCGGGATGTAGCCCCCCTGCATGTGGCCGAACTTGTGCCACCCGCCGCACAGAACGAACCAGAGCCACAGGCTATTCCGCGTGCACAGGCCAAGGTGGGCAAAAAGTCTCAGGCCAGTGGGCTTATGGCGTCTTCATCTGGTGGCGGAAGCGGTGTGGCGGAAGCCGGTTATGGTTTTATGGCTCCGCGTGCTTCAACTGCGGGCCCGCGTGTGCAGCAGGCTCCGCGCCCGGCGGAAACCATAGGCAAACGCCAACCCGGAGTGGATGATTACAGTTGGCGGCGCTTTACCCAAGGCAGTTTTAAGGTAGAGCGGCGGCTGGATCTGCACGGTATGGTGGCGCAGGAAGCTTTCCATCGGCTGATGGAGTTTATGGACGTGGCTACCCATAGGGGTTTGCGCTGTGTGGAAATTATTACTGGTTTGGGCACAGGGCAGGAAGGCGGAATTTTACGGCGCGAATTGCCGCATTGGCTGGAAAGGCCAGAAATCCGCCGCCGTATTCTGGGGCTTACATACCCTCATGCAGGCAACCGAGGGTCTGTTCGCGTATTACTGCGCCGGCGGCGTTGAAAGTAGCGCCGGGGGCGTGGCATCGCGCCAGCGGGGCAGGCTTTGGGCAAACCAGCGGCGCAGCGCCATCAGCACGTGTGGCTCGGGCATAAGTGTTTCATAAAACGGGATGCCAGCCGTGCCAGCCAGAATGGTTTGGTTTTCTGCCAATGCGGCTTGCTGAATGGCTGGACGGTTTGCGCATATTTCAGCCGCATGGCGCCATCGGGCAATACTGTCTGGTTGCGTAAGGGCAGGCAGCACAAGCCCAGCACGTAAGCTGCACGCTGCGGCAATGGCCCCCCAAGCAGGTAGCAGAAACGCAGGTTGGGAATATTTGTGTTCCTGTTGCAGCACAGTGAGCAGATCCGGCGGCAGATTGGACTGGTGGATCTGCATATCGGGCCGGGCGTTATTGATAAACAGGGGCGTAAAACCCGCAGCCTGTAAGGAGGCAATACGGCTGGGGTAGCTGGCATCCAGCGGCAATTGGATAACGTCTGTCTGGCCTGCCTGTAACGTGGCCATTGCGGCTTCTGGCGTGGCATGTCCGGCTACAGGCTGGGGGCGTAAGCCCAGCATATCCAGCGCCAGAACGGTGGTGAGCTCTGGCCCTGTCAGTTTGGAAACAGCAACACGCGTAAGCTGCCCGGTTAGACGAGCACGAAAAGACTGATGCAGACTTACGCGCCCTACGGCAACGCTAGGTTGCGCCACCAGAAACACCGGGGCCCAGCGCCGATAATCAAAATGAATACGCGGCCCACCCAACATGGCAGAAAGTATAGCCGTACCAGGCACCATGAGCCCAACGGGGCCGGGGGTTGTTTGCTGCTGTGTATCAAACAGATTAGCCCCGGTTATGCCATCCCATCCGGTTGTAGGGGTAAGCTGTAAGGGCGGGCTAAGGTGCAGTTCTTCTTCCAATGCAGGCGCCAGCAAACTGGCCCAACGCCCACATTCTGAAGAAGTGGTGCCACCAATAATAAGCGCAGATCCGCTATCCGCACTGGTAGAAAGAGAATCCTCCGCATGTGCTGCGTGCGTGCCCGCCATAATGGCAGCACCGCTGCCCAGCAGAGTGCTTAGAAACATGCGGCGCGAAAATTGCCGTTCAGGCATCACAAAAAGCCGGGGCTGATCAGCGTGGGGCAAGCGCGGGAGATCCTCTTCCTGTTTCTCCCTCATATTAAGCGCATATGAGGGAAGAATCACGCGTGTTTTATTATGGCCATTTTACTTCGGGCGGCATGCTCATCAGAATGGCCTCTGTGTGGCCGCCGGTTTTCAGGCCAAACAACGTGCCTCTGTCATGTAGCAGATTGAATTCCACATAGCGGCCACGGCGGATAAGCTGGGCTTCACGCTGCTCTGGTGTCCAGGGTTCCATCATGCGGCTGCGGATAATTTCGGGAAACACGTTCAGAAAAGCCAAGCCAACATCTTTTGTAAAGGCAAAGTCTTCCTGCACATCACCACTGTTCAGCCGATCATAAAAAATACCGCCCAAACCGCGGGGTTCATTACGATGGGGCAGGAAGAAGTACTTGTCACACCATGCCTTGAAGCGCGGATAATATTCTGGGTCATGCGCGTTGCAGGCCTGCGCAAATGCAGCATGAAAGCGTGCGGCATCATCCTGCGCTTCTGCACTGTCGGGGAACATGGGGGTAATATCCCCACCACCACCAAACCAGCCTTTGGTGGTGATAATCATGCGGGTGTTAAAATGTGCGGCAGGTACAAGTGGGCTGCACATATGCGCCACCAGGCTGATACCCGTGGCAAAAAATGTGGGATCTTCTGATGCGCCGGGAATAGTGGCGGCAAATTCCGGCGTAAAAGTGCCCTGCACGGTAGAAACGTTTACGCCCACTTTTTCAAAAACACGGCCATGCATCACGCTCATCACACCGCCGCCGCCGGGGCTGCCATCTTCGTTCTGGCGGTTCCAGCTTTTGCGCTCAAAACGGCCTGCGGCTTCATGGCCGGGCAAAACGGGGCTGTTCTGTTTTACGGCGTCTTGCTCAATGGCTTCAAATGCCGCGCAAATTTTGTCGCGCAGGCTTTCAAACCATTGGCGGGCTGGTTCCCTAAGGGCTTGGTGGGCAGAAACATCAGCGGTGTTGGTGGGCGTCATGAACTGTCTTTTCCTCATCGTCCTTGCCTGAAGCTGCCATCTGCTTACAGGCTTTCAAGGGGTGCGCTTTCTGGCGCATCATTGCAAGATGAACCCGAACATCGTTAAACCAACAGCAGCTCTGCACGGGGCAGGAGCATGTACCCTATAAGTGGCGTAAGGGGAGAAAAGGGCAAGATGGCAGCAACACCGGCCCGCCATACGGAACAGGCAGAAAAGGAAGCACATTCCTTTTTACAGCAGGCGGGTGCTTATGCACGCCATTATGGCCGCCTGCCTTTGCCCGCAGACCTGAACTGGTGGTGGACCATTGGCGCCATGCTGGTGGCTGTTTTGGTGCTTATGCTGTTAACGGGGCTAACCCTTACACTGGCGTACACGCCAGATGCCTCGCTTGCTTTTGGGTCAGTTGAGGCCATTGAACGCCGAATGCCTTCTGGCTGGCTGTTGCGCGCCATGCATATGACAGGGGCCTCGTTTTTTATGGCGGCCTTGTATGCGCATTTGTTGCGTGGGCTGTATTACCGCACCTATCTGCCCCCGCGGCGCGGTGTATGGTTAAGCGGGTGTGGCTTGCTGGTTTTGGTAATGGTAACGGCATTTGCAGGCTATGTGCTGCCTTGGGGCCAGATGTCTTACTGGGGCGCAGATGTAGCCGCCAAGGCTGTAGGGGCCGTGCCATTTATAGGGCAGGGGCTGGAACAGGTTTTTCTGGGTGGTGAAAGCCCGGGCACGCCCACATTGCACCGTATGTTTACCCTGCACTTTTTGTTGGCGTTTGTTATTATCGGGTTGGTTTTGGTGCATGTTGCTGTTGTGCATGCAAAGGGAAGTTCCAGCCCTTCCGTTCAACCCGAAACACGCCGGAAATATCTGCCATTTTACCCGTATTTTACCACGCGGGATATTCTGGCCATATTGGTTATGGCCTTGGGCTTTGTAGCCGTGATGTGCTTTTGGCCGGGGCTGATAACAGAGCCAGCCAATTATCGCCCAGCCAACCCGTTGCATACTCCAGCCGATATTGAGCCCGAATGGTATTTTCTGCCGTTTTACGGAATGTTGCAGGTTGTGCCTTCCAAGTTCTGGGGGCTGCTGGTTTCTGGCGGTGCGGTGGCCGTGCTGTTTGCTGTGCCATGGTTGGATAAAGGAAGCCGCATAGCAAACAGCGGCGTGGCACGGTTAACGGATGCCGGGGCACTGCTGGCATGCGTAGGGGCGGCAGTTACTGCCGCAGCGGCTGGCGTGCATCATGCCCAAGGTGGGTGGCTTCTGGCAGGGCAGGCTGCCTGTTTGGTTTATTATGTGTATTTTCTGGTTTTTCTGCCCTTACGCACCCGTTTTGCCGGGAGGGGAGCATAATGGTGCAGAAAACACACCATACATTCTGGTTCCATGCCGGAGGGATGGTGCTTTTAGGCGCTATGCTGCTGGGGCCAGACATTGCGCAGTCTGCACATGCGCAACCTGTTAAAGCGCCTGTGCAGGATTGGTCTTTTAAAGGGGCATTGGGGCATTTTGATCTGCCATCTGTGCAGCGAGGATACGCCGTGTTTGCCGGGGTATGTGCCTCCTGCCACAGTTTGTCTGAAGTGCGTTTTTCCGACCTCACAGATATGGGGCTGACACTGGAAGAAGTGGGGGCTGTTGCCGCAACATGGCAGGTGGCAGACGGGCTGGATGCCGAAGGGCGGCTAAAGCATCGTAATGCCCGGCCAGATGATGCGCTTTCATCCTCCTATTCCGGTCCGGAAGCTGCGCGTGCGGCCAATGGAGGCGTGGTGCCGCCTGATCTTTCGCGCATTGTGCAGGTTTACCCCGGTGGGGCAGACAGGCTTTTTGCGCTGCTCACGGGTTATAAGCCAAATGCGGTGCGTGTGCCGGGCAAAGGGTTTGCCAATTCCTTCGCTATTGGCCATTACACCGCCATGCCGCCGCCTTTGCGTGAAGGTGCGGTAAAATATGCAGATAACACCCCCGCAACCGTTACGCAGGAAGCGCGGGATGTTACCACTTTTCTTGCGTGGGTTTCTGCACCGCATCAGGATACCCGCCGCCGTGTTGGCATAGGTGCAGGTTTGTATCTGTGCTTCCTTGCCGTGTTGTTTGTGATTTTAAACCGGAGACTCTGGTCGCATGTCAGAAAATGAAACTGTGGAACCCGTTATTGGCCTGATAGGCGGGTCTGGCCTGTATGATATTGACGGGTTGGAAGAAAAGGAATGGCGCACGGTAGAAACGCCTTGGGGCCTGCCTTCTGACCAGCTTCTTTTCGGGCGGCTGGATGGTGTGCGCTGCGTGTTTCTGCCGCGCCATGGCCGCGGGCACCCCATTCCACCTTCACGCCTGAATTATCGGGCCAATATTGCCGCCATGAAAATTTCTGGCGTGACAGACATTGTCTCACTTTCCGCTGTGGGGTCTTTGAAAGAAGAACTGCCGCCGGGGCATTTTGTGGTGATTGATCAATTTATTGATCGCACTATTGCACGCACCAAAAGCTTTTTTGATACAGGCTGTGTTGCGCATATTTCCATGGCGGACCCATTGTGCAACCGTGTGGGCGATGCGCTAAAGGCACAGGCAGATAAGCTGGGCATTACCGCAGTGCGTGGCGGCACCTATCTGGTTATGGAAGGCCCGCAGTTTTCAACCCGTGCAGAAAGCGAACTATACCGGAGCTGGGGTTGTTCCGTTATTGGCATGACCAACATGCCAGAAGCCAGCTTAGCGCGTGAAGCCGAAATGTGTTACGCCACGGTGGCTATGGTGACAGATTATGACTGCTGGCACACGGAGCATGACAACGTAACCGTAGAGAGCGTTGTAAAAACCATGCAGGCGAACTCGGCTAATGCCAAAGCGCTGATTAAAGCCGTTATTCCTGCTTTGGGTGGTAAGCGCCATAGCTGTAGCGCAGGCTGCGATCATGCATTGGAGCACGCTATCATGACAGCGCCTTCTGTGCGTGATCCAGAACTGGTGGCAAAGTTGAAAACCATTGCGGGCCGCGTTCTGTAAAATTGTAAATACAAGGCATGAAGTATCAGGTTTTTGGTGCTTCATGCCTTAAGTTTTTAAGGTTTCCTTAAAAGCAGGAAAACTGTGGCACATGGCAAAATCAGCCCGGATATCTGTCTCTTTGCTTATGGTGTGTTTGCTTGCTGGTATTGTGTCTCCAGCGCAGGCGCATCGGGCTGTAAGATCTTGCAAACCGGCTGATTTATCCGTGCATTTTGATAACGGAAAAGGTGAGTTTGATGGCATGTCCCACAGCGGGGCATGGGTTGTTCTTTCCAACCGCAGTGCTACGCGCTGCGCTGTGCCTGCATTGCCGGTTATACAGCTTGAAAATGCTCAGGATCATGTTCTTGCGATAGGTAAGGCAGCGCAACTTGCCCCTAACCAACCGCCGAGCCAGAAAATACTTAAACCCCACATGCCGTGGCGGGCCAGCATGTATTGGGTTTCTGGCAACGTGTATGATGGGGGCCAATGTGTTTCACCCACTCGTGCTGTGTTGAAATTCCCTTTGGGTGATGTGGCCGTTAATTTTCCAGCACGCACATTATGTGGGCCAGCCCAAATGCCGCTTACGTTTGAGCAAGGGCCATTGCAGCAGGCAGCACGTTAACAAGGAAACCTAACGCTGTGAGTGTTGCAGCGGCATCAGGGGTGCACTGTTTTTTATTACAGGCTGTTCACCTTTTCCGATTTCTCCTTTAGGACGCTTCCAAACCTTTAACCGGAGAGCCGGATAGTTATGCCGCATGTTTTCCTTCCTGTACTGGCGTTTGCTGCTGCGTGGGGTGTTCTTGTTTTAACACCGGGCACGGAAACGGCCCTTATTATCCGGCTAAGCATCAGTGTAGGGCGTACAACCGCTATTGGTGCGGTGCTTGGCATTGCTGCTGGCCTTACCTTGTGGGGGATTGGCACCGCATTTGGGTTAAGTGCGCTTATTGCGGCATCTCATACATTGTATCTTGTGCTGGAATGGGCCTGCGCAGGATATCTGCTCTCTCTGGCTTTTCGGTTGTTGGTTAATGTTCTGCGTTCCACGCCAGAGACAGAAACAGATTCCGAAAATCAGGCCCCCAAGGCATTTTGGTCTGGCTTTCGGCGTGGAATGTTTACCACAATTCTAAACCCGCTTGTTGGGGTGTTTGATCTTACAGCCTTTCCACAGTTTATTCCCGCAGATGTTAACGCCGTAACATACGCTCTTTTACTTACTGTGGTGCAGGCTGTGTTAACGCTGACATGGTATTTTACATTGGCCTTTACAGCACTGTTCTTTAGCCGCTTTCTTGCTAACCCGGTTGTTATTCGTATTCTGGACGGGTTAACGGCCTTGGTTTTCATGATTTTTGCCGTAAGGCTTGTTATAAGCGGCTAATGGAGAACGGTTAAGAAAACTTTCGGAATCTCTTCATGTTTTTCTGAAAACGGGATTCCTTGGTTTTCTGCTGCATGGCAATTAAATGCCGGAAAGCAACAGACATAAGCGCACAGCCAATAACAAACCCTACAAGGGTAAACATTACCAAGGCAGATGTGCTGTAAACAGCCCATGATCGGGTATCGGGCAGGGCGTCCCATATGGGTTTCAGCCAGCTTATACTGTGCGGATCATGCACCGGTATGTTCGCACGCAGCATGGCGTCCTTAATAATTACCATTAAGGTTAGGGGTAATGAAAGCGCCATTAAAAAAGCACCAGATGCCCATAGCAGAATGTATCTTCGTTCCTCTGTGCACATTTCATCTTTTCCCTTACATGTTCTTGAGATCATGCAATTGTGCATAAGTAACGCCACAGCTGTGCTTGAAGTTGCGTGCTACGGAAAGGCAGGGAGATACTTTGGCTTTCTGTTACAAAGTATTTTTTGAGTATCTATTGAAAAATACTTGAAAGTTTTTGTTGAGAGTATGGCTGAAGCAGCAAGCTAAAATAAATTACGGCGGATAGGCCTGCGTGTAGCAGACCCTCCACCATAAAATTTTAGAGGTGTGTGAACAGGCTTTTTTCCGTCAGGCGAGATTTGGGCAGCTTGGCGTTAAAATCTGCATCGGAATGATAACCGAGAGAAACCAGAACAGCCGGGGTAAGCCCTTTTTCTTTCAGCCTCAGTTCTTTATCCAAAATGGTGGCATCAAACCCTTCCATAGGTGTTGCATCTACCCCCAGAAACCCGGCTGAAAGAAGCAGAAAGCCGAGTGCAATGTATGTCTGCTTTTGTGTCCATGCAGTTAGATCGCCTTCCTGTTCATGCAGCCCGACAAAGATATTCCGCCCTTTGGTAATGGACTCTTTAGTGGCGTCATCTGCATAGCGTCCGTCTAGCTGCTCCTGATCGGTAATGGTCTGGAGGTATTCGGCGGGCAGGCTGGTGCGGGCGCACAGCGCGATAACGTGGGATGCATCTGTAACGCGTGAGAGGTTAAAAGCGAACGGGCCGCTGGTGGCTTTGGCAATACGGGCTTTGCCTTCATTATTATCAGCAACAAAAAAATGCCACGGCTGAGAGTTTACGGAAGAAGGGCTATAGCGCAGCGCTTCCAGTAATTGGGCAAAGATATCTGCCGGAATTTTGCGGGTTTTATCGTAAGCTTTGGTGGTATGCCGATGGGTAAGGGTTTTAAGAAGCGTCACGGCTGCTCTCCTAAGCTTTATCAATGGGGTAACGGTAAGCGTAACTTCGTAACCCCCAAAGGTCACGGTGCTTTACGTTAATGGATGCTATGCTGAGGAATATGTAGCCAAGATAGAGTGGAAGCTTGGCTACAAACAAAAGGCGGTATTACAGCATGGTGTGCGCTACGCGGCAGGCTGCCAGATCCCATACTGCGCACCCAACAGATTTAAAGAACACGGGCTGCGTTGGGTCTGGGGGCGTATCCAGAGCTTGTGCCAGTGCGTGCACATTGTTCCAGTTTACGCCTGCTTGCAGAATGTCTCCGGCTTCTGTTGGCGCGCCAACGGGGTCATCCACATAAAGCTGGCTGGCACGTACAATCTGTGGCGCAATTTCTGCCATATCGGGGCGGTAGGCACCTACGCCAATAACAAGGCAGTGCGGATCAGCTTTTCCATCATAAATAGGTGTTGTGCTGGATGTGGTGGTCATCACAACGTCAAACGGAGTTTCTCTGGGGGCTTCTGGGCGTAGTGTCAGTAGGTGCGTTGCGTGCTGCTTGCAAAAATGCTCTGCCCGTTCTGGGGTACGGCCACGGATAATAACCTCAATGCCCGGATACAGGGCGCAGAGCGCCTCTACATGCGCAAAGGCCTGGGTGCCTGTGCCAATAAGCAACACCCGATGGACAGCGCCAGTAGCAAATGTGCGTATACCCAGCATGCTCATGGCTGATGTCCGGCGCATTGTTACGGTGGGGCCATCCAGATTAAAAAGGAAGCGCCCATTATGTGCATCGGCGCATGTTATGATGCCCTGTATGGTGGGAAGGTGGAGCGCAGGGTTTTTGCCAAAAATTGTGAGTATTTTGGTGGCAATCAAATCTTCCGCCACGGTTGGCATACACATTAGCGTGCCATTGCCATCTTGCGTAGGAACAACGGTGCGCGGAGGGCAGGTAATGGCACCGTTTGCGTAATCGCGCACGGTGCGGGCCAGCATGTTCACCAATGCAGGAAATGGTAAAAGTGCCTGTGTTTCTGGCGCACCATAATATTGCATGTAGGGTGTGTTCCATATTTTCAGTTCAGGACGATGGCGCGGATTGCACTGCGCAACACAACGAACGTCAAGGTAAAAGAACCTGAAAAATATGGCGCGCTACAGTGTTGAGGTGGCGCAGTGCGTAATCTCCGATGAATTCAAAAGATTCTGAATAATTCTGGCGGAGGTATATCAGCTATGTGGAATGTGATCGAAACTGCTGTGGTCTAGGAACGCTATCTCTGTGGGATAAGACGGGGAAGCGTTGTGATGATATTCATTATGGAAATGACCGTAATAGGGTTTGTAGCATCTCTGCTGATAGCAAAAACAACTGATGCCTTAGCCAATGTTGCCAATATCTGGCCCGAAGATTGGGGATGATCTCCTTTATCAAGAGGGCAGGGCGTTAAACGCGATGTTTCCGCTTATGTGCGGCAGCCTTGTAAAAGCAACTTGTGGGCCGATAAGGTGTTTATACGTTAACAGGTGGGGGAGAAGCATGGTGCAGCGCGTAATTGCCGGACTGGTGCTTGTTGGCCTTCTGCCTATAAGTGCAAATATTGTGTGTGCTCAGAATACGGGCCAGAATCAGCCAGAAAAACCGCCCACCACCTATTACTGGCACAACTGGGCAGATCATAACGGCGTAAGCCATATGACAAAGTGCCCACTCCATCATTATACTCTCAAGACAATGAACAAGCCTGCGGCACCTCAATGGTCAGATGAACTTTTCAAAGGAGAAGCCCGGATTATTTCAACCGTGCAGCCCGACCACTGGAACGGTGTTTGGCATACTGATCCCAAGGTGCAGTGGATTATTCCACTGCAAGGCACATGGTTTGTTCAGGCAATGGATGGCACACGTGTTGAAATGGGGCCGGGGGATATATCTTTAGGTGAAGATCAAAGGACACTCCCTGATGCGCAGGGGCATAAAGGACACTTGGGCGGGAATGTGACATCTGGCCCGGTAACGCTGATGGTGATCCAGTTGGCCGAAGCGCCTACAGTGGATGAAGCATGCCGCTTCAAATAAAACATCAGGCTTGAAGCACTTAAAATAAGGCGCAAGTGAACGCAACGCGCACATCACTAGGGTGTGTCGTCAGTTAGTTCCTCATGATGGTTGAAACGAGTTGGACGGCTGTAAGGAAGGTTGATTCCGGCTTGTTGTTAAAGTGGAAAAAAGATCGTCACCTGCGATGACGCTGCTTCGGTTGGCACGATGGGAGGTAGACACCCGCCGTATCTTCAAAACGATCTGGATGCGCCGTAAGAGGCATGGACACAACATCATCGCTCCGATGGTCAGTATAGACGAACCTCAAATAGTAAGACTGGTCGTCGTTCGAAGGATCGCCATCAAACATTTTGTCCCATTCCAGCAGGTTGCGCCGCAGCGGCGATCCGACATCGCCGCTGCGGGTCCAGACCGCCGACACACAGGTCGAAACACGCTCGACGCGCACGATCAAGCGCCCATTGAGAAACGCTTTTCCATCGAGCTCCTCATTGAGCACCGTGGTGAGATTGTAGGTCAGCTCCTCTAGGGACTCCGGCCTGGCGCCCGCGTATGCGGTACCGCCGATACAGACGGCGCAAATCAGGCTTAGGATAATAGCGCGGATCATTAATATCGTCCTTCCAGCAGAAGCATGGCCTCGTCGTGCCGTCTTTTGACCAGACCGTTCATGATTTTGCCTTTCGAGCGCACCTGCTTCTCGATAATTCAGGCATGCTTCCTCATTCCTTGCGGCTTGATGCCACAGGTAAGCTGAAAAGTTAATCAGCACGTAGTCAGACCTTTGGCCCGGTTAAGGGGTTTCTGGTTTGGCAGATAGCGTCTGACGATGCTGATGCGTTGGTATTCGATATGATGTGTCCGGCAATGCAGACACAAAAAAGCCCGCCGGGTCAGGGTGGGCTTTGCGTGTGGCGTGATTGATCCTTGCCATAGCAATTTTTGGGAGGATCATGATTTTGTTGGAAAGTCCGTATCAGTGAGCAGCACTGCCGGAACTGTATTTAATATGTAGCAAAAACCGCGCGCGAATACCAAGCGGGAAATAGACTGGTTGAACGCCACCAATGCCTCGTTTTGAGAAATTTTTAGCCACTCGCAAATTCCCAACATGAGGGTGGAGCAAAGCGCTTTTATCTGTTCACGCGGCTCTTGGTTGCGATAAGTGGAGCGATCGGATATTTTTCTGCCCTAATCTGTGGGGACAAAGCACAATGACTTCTCCCTTTTTTCCGGTCTGATTACTGTTCAGGAACAGGTGGATGGGGAAATTTCGACGCTCTCGTTTTTTCGGATCACTGGTTGAACCGCGCAAAGCCCGGGAAGGCTGGCTTCCCCAGCGTAAATTCGATCGACTGTGCCGCAGGGAATATGCCGCGTGGCGCATGTGGCGTCGCCTAAGAGGCATCGCATTGATAATCCTCTGCTTTCTGGGCTTCTGGGCCATGACTGCTGTATCATCGTTTCTAAATGGCCATCGTCAGCCATTGCCCGCACACGTTTCGCATCATCACAAGCAGCATATGACGAAGACCCACGGCATCCACGAAAGCCGCACGTAGCGCATGCTGAATGTAAAATTTCTGCTTTTCTGGGGTACTTAAATCCTCTTTTCGGGGAGACCTGCACAAATATATTCATCCATTTAAGCAGTATGTCTGATTCATCATCTTCTGTTCATGTCATTTCAGGTCTTCCTAGATCTGGATCTACTCTTTTAGCAGCACTGCTGCGGCAAAATCCTCAGATCATTGCTGCACGTCACAACACGCCCGTAATGCCAATGCTCATTCGGATAATGTCTCTTATGAGTGAGGGAGAATACCGGACAGAATTCAAGAACGGACAATGGCAGCGGTTGATGCGGGGTATTGTTCGTTCTTATCTGAATCCCGGTGCCCAGAATCATGTCATGCTAGATATCAATCGGGAGTGGTGCGCGCACGCTGGATTGCTGGATAGTCTTTATCCGCAGGCAAAGATTATCTGCTGTGTGCGTGATCCTGTCTGGATACTTAACTCGTTTGAACATCTTATCACACGGGATCCTTTGTTGGGATCACAGTTGGTGCCGATTGCACATCGAGGAAATCAGCATGACCGTATTGACTACCTCGTATCGCGTGATGGGGCCTTCGGTTATGCATGGCGGTTACTAACAGAAGTATTTTTTGGCCCATTTTCGGATAAAGTTATTTTTGTAGACTATGATAAGTTTGTCAGGAAACCTGGATTTGTCATGGAACGCCTCACTCAACTTCTGGGTATTCGTCCTTTTGCATATAATTTTGAGTATATAGAAACACCGGATGCGACTGCATTTGATGCTGCACTTGGCACTCCAGGATTGCATTGTCTGCACCAAAGTGTGGCCGCCAGTCGAAAACGATTGATTTTGCCGCCTCATATCGTGGAGCGCATGGCACATCAGATGTTCTGGCGAAAACCGGATTTAAATTCAGGAGGCGCCGTAGTTATCGCCTGAGACGAGGTATCCGCCGGAGTTCGGAAGGATTGATGCCAAATTGCTTACGAAACGCTGCCGAAAAATGTCCAGGATTTGCATAACCCATCCGTGTTGCAATGGTCAGTATGGATTCATCATCTTTAACAATTTGGCGGTAAGCTTCGTGCATGCGTTCTTTTTGAAAAAGTGCGTAGATGGTACTGCCAAACAGCATTCGAAAATGTCGTTGCAAGCGTGAGACGCTCATTCCCGCATGACGGGCAAGCTGATCCAAGCGGGGTGGCGATGCAAGATCTGCCAGCAACATATCGCGGGTATCGTTCAATCTGCGTATTTCGCGCTCGGATAACGAGATATTGGGGGGCGTAATATGGCAGATCTGTTCAATGAGCGACCCCATAAAAGACAGGCTTTGTCCGAGCATTTGCAACTGGCTGCCTGGTCGTTTAGGGCTTGTGCCTACGCTTCGTAATGCATTTGCAAAAGAGAGAAGCTGCCGTCCGCCACGAACCTGATTAAAATAATGGCCAGAGCGCAGTTTCTGATCAAGACATGTTGCATCCTCAGCTGACAAACCGGCCAGAGTTGTGGGGCTGAGTGTGATTGTTACGCCAGTTCCGGCCCCGGCTGTTTTTGTAAAATCAATGCGACAGCCAGGACGATATGCAACATAGGCATCATCGGGCTTGCTTAGGGTATCGTAAGTTGACAACCCATCCCAACACCGTGTTGCCATATGAGAATTTCCGCCTGTGTAGGCTCCAAAATAGATCAGGTCATCATCATGGTAGGCGGAATAGCTGAAATCGTGTTTGGTTTGTGCGTCCCAATACAGGATTTGTAGTCCGGTCTGAAGAGCAATCAAGCGCGTATAAGCGTTGAGTCTTATCATGGAAGATTGCGTTATGCCTGTTTGACTACTTTCCGGTGTATCTAATGGGGGAGTGGTCTCTATGCTTTTTTTTGTCATCGTTATGGCGCTTCTCTTGGTTTAGAAATGATAGAAATTGAAATTATATCTTTAAGAATCACAAATTATGAGTATTTAAAATGGCGGAATATCTCATCTGCCGTGTCAACAAGTTGTGCATGGTGAATTAAATAAACACCCGTAGTAGCAGCAGCTTCTCTGGCTGAAGCTGAGAAGGTTGAGTTTGTGACAACAATAGCTGCTTGAGCACCTTGATGGGTTTTGGCTGTGTAAACTTGCTGAACAGCGGCATTTCCAACTGTTCCACTATAAAGTTTGCATTGCACAACAATCTTCAGGCCTTCTTTTTGTGCAATAACATCAGCTCCTTGATCACCACTTTGCTTTGTAGCTTGGGCGTTCCAACCAGCATTTTTTAGAAGCAGCGCGCAATACTGTTCATAATCGAAGGGATCCATGCGAGGATCAAAAACGGTTGGATCACTGCGATATACAGTTGTGGATGTGCCTGCTTCCAAGGGTTCGGAAGCAAGCTGCTCAATTAAGCACCCGGCAGCAACACGCAGCTTATCACGTCTTTTTTCATCTTGTATGCGAGGGGAGATGATTGGAGAAATACGCGTGTTGATAAAGTAATTGATTTCTTTAGCCCATTTTGTGACATCAACTGTCCCGTATGCATCGGCTGTTAATTTCTGAGTTCTTGCGATTTGAAGATTCTTTTTTTGCGTATAAATCTCAGTTCTTATTAAATCCCAAGTTGCTTCATATTCATTCTTTCGGGCCTTATGCCGAAAGAAGATAAAAGCCATGACAAGAACAGTCAGAATAATCATCCACAGGAAAGATTTGCTGCTTTCTTGCGCATGGGCAGGAGTTACAGGAGATGTATATTCTGGCTTGTTTTTTGAGGTAACATGCACAGCAGCCGATGAAGTCATGAGTTTGGTGGCATCATCATCGGAAAGGAAGCCTGTCGGGTTATGGTCTCCTGTATTTTTTTGCCATTTTATAATAGCTGCACGCGTACTTTCCCCATACACACCATCCGCAACACTTCCTGCAGGCATATAGCCGAGATTAATAAGTTGTTGCTGTAATTTGATATGTTCATTGATATCTCGGTTAGCTTCCTCCAAAGGAGCGCCCGATAATCTTGTTTTATATTTATCTGTAATTTCTGCCATTTTGGAAATGTAGCAATCAGGATCTGCTTTTGGTGTTTCTTCTCCATGAGCAGATGGATCTATGCAGGCTTTTAAGGCTTCATCATCCGAGATAGCTTGCTGCTTAAGGGTTTTCCAGCCAGCTTTTCCAACAATCTGACGCAGTGCGTAGTATGTTTGATCAAAGATCAACTCATGCTTTGCTGCATTGCTGTTTTCACACAGCATTGTAGCAATACTATCTTTGGAGTGATCAACATGACAATCAAAATCAGGATTGTAATGCCCGAATGCTTCTAGTCCTGCAGAGCTTTCAGCTACGGCGGGATGCACCAAAGATGATGCCCCAGAAGAAGATTTTGACGAATGGCTTCCATCAAAATGAGAGAAGATAAAAATACCGCCAAAAATAATCGCAATACCAACAATGCCGCTTAAGCGTTGCTCAGCTTTCTTACGGCGATAGTATTGTCTGTTATAGGCCGCTTTCTTGTAGTCTCTAGCCCAGAATGGTTTTGAGCTTCTGCGGCCCATAATAACCCTCCCCAAAAAAGCTTCGTCATACCCTTGGAAGAGAATTTTGGGGAGTCAGAGGTTACAACCCTCCCAATTCCAGTTGTTAAAGGGGGTAACAAGAGGGGTAAAATCAATGAGTCGCCTTCCTCCCAATCAACTGTCTGCCTTGAAAGTATCCCGGCATAAAAGTGGGGATTTGTGTGACGGAGGTGGGTTGTGGCTCGTTGTGACTGGTGGCTCTCGGCTATGGGAGTTTCGTTTTAAATCTCCAGTCACAGGCAAGCGCCGTCAGATGAGTTTGGGTAGTGCATATTCTCTGTCTTTGGCTGATGCGCGAGAAAAGGCTGCAAAGTGTCGCGGCATGACTGAAAACCGCATGGATCCAATTATTTAACGGGAAAAGGAAAAAGCAGCGCGTGAGTTGGAAAAGGGACTTACGTTTGCAGAGGTGGCAGCCCAATACATCAAGGCACAGACGCCTGCGTGGAAAGATCATCGCTCTCCTGCGGTGTGGACTTCATCCCTTACGCAACATGTATTTCCTATTTTCGGTGAAAAGAGCGTTCGTGACGTGGATACTCAAGATGTGCTCACCGCCCTCCGTCCAATTTGGACAGAAAAAACTGAAATATCAGGGCGGAAGCCGCTATCCAGGCATGAGCTGAGGTGGCCTGGCACAATTAATTGCTTTTTAGGCTGCGAGTGCGGAACGGTCCGTGTTGTTTATCGCATGGGACGCCGAGAGGCTGGATAGCTCGGTTTCCGGCGAATTATCCTCATATTCAGGATTTTTTCGGTTGGCTTTGAGGTCGGATTTTTTACGTCCGATAAGAAAACTTGAACTCCCGTTCTGGAACGTTGTAAATGCGCACGTGCCTCCAGTCTTTTGCCCAACGTGGGGCATAATTCCTGGTTGGTCTTCCACATCGGTCTCGAACATCATCGACTGCTTCCAGTCCACCGCCGATGTCGAATTCATGAAAATTCGTGTCTCTTTCTTTTGGCATTCTGAGCGGTGAATAGAAAAAAATCGTGACATGGCTGATATGAACCGGAATAAGGAGGACGTGCTTTAGGCTCAGGTAATGGTGTTAGACCCAAGCACCAACAGAGGCAGCGTGCGCTAACATGGCTATAGTCAGGGGCTTAGGGTCTAGCTGAGGAGACTTTCTATTCACAAAGCCAAACAGCAGTGCACCTATGATTCCTTCCCCCTCTTCTGGGAAATATTTTTCGAAATCAAAATTTTGAGCACTGACATCAAAGTGCTCAAAGTAACGGTGCATTAGGTTCTTAGCGTCGTCGTTGTGCATACGAAGATCGCCTCGCAGTGTCGTATTTTCTGTCAATTCGCGTGGTTTCGGGCCCGGAACTTGTTCAGAAATAAATGACAAGATTTCAGATAGCGCGTCTTCGTAAGATTTTACCATGCCATTTTGTCCTCCGGCTCCGTAAAGGTTCTGGATGCTGCCATTGCACGCTTTATGACGACACTGGGGAAGTTTGAAGCAGGTCCGGGGGTTAAGATACTGAACCAGATGACTGATGGTCTGGACAGGATGTCTAACTATATGAACGCTCCTCCACAGGACAATTTACAGCCGCTCAATTCAGTTGTGCGGCAACCGCAACAGCAACCTACCCAAGTTACGGTAAACGCCCCTGTTTACCTAGATGGTGAGAAGATCGCTGATAACACTCAAACGTATGTGATGAAGGAAATCCAGCGCACTTTTGACCGCGAAATGCGGGCGAGTAACGCTATGCCTGATCCACTTTCGACACCACGAGTGCCGGGAGTGCCGTGGGGGCATTGATCGGAGGTAACTCAGAAATATGATTGATAGCAGGCCAATGGCAATAAAGGCGAGGATACAGGGGCATCTGTTGAGTATTCGTATTCTTGTGTGTAGTCGCTACTATTGAACGCAACTCTTTGAGCGCATATTTTTGCCTGACCAGCAGCATGCGCTGCTGAGAAACAAACCAACCAAGATATAATAGCCAAGGCAAGATATTTTGATGTGGCGTTTGATAGTTTTTTATCTTTGTCCAATTTGGACACCTTTCCTTGTACCGCATCTTGCCCACTGATATTGTCCATTTTGGACAAAGGCAGGTGCAATGGCAAAGAAACTCAATCTCGATCTTCTGAATAAAGTATGGGCTCTGGCAGAGCAGGGAGCCAAGGGAGAGCGAGATGCAGCACGCAACCGGGCAGAGGCGCTGGTTAAGCCCCATGGTTACACATTGGCAGATGTGCCTGACCTGCTTTTGACGGAGGGGTATCTTGATGATGAGCCGGAGCCCTCCGCCGGTGGTTTCACCTTCTACGATATGAGCAATCCAGCGCATCAACGCGCTTATGCAAGGGCCGAACGGAAGAAGCAGGCTGCATGGCGCATGGCCAATCGTGCCAAGATTGATGAAGTGCTGACACGTTATGGTTCAGAAGAGGCCGTGTTTGCGCATACGGCAGAAGAGAAAGCCTATGATGCGGCGATCAAACCCTTCCACAAGAAAGGAAAGGCTGGGCAGTGTGATACATGGGATGGTGAGCATTTCGGCCCTACGGCAAAGGTTCGTGCAGCCCTCGCTACAGTCAAGCCTTGGTCTAACACCATTCCCGATGCCATTGCGGAATATGAGTATTGGGAGAAGCTGCATGATGACCGGAACATCGCAGACGGCAACAACCAGTATAATTACCTCAGCCAAGGTGCTGACTTCCGGTACTGGGCCTTAGGCGATCTGATCAACAAAGAGATTGAGGCCCGCAATATCTCGGATGTGATTATCCGCCTCCGCTTTCAGGAAGCCAGTCAGGGCACTTACAATGATAGTGCTGCCGGAGCAAGCGGCATAGGTCTTACGCAGGAAAGCTAGGCAGGGACTTCCATCATGGAGGTCCCTTTTTTGTATGGGGTGCGGTTACACAAGCACAGCATTACAGGCTTCAATTCTATAGGTGTCCGCATTTATTTAATAATTATATATCTCTCATACAAAAATATAAGATACTGATTTTGTGAGTGTTTATGGTGATTGTTTTAAGAGGGGGAGTAAGAGGGGTAACGCTCAATAAGCGACCGCTATCTTTTTGTTTTTATTGGATATTTTTAAGGAAAATGGTGGAGGGAGTTGGATTCGAACCAACGTAGGCGTACGCCAGCGGATTTACAGTCCGCCCCCTTTAGCCACTCGGGCATCCCTCCGATTTGTTGAGCCGTGATCTAAAGGGTTGGAGGAGTGTTGTCAATGCTTTGAAGGGCATTCTTTTTCTTTTTGTGGTTTTGCTGTGTTTCGGCCCGTGGCAGGGCTGGACAGCAGAAGGGGATAGAGGAAAGCTGCCCCCACTTTTGATCCATGATCCTGAATTGAAACAAGGAGAGAATACGCGTGAGCAGACATCAAACAGTCAAGCGGCACACACCGCGATCTTTGGCGGCGCTGGATGCTCCTATCGTGTCTCTTACCGCTTATACGGCCCCTATGGCCCGCCTGCTGGATGCGCATTGTGATCTGCTACTGGTGGGGGATTCTTTAGGCATGGTGGTGTACGGCATGGATTCCACCTTGGCCGTAACCCCAGAAATGATGATAGCTCACGGCCAGGCTGTTGTACGCGGCAGCCAGCAGGCATGTGTGGCGGTGGATATGCCTTTTGGCAGTTATCAGGAAAGCCCGCAGCAGGCGTTTCGGGTGGCGGCGCAGATTATGGCGCAAACAGGGGCCGGGTGCGTAAAGCTGGAAGGCGGGCAGGAAATGGCCGAGACCATTCAGTTTTTGGTGCAGCGCGGTATTCCGGTTGTGGGGCATATCGGGCTTAAACCGCAGGCTGTGCACGCGCATGGCGGCTTCCGCACCGTTGGCCGAGGCGATGAGGCCGAGCAGATTCTAGCAGACGCACGCGCTGTGCAGGATGCTGGTGCATGGGCGGTGGTGATTGAAAGCACAATGGAACCGCTTTCCCGCAAGATCAGCGAGATCTTGCATATTCCGACTATTGGTATTGGGGCTTCTCCCGCATGTGGCGGGCAGGTGCTGGTTACAGAGGATATGCTAGGGCTGTTTCCTGATTTTACACCCAGATTTGTGAGAAAATTTGCTGATCTGGGCAAGGAGGTTGAGCAAGCCGCCGCCGCATATGCCCAGGCCGTGCGCAATCGTAGTTTTCCCGGTCCGGCTGAATGTGTGGGAATGCCAGAGAAAAAATAAGTGCTTCCAGTGTTCCGGGCCGCTTTGGAGTGAGCCCGGAATACTGGAAATACAAAGGTAACGCCGTGTTACTGATAACGGGCCAACCACCACCCGTAGGAAGGCGGCAGCACATTTCCCGCACCTTTAACGTGTAAAGCGCGTGCGGCTTCATACGGCCAGTGCGGGTTGGCAAGAAATGGCCGCCCAAGTGTTGCCAGATCCAGCGCACCTGTGCGGATAAGCGCATCAGCCTGCCGGCCTTCGCTGATATACCATGAGGTTGTGACAGGCAGCGCGGCTTCCTGTTTTACGCGTTGGGCGTAAGGCGCCATAAACCCGGCACCCCACGGAATATTGGCTGTGGGGGTGGAAAACCCGATGCTGACATCCAGAAAATCCAAGCCTACACCTTTCATTTTCTGAATAAGGGCAATGGATTCCGCCAGTGTTTGTTCATCCTGCCCATCAAATTCAATCACGCCAAAGCGGGCGGAAAGGGGCAGGTTTTCAGGCCATACAGCACGCACGGCTTCCAACGTTTCCAGCAAAAAGCGACCACGATTTTCGGCCGAGCCACCGTATTGATCTGTGCGTTTGTTGGAGTGGGTGGACCAAAAACTTTGTGCCAGATAACCGTGGGCAAAATGCAGCATCAGCCATTTAAAACCGGCATCTCGCGCACGTTCTGCGGCGCGTACAAAATCGGCCTTTACGCGGGCAATGTCATCCAACGTCATTTCCGTGGGCACGCGGGGCAGGTTGGCCCCAAATGCTACAGGCGAGGGCGCAATGGGTTGCCAACCTGCTGGGTCTGATTCTGGAATATGGTCATCACCTTCCCAAGGCACATGCGCACTGGCTTTGCGCCCGGCATGGGCAAGCTGGATACCCGGCACGGCGCCGGCTTTGCTTATGGCCGCTGTAATAGGGGCAAAAGCAGTTGCTTGCTCATCATTCCACAAACCAAGGCAGCCGGGGGTAATGCGCCCTTCGGGGGAAACGGCTGTGGCTTCCACAACAACAAGAGCCGCACCGCCGCGGGCGAGAGTAGGATAATGCACGGCATGCCAATCATTCGGCACGCCCTCATGTGCTGTGTATTGGCACATAGGGCCAACCACAATACGGTTGCGGAGTGTAATATCTTTAAGGCTATAGGTATCAAATAGCGTCGGCATGCGTAGTCTCCATTACGGATCAGGTCTGCACGACCAATAGTTCGACTATAATCGAACTATTGCGGAGGGCAAGGGACAAGGACTGAAGCACACACCATGAAGCAGTATGACCATCCTGCGCCCGAAGCGTTCAAGTTGGCGGATATTCTGCACGCGCTGGCAGATCCTTTTCGGCTTTCTGTTGTGCGTAAACTTGCGCAGCATCAGCCGCAGGCCTGTGCGCCATTGCAGGATGGGCGGCCTAAATCTTCTATTTCCCACCATTTTGCGGTGCTGCGTAAATCTGGTTTGTTACGCACGGAAGTTGTGGGCGTAACCCATATGAACAGCCTGCGTTTGCAGGATGTGGAAGCACGCTTTCCCGGCCTGCTGGCGGCCATTCTGGCTGCTGCGGAGCAAGAGGAAATGCCTGCTCCACAACCGGCCTGATATATTCACCTAGGGTTTAGGGCACCAGTACGGCGGCACCATCAAACCGACCATGCCGTAAATCATCCAGCGCCTTGTTGGCGTCTTTTAGGGCATATGTGGTTGTGGTGGTGTGGATGCCGATTTTTGGCGCAACGGACAGAAAATCTAACCCATCCTGACGTGTCAGATTGGCAACGGAAACAATTTCACGTTCTTCCCACAAGGTATCGTAAGAAAAGGCAGGTATTTCGCTCATATGGATACCAGCACATACCACGCGGCCACCTTTGCGCAGGGTTTTGAGCGCTGCTGGCACCAAAGAACCTACGGGTGCAAAAATAATGGTGGCATCCAGTTGTTCTGGCGGCAGTTCATCCGAACCTCCGGCCCATGTTGCTCCTAATTCACGCGCAAAGGCTTGCGTTTTGGCATCACCGGGGCGGGTAAAAGCGTAAACCTGCTTTTTCTGCCACACCAGAACCTGCGCAATAATATGGGCGGCAGCCCCAAAGCCATAGAGCCCAACTTTTTGTGCATTTCCGGTTTTTGCCAAGGAACGCCAGCCAATAAGCCCAGCACATAATAGGGGCGCAACTTCTACATCAGATCCTTCTTCCCCCAATGGAAAAGCAAAGCGGGCATCTGCTACGGCCATTGTGGCGTAGCCGCCATCCCGCGTATATCCGGTAAATACGGGATGGTCACACAGGTTTTCATGATGATCACTGCAATAAAAACAGTGCCCGCATGTATGCCCAAGCCACGGAATGCCCACGCGCTGCCCAACGGAAAGAGAGGTAACGCCAGAGCCAATTTGGTCAATCCGTCCGACAATTTCGTGGCCGGGGATAATAGGCAGCTTGGGGTGTGTAAGGTCTCCATCCACCACGTGTAAATCTGTGCGACATACACCACAGGCCAACACTTTTACCCGAATTTCACCGGGGCCGGGCACTGGGTCTGGCACTTCCTCCCATTGCAGGGGCGTTTTGGGTTGGTGCAGACGCATGGCAAACATGGGAAGCTTCCTTTCTGCGGTATCAAACCTTGGTATTTTCTACCAGAATGAAAGATACCCTGCGCAGCAGAAAGTGAGATGTCTTTGATCTGCCGCAGTTTGCAGCAGGGTTTTTGCTAGTTCTGGCTTAAAAGTGGCACAGCGCGGCCACCGGCACCATTGGTGAATGCCTGCACCTGCACACCAATAACGTGCCACCCGCCCTGATCATGAAACAATAAAGGTGCGCCGCTGCTGCCATGTGTGCCGGCGCAATTATGCACCAGTAGCGTGTTACCGCCCCCATCTTGCGTCATATTTAAAAAATGGCAGTTTTGGTCAGCGGTAATAATATCGGGCTGGTTTTGCTCATACCCGCCCAATACAACAGGCAACCCGGGCGTAAGGGCCTGTAGAGGTGTATCGATATGGAAAACCTCGTTCGGCTTGGCGATAGCATGATCCAGAATAAGCGTGGCATGGTCTAACCCACCACTATTGCCTTCCTGATCTGTTCGGTAACCGGGGGGAATAATAATTTGCACGGCACGGGCATGGGCCATGTAATGGTCACCCGTATAGGCACGTAAAAAATGCACGCTTTCAGGCCGCACAAACCCGCGCACATGGCTCAGCCACAGGCAGTGCCCGGCAGTTTCCACCACGTTGGGTGCAATTAAAAAGCCGGTGCATCTGCTGCCCAGTTCTGTTTGCACACGCCCCACGGCAGACCAAGGCGGCTGCATGGCATCCACTTTTTGGCGTGGGTCTTGCAGCCCTACGCCAGCCAGATGCGTGCGATAGGCTGGGCCTTCTGCTCTGGCGGCATGGCCTGCCAAGGCGGCGTGCATGGTAGCAGTAAAGGCCACCATGCAGGAAAAAAGAAGGTTACGCGCCATAACCCTGCGGGTGG